>DAOUKL010000087.1:0-6971 GCA_034421335.1 Dehalococcoidia bacterium | reverse complement strand
CGGCGGGCGGGCCCATGACCTCCGGCTGCACGAGCGCGGAGAAGTCGCGGCTGGGGTCGCGGTCGACGAACATGGTGTTCGTGCCGCCGCCGGGGAGCAGCGCGTTCGTCGTGACGCCGGTGCCCTCCAGTTCGGGCGCCATCGCGGCGACCATCGCCTCGTGGGTCGCCTTGCTCGGCCCGTAGGGGATGTTGCGCGTCATCGTGTCGAGGCTGGTCGTGATGCCGATGATGCGGCCCCACCCGCGCTCGATCATGCCGGGCGCCGCCGCACGCGCCATCAGGAACGGGCCCGTCGAGTTGACCGCGATCATCCGCTCCCATACCTCCACGGGCTGCTCCCAGAAGCGGAGCGGCTTGTCCGACGGCGGGAGGAGCGAACGTTGGTGCACTCCGGCCAGGTTCACGAGGATGTCGAGGCTCCCGTGCGTGTCGATCGTGCTCTTCACGACGCGCTGGGCCTCGTCCCAACTGCTGGTGTCCGCCACGAGCGTGGAGACTGCGGCGTCGCCCGCGATCTCACGGGCCTCGTTCGCCGTCTGCTGAAGCCAGTCGTCCTTGATGTCCAGCATCGCGACTCTGGCTCCGGCACGGAGCATTGCGAGCGCGATGACCCGCCCCATGCCGATGGGGCTGCCCGCGCCCGTAACGAGCGCCACCTTCCCGTCGAGTTGACCGTCAGCCATGAACGTCCTCCTGCCTCGACTGGAACCCTGCCGAATGTCTATGCGCCTGTCTCTCCCGCGGTGTTCGCGGTGGCGCAACTCCGCTACTCAGCGGACAGCACGCCGCAGGCGACGCGCCCTCCTGCCCCGCCGATAGGCTGCGTCTTGTGGTCGTCTCCGTTCTCGTGCACCACGATAGCCGCCCCGTCGTCGTCCATGAGCATGTCTGGCCCGGCCCGTGTCGTGAACAGTTCCGCCTGCACCGTCCCGTCGGCGGCGGCATAGATATTCGGCAGATCGCCGTTATCCGGCCCGTCGGGGTTCAGCAGCCCGTGCTGCTTGTCGTCCACGTTGATGTGCCCGCCGGACGCCCCGAAGTCCGGGCTGCACGAACCGATGGCGTGGATATGGATGCCGTGAGGACCCGGTTCGAGTCCCTCCAGCATGACGGTCATCAGGAAGCCCGTGGAGCCTTCCTGCATGACAACCGTGCCGATGGAGTCGCCCGCCGCGTTCTGCATCTGGGCGGTCAGGCGCGCGTCCGTCCCGCCACTGCTCGTACCTACAGAGACGGAGAGGCCGCCGCACGCGGCAGCCGCGAGCGCGATGGCCGACGCCACCAGAACCATCCCTGTCGTGGCGGATAAGAAGCGGTTCCTGGGCCTCATGCAACGCACCTCCGGAGTGACAATGTCCAAGCACAATAAGAAGGCGTGCTCCACGCCTCCCCGGGGATGCCGGAGAGGCGCGGCGCCGGCGGCGGCTACGAGAACCGCATGCCGTACACGCTCCGGGCGTTGCCCTCGTAGATGGCGCCCCTGTCCTCGTCCGACAGGAAGTCGATGTTGTCGATGTACGGCTTCGTGTTGTCGTACCACTCGCCGGTGCGGGGGTTGTTCGCGGAGCCCGCGCCCGGACGCTCGGTGCCGAACAGGCAGCGGTCCGTCCCCACGATCTTGAACAGCAACTCCAGCGACTCTTGGTTGTAGAGGCAGGTGTCGTAGTAGAGGTTCTTCACGTGGCGGTCGAAGGTCTCCTCTCCGTTCGGGCCGCGCATCCGAGCCCGCCAGCGCCCTATCTGGTAGGGGATCGAGCCGCCGCCGTGGCTCATGATGATCTTGAGTCCCGGGAAGTCGTCGAACACCGGAGACTGCGCGAGCGACAGGATGGCGATGCTCTCCTCGGTGATGAAGTGGTTGTGGAACGACTCGCGCAGGTCCTTGCAGCTTGCCGGATGGATCAGCGCCGGTATGTCCTCCTTCTCCATCTTCTCGTAGAGCGGGTACCAGTACTCCTCGCCCATCGTCGGCGTGGTGTGCTGACCCTCGCTCGGGTCGGGATTGATCATGATGCCGATGAACCCCAGGTCGTTGATGCAGCGATCGATCTCCTCGAACGTGTCAGTCACGGGCGCGCCGTCGCACTGCGGCAGGCCCGCGACGCCTCTGAACCGGTCGGGCTCGTTCTGCACCGCCAGCGCGATCGCGTTGTTGTTCGCCTCACAGAACCAGTGCACGATCTTGTCCGGTTTCTCCGAGTGCATCAGCGAGTACGGGCGCGGCGAGAGGAACGCTATGTCCGTCCCCACGTCGTCCAACAGCTCGGAATGCGTCTTGCCCGCATTCCGCCAATTGGCCACGGTCTCCGCCGTGACGCCCGGATGCCCCTTGCCGTGGAACCCGCGTCCATTAATGAGGAACGCCTGATACTGCCCGATCTGCGACCCTGTAACCAGGTGCTGGTGCGCGTCGATAATCATTTCCGCCTCCTCCTCGGCGTAGTGGCCGCATTATCCCCCAAACGCGCCCCGGCGCAACCTCGGCGCAGTTCCTTGGTGGAACCTGCTCCTCTTGGAGACTACACTCGGCTGGGCCTGTGAGTCCCGGAGGAGGTAAGGAGCATGACCGACCCTATCGTCGAACGTCTCTCCGGCTACGCGGCCGGCTTCGAGTACGACAACCTTCCCGGCGAGGTTGTGCATCAGGTCAAGCGGCTCGTCATCGATTCGATGGGCTGTGGGCTGGCCGCGGGCGATGCCGACCCGGTGCGCGCGGCCCGGGACCTGGCCCTCCAGGCGCGCGGTTCGTCCCCGGCCACACTGCTGGGGTCCTCCGACACGACGACGCCGGACATGGCCGCCTTCGTGAACGGCGCCATGGTGCGCTACCTGGACTTCAACGACTCCTACAACGGCAAGGACATCGCCCACCCCTCCGACAACATCCCCGCGGTGCTGGCTGCCGCGGAGGCGCATGGAGCCTCGGGCCGGGAGCTGATCGCGGCTATCGCGCTCGCCTACGAGGTGCAGGCTGCCTGGGCGGACAGCTTCCAACTCGCCTCGGGCGGGGCCTGGGACCAGGCCGCCTACGCCGCCATCTCGGCGCCGCTGGGGGCAGGGAAGGTGATCGGACTCACGGTAGAACAACTGGCGGAAGCGCTGCGCATCTCCGTGGTCAGCAGCATGACGCTTGGCGAGGCCCGGCGCGGGACCATCTCCCACTGGAAGGCGGCGGCTGTCCCGAACGCGGGCAGGAACGGCGTCTTCGCGGCCATGCTGGCCCAGCGTGGGATGACGGGGCCGCCGGAGGTGTTCTCCGGCTCGCACGGGTTCTTCGCGGGAGTGACGGGCGCCCCCGTTGAGCTTGCTCCCCTGGCGCAGGAAGACGGCGCCGACCGCGCATTCCGGCTCATGGAGTCGCGCTTCACGCGGTTCCCGGCAGGCTTCGTTTCCCAGACGGCGATCGAAGGCGCGATAGAGGCGCGGGAGGTGCTGGGCGTCGCCGACGCAGGCGACATCGACCACGTCCACATCCGGACATTCGAGAGCGGCAAGCGGATCATGGCGGGCGACCCCACCCGCTGGCGTCCTGAAACCCGAGAGACCGCCGACCACAGCATCCCCTTCGTCGTCGCCTGCGCCCTGCGGTTCGGCACGCTCGAGCCTGCGCACTTCGAGGACGGCGTTCTGCGCGACCCCGTGCTGCTGGACCTGATGCAACGCATCGAGGTTGTGCAAGACCCGGAGTGCGACGCCGCCTGGCCGGAGGCCATCCTCAACATCCTGACGGTCCGCGCCTCGGATGGCCGCGAGCACACGGCGTCCGTTCCCTACTACACCGGACACTTCAAGAAGCCCATGAGCGACGCCGACGTAGAGGACAAGTTCAGGCGGCTCACGACCGGCCTGCTCGACGAGTCCCGCCAGCAGGCGGCGCTGGACTGCCTCTGGCGCCTCGACGAGGAGACCGACCTTCGCCGCGTCATGGCGTCTATGGCCGTCGCGTAGCGCCACGCGAACGCAAGGGCCGCTCTACCCCGCGCTCGCCGATTGCGGTAGCATCCGGCGCATGAGCACAGCAGACGTCATCACCCAGGAAGTCATCCGCGCCCGCCTGGACGGCATCGTGCGGGAGATGCAGGCCGCCGTGCTCCGCACCGGCTTCTCCACCATCATCCGCGAATCGCACGACTTCTCCGCAGGCATCACCGACCGCGACGGCAACGTCGTCGGCCAATACTCTCCGCTGCCCCCGCACCTTGGCGCGTACCCGGAGTGCGTCAAGGGCGTCCTCCAGTTCTACTCGTTCGACGATATGGAGGAGGGCGACTGCTTCCTCATCAACCACCCCTATTACTCCGGCTGCCCTCACCCGAACGACATGGTCGTCGTGCTGCCGGTGTTCCACGAGGGCCGCATCGTCGCGTTCTGCGCCAGCATGGGGCACAAGAGCGACATCGGAGGGCAGTCGCCCGGCTCGCGGAACACGCTCGCGCGCGACGTATTCGGCGAGGGACTGCAGATCATGCCGGTCAAGTTCCTCTCGAAGCGCGAGCCGCTGTACGAGACGCACCAGATGCTGCGCGCGAACAGCCGCACGCCGGAACTGGTCATCGGCGACCTCGGCGCGCAGGCGGGCGCGCTCTGGAGCATCGGCTCGGCGCGGCTCAAGAACCTGATGGACGAGTACGGCCAGGAGACCGTAGTTGACGCCTTCGAGCAGATAGGCTTTCGCACCGAGGCGCGCGTGCGCCAGGAGATACGGCAGTGGCCGGACGGCGTTTGGGAGGCGGAAGCGTTCACCGACGACATCGTCAACCCAGACCGGAAGCTGCGCCTGCACGTCGCCGCAATCAAACAGGGCGACTCGCTCATCCTCGACTTCTCCGGCACGGACGACCAGAGCCCCGGCCCCATCAACGTGCGTCCGCCGTTCATCCACGGCATGGCGTACTACGCGGTGATCGCGATGATCGACCCCGGCGTGCCGAACAACTTCGGGCTTGCGCGGGCGGTCGAATGCCGCTTCCGTGAGGGCACGGTGCTGAATCCGACGTTCCCGACGCCAGTGGGTTTCTACTCCATGACGCTCTCGACCGTTGAGGACATCATCTTCGAGGCGCTGAGCCAGGCCGCGGGGCGCCCCGCCGTCGCGCATAACGCCAGCAGCGGCATGGTGGTGATGGGCGCGGTGGGCGGCGGACGCCGCTACGTGCAGTACGAACTGATGATGTCCGGCAACGGCGCGCACCACGGCGGCGACGGCTGGACCGGCACCGGCCATTCCTGGGGCGGCGGCAGCAAGATCACGAGCGCGGAGATACTAGAGTCCGAGTTCGACGTCGAGATGCGGCGGTTCGAACTCGTGCAGGACACCGGCGGGCCGGGCGAGTACCGCGGCGGGCTCGCGATGCGGCGGGAGTACCTGGTCAAGCAGCCGAGCCGGTACGCCGGAGGCAGCCCGCGCAACCTCGCGCCGGCGCACGGCGTCGCGGGCGGCATGGACGGCGTCGGCGGCGCGGTGACGGTCAACCCCGGCGCAGAGGACGAACGGCGCTACGTCGGCATCATCTCGAACGTCATGGTCGAACAGGGCGACGTCGTGCGCGTCGAGACCGGCAGCGCGGGCGGCGCGGGCGACCCCGCGCGGCGCGACCGCGAGCGCGTCGTGAGCGACCTGCGCAACGGCTACATCAGCACGGACGCCGCCGTCCGCATCTACGGGCTCGACGAGGAGGCCATCAGCGAGGCCCTCGCAGCCCAGCCGGAATGAGCGCCAACCCGTAGGCGTATACTCGCCCCGCACGCACCAGCAGAGGAGGGGCATGATGCCGGTCGTTGACGCCGACACCCACGTGGATGAGAACGAGGAGACGTGGTCGTACCTGCTGCCGGAGCACGAGCGGTTCCACCCGCTCACCATTGAACCCCCCGACGGCTACGTCGATCCCGCGCTCGCCCCCAAGGGATACAACCGCTTCTGGAGCATCGACGGCTTGCTCCGCATCCGTCGCAACCGTGACGACGTCCGCACCGGCACGACCGTCGGGACGCGGGAGCTGACCGATGTTGCCGGGCGGTTGAGCGACATGGACCGGCTGGGCGTCGACGTGCAGGTGATGTACCCCACCCTCTTCCTCACCACGGTCAGCGCGAGGCCGGACGTGGAGTACGCGCTCGTCCGCGCCTACAACCGCTGGCTCGGCGCCAAATCGGAAGAGAGCGGCGGACGCCTCCGCTGGGTCGTCATCCCGCCCATACTGAGCATGGACAAGGCGGCGGAAGAGATCGAGTGGGGCCGCGAACACGGCGCCTGCGGCGTGTTCAAGCGCGGCGTCGAGGCGGGCGCTCGCTCGGCGAGCGACCCGTACTTCTTCCCGCTGTACGAAGCCGCGGAGCGTCTCGATATGCCGGTCTGCGTCCACATCGCCGCCGGCGACCCCGCCATCACGGACACGCTCCTCTCGCACCTCACCATGTACAACTTCAGCCTCTCGCCGATCGACGCGTTCGTCTCCATGGTCCTGGCGGGCGTGCCGGCGCGGTTCCCGAATCTGCGCGTGGGCTTCATCGAGACGATGTCGTCATGGGCGCCCTACGCGATGGCCGAATTGCAGGCGCGGCATGAGCGCTCCGGCTGGATGGGCCAGTTCGAACTGGGGCAGGACCTCTTCCGGCAGGGGCGCTTCTACATCGCGTGCCAGACGCACGAGGACCTGCCGTACGTGATGAAGCACACCGGCGAGGACAACCTCATCCTCGGCACCGACTACACGCACGCCGACCAGTCCGCCGAGATCGACGCGCACGCCATCCTGCGCAGGCGCGAGGACATACCGGCGCGCGTGGCCGACAAGATCGTGCGCGACAACCCGACACGGTTCTACGGTCTTGACTGACGCGCTCCGAACGGACGCGCCGGCGTGAGCGCGGAGTTCACCGGCGTCCTCTTCGCCATCGCCACCTCCATCGCGTTCGGACTCGGTTCCACCGTCGCGCGGGTCGGGCTCGTCGGCACGCCGGTCGTCA
>DAOUKL010000086.1:0-10975 GCA_034421335.1 Dehalococcoidia bacterium | reverse complement strand
GGGCGCGCTGGCGCGCGCAAACCCTCACCCCAGCCCTCCCCCGACTTCGGGGGAGGGGGCCGGACCGCCGCCCTCTCCCCAACCCTCCCCCTCGGGGGGAGAAAGGGGGCGAGATTCCTGCTTTCGCAGGAATGACGGGAGGGGGCAGGGATGACGGAGGCGCGCTGGCGCGCGCAAACCCTCACCCCAGCCCTCCCCCGACTTCGGGGGAGGGGGCCGGACCGCCGCCCTCTCCCCAACCCCCCCCCCTCGGGGGGAGGGGGCCGGATGGATTCCCGCCTGCGCGGGCGACGGGAGGGGGCGGGAATGACGGAGGCGCGCGATAGCGCTAGAAGATGCGGGTGAACCAGTCGTTGATGGGGTAGTCGACGCCGAGCCAGCGGAAGAGGAGGGGCTCGAACCAGAAGATGTCGAGCGTCATGTCGAGGATGCCGACGATGAAGGTCTCGAAGGCGGCGGCGATGAGGAGCGCCCACCACCATTTCATGCGGGTCCAGAGGACGAGGTAACCGAAGACCCAGAGGGGGAGGCCGACGTGGAAGCCGGCGAACCAGACGAGGAGGACGAGGAGGAGGAGCGTGCCGAAGTAGAGGAAGGCGCGCCGCCTCTCGGCCTCGGGGTCTTCGCCGAGGCGGAAGCCGAGGTCCATGATCATGCCTTCCCGGAGGGCCTGGCGGCGTCGAAGCACGGTGATGAGCCGGATGACCCAGAGGGGGGTGCCGATGGTGATGGCGATGAGGGGGAGCCAGCGTCCCGGCAGCCGGATGTCGTGAATGCCGAAGCGGTCGGCGATGTCGGGGGCGCTCTGGAGGATGAAGCACGACACGGGCTCGAGCGGCGTGGGGCGTCCGTCGGCGCAGTCCTGTCCGACGGGGAGCGCGACGACTTGGAAGAGGTAGCCGACGGCGAGGACGGCGATGATGCCGAGGAGGACGATCTCGCCGAGGATTTCGGGCGAGGTCCACGAGATCTGGCGGTGAGTCGGCGTCGGGGCGTTGCTCATTGCCCTCTCCCCGGTTCTTCTCCGTCAGCGGTAGTCATACCCCCCGCCCCTTCGGGGCTGCCCCCCACACTTGTGGAGGGCGAGGCCTCGGCGCGTTGCTGGAGCCGCTGGGCGCTCCGCTGGACGCGGAGAGAGAAGTAGACGGCGGCGCCGACGACGATGAGGATGCCGAGGAAGGCGGGTTGCCAGACCATCGAGATCCCCTTGGCCTGGATGGAGATGCTCATGAACTTTTCGAGGGGCTCGGCGAGGACGATGGCGATGAGGATGGGCGGCCGAGGCCATGCGTAGGCCTTCATGAACATCCCGAGGGCGGCGAATGCGAGCACGACGGTGAGGTCGGAGATGTCGAGGTTCGCCTGGAAGGCGGAGAGCATGACGACGCCGATGACGACGGGGGCGAGGACGAGGGGAGGCACCGCGGCGACCTTGGTGAGTACGGGAGAGAAGCGGAGGACGATGGGGACGACGAGGATGTTTGCAAGGACGATGACGTAGACGAAGGAGAGCGTGAGGTTGAGGTGCTTGTCGGGGTCGACCATCTGGGGGCCGGGCTGGATGCCGACGATGAAGAGGAAGCCGAGGACGATGGCCATAGGGGCGCTGCCGGGGATGGCGAAGAGGAGGGTCGGCATGAGGACGCCGCCGTCGGTGGAGTTGTTGGAAGACTCGGGGGCGATGACGCCCCGGATGTCGCCCGTGCCGAATGTTTCGGTGGCGCCGGGTTCGGTCTGGCGGGCCTGTGCGTAGGCGAGCCAGTGCGCGGGGGTCGGGCCGAGTCCGGGCATGGCGCCGATGAAGACGCCGATGAGTGATGAGCGGGCGATGAGCCACTTGTGGCGCAGGGCCTCGCGCATGCCCTTGTAAACGTCGCGGTTGCCCTCCTTGAGCATTTCGCTGAGGCGCTCCTTGGCGACGGGGGTGTTGCTGATGACGAGGTCGGCGATCTCGGGGATGGCGAAAAGGCCGACGACGACGGGGACGATGTCGATGCCGTCGTAGAGGTAGTCGATGCCGAAGGTGACGCGCTCGGCCTGGGCGACGTTGGTGAAGCCGATGAGGCCGATGAGAAGGCCGAGCACGGCAGTGAGGAGTCCCTTGACGACGGCGCCGGCGCTGACGATGCCGACGGCTGCGATGCCGAGCAGGGAGAGGAGGAAGAACTCTGGGGAGCCGAAGAGCCGGAGGAGTTCGCGCGCGAAGGGAATGACGGCGAATAGGGCTATGCCGCCGATGATGCCTCCGATGAGGGACGACGTGTAGGAGGCCCCGAGGGCGTATCCGGCGTATCCCTGCCGGGCGAGCGGGTAGCCGTCGAGGATGGTGGCCTGGGACGACCGCGCGCCGGGAATGCCGAGGAGAATGGAGGGAATGGGTTCGGTGAGGTCGTTGGCGGCCATGTAGCCGATGACGAGGGGGAGGGAGATGAAGGGGTCGATTTCGGTGGCGAAGCTGAGGACGACGATGAGGAAGGGGAGTCCGCCGCCGGGCATGAGTCCGGAGACGAGGGCGATGGGGATCATGATGGCGATGGCGATGAGGGGGCCGGGGCGGAAGAGCTGGCTTGCGCCGTCGGCTGCAGCCTCGAAGAAGGCGGCGTCGATAGCCTGGGCGTAGGCCCAGCCGACACCCGCGGCGATGGCGAGCGTGATGAAGGCGATGGGGATGCGGGTGTTCATGGGCGCAATGGGCGCTAACGCTACGCGGGGCGTTGCGGGGGCGTCAAGCGGGGAGTACGCCCTTTGCGCGTAAGCCCTCACCCCAGCCCTCCCCCGTCTTCGGGGGAGGGGGCCAATCCGCCCTCTCTGCCCCTTCGGGGCATCTCCCCCTCGGGGGGAGAGTGAAGGCGAGATTCCTGCTTTCGCAGGAATGACGGATGCGCCCTGACGGGCGCAAACCCTCACCCCAGCCCTCCCCCGACTTCGGGGGAGGGGGCCGGATGCGCGCTCGTTGCCTCGGGGGGATGACGAAGGGGGCGGGCCATTGGCCCGCCCCCTGGTTGCGCTACGTGCCCGGGGCTCCGGGTTACTGCGCGCCGTAGAGGCTGGCGAACAGCGCCCTGGCCTCGGGGCTGAAGTCCTTCGCCTTCTCGATGTTCTCGACGAGGATGGCGGGGTCGCCGTACTTCACCGGGCGCTCCGCGAGTTCGGCCTTCTGGATGAACTCGGGGTCTTCGACGATCTCCCGGAAGACGCGCTGCCAGGTGAGGACGATCTCCTCCGGCGTGTTGGGGGCCATGACGAACATGCGCGCCAGCGACTCGAGGCTCTGAGCGAGGAGGAAGGCGTTCTTCTGCTCCTCGGTCGCGTTGATGATGTCGAACATGTGCGGCACTTGGTCGGTCTGGAGTCCCGTGCCCATCCGGTCGAGGAACTCCTGGCTGATGGGGGAGCGCGACCAGAACAGCGGGACGAGCTCGCGGCTGTCGTACCACTCGGGGTAGAGGTTGGAGATGTACTGGAAGTCGCAGCGGGTGGTGGCGTCGAGTTCGCCGCGGTCGATGGCGGCGAGGACTTCGGAGGTCCCCTCGTAGCCGAAGATGACCTTGATGGGCCCGCCGAGGGCCTCGACGAACTGGCCGCCGATCATGTCGCCGCCGGCGGAAGAGGTGCCGGTGGTGATGGGCCGCCCGAGCGCGAGGACCTCGTCCCAGGAAGTGGCGATGTCGCGCCGGACGCACATGGCGAGGTGGTCGTCGTTGAAGCTGGGGGTCCCGATGAACTCGACGGTGTTGATGTCGAAGTCTTCGCGGTCGATGCCTGCGGCCTCGGCTGCGGGGTGGCGCGGGGCCATCGGGTGGATGGTGAGGCCGTCGGGCTCGGAGTTCATGGTCAGCTGAAGGCCACGGAGCCCGCCGCCGCCGGGGGCGTTGGTGACGTAGACGTTGGGGTTGCCGGGCATGAGGCGCTCGACGGCCTCGGCGAGGAGGCGCGAGTAGGCGTCATAGCCGCCGCCGGGTGAGAAGCCGACGATGATCTTGATGGTCTTGCCGGAGAAGTAGGCTTCGGCGTCGAACCCTGGGGGCGGAGGGATGGGAGTGGGGGTCGCCGTAGGCTCGGGAACGGGGGTGGGGGTGGGCGGCGGCGGAGTTACGCCCGGCGGCAGAGGCGTCGGGGTCGGCGCCGGTGTGGGGGTCGGCGCGGGTTCGGACGGCGCCTCGGTGGGGGTTGGGGTGGGCCTTGGCGTGGAGGTGGGGTCTTCGCTGCCGCAGGCGGCGAGAACGGCGAGAAGCGCGGCGCCGGCCGCCAGGAGCGCGATGATGTTCAGTGCCCGAGACATGAGCTGGTTCCTCCTGAATTGCTTGCAAAACCCCCCGAGCGGGGCGACGCCTTGCGCACGGGGGGTTGAATGGTACCATTGCGTGCTCGTGTGCGGCAAGAGGAGGGCGCGCTTGCCCTTCTGGCTTCTCTCTCATAGGGGGAGACAGGGAGGCGCGCTGTCGCGCGTAAGCCCTCACCCCAGCCCTCCCCCGTCTTCGGGGGAGGGGGCCGGATGGATTCCCGCGTTCGCGGGCGACGATAAGAACGCGCGGGCGACGGGAAGAGGGCGGACGGGATGTTGAAAGGAGTGCGGCAGGGATGACGGGCGGGCGGACATACGACGCGATCGTGGCGGGCGTGGGGGGAATGGGGAGCGCCACGGTCTTTCAGCTGGCGTCACGGGGGCTCCGGACGCTTGGGCTGGAGCAATTCACGGTTCCGCACGATCGAGGGTCGTCTCACGGGCTGACGCGCATCATCCGGCTGGCGTTTCACGAGGGGCCGGCGTACGTGCCGATCGGCAGGCGCGCGTACGAGCTCTGGCGCGACCTGGAGCGTCGCACGGGCGAGCAGGCGCTGCATATCACCGGCTCCGTTCACGCCGGCCCGCCGGGCGCGGCGGGGTTCGAGGGCACGCTGCGGTCGTGCGTCGAGCAGGACGTTCCGCACGAGGTGTTGACGAGCGCGGAGCTTGCGTCTCGGTTTCCGGGGTACCGTCTGCCGGAGGAGATGATGGCGATCGTGCAGCCGGACGGAGGGTTCCTGGTCCCGGAGCGGTGCGTCGCGGGCTACGCGGCGGCGGCGCGCGAACTCGGCGCGGACGTTCGGGAGGGCGAGGCGATGCTGGAATGGGCGCCGACGTCGTACGGCGTGCGCGTGCGGACCGCTCGGGGAGAGTACGAGGCTGGGTCGCTCGTGGTTACGGCGGGGGCGTGGGCGGCCCAGGTGCTGCCGGAGCTTGCGGGCGTCGCCGTGCCGGAGCGCCAGGCGGTCGCGTGGTTCGAGCCGCGCGCGCCGGAGCTGTTCGAGCCGTCGCGGTTTCCGGTGTTCATCGTGAGCTGGCGGGGCGAGGAGCACTACGGGTTTCCGTCGTTCGGTGTCCCGGGCTACAAGGTGGGGAAGTTCCACCATCATGGGGAGTTCACGGACCCGGATGCGCTCGACCGGGAGTTCCGGGCGTCGGACGAGGAGATGCTTCGGACGTTCACGGAGGAGTGCTTCCCGGAGGCGTCGGGGCGTCTGCTGCGCTACGTGGTCTGCATGTTCACGAACTCTCCGGACAAGCACTTCATCATCGGGAAGCACGCGACGCACCCGCAGGTCTCATTCGCGGCGGGGTTCTCGGGCCACGGGTTCAAGTTCTGCAGCGCGGTGGGGGAGATCATGGCGGACCTCGCCGAGCGCGGGGAGTCGCGCCACGACATTTCGCCGTTCGATCCGGGGCGGTTCGGGTAGGGGGGTCCTCTCTGCCCCTTCGGGGGATGGATTCCCGCCTTCGCGGGCGACGGAACCGCGCGCTTCGCGCGCAAACCCTCACCCCAGCCCTCCCCCGACTTCGGGGGAGGGGGTCGGATGGATTCCCGCCTTCGCGGGAATGACGGCCCTCTCTGCCCCTTCGGGGCATCTCCCTCTCAGGATGAGGCAGGAGAGGGTTTGGGGGAGAGGAGGAGGAGGGTGAGGCCGGCGAGGAGGCCTGCGGCGGCGACGAGCCATCCGAGCGTGAAGCCGCCGGCGTCGAACAGCACACCGATGACAGGGGCGCCGAGGGCGGTCATGGCGAGAGTGAGGGGCGTGGCGGCGCCGCGGATGGCGCCGATGTGGCGGCGTCCGAAGTAGGAGGGCCAGATGTGGGTCTGCATGAGCATTGCGGCGCCGAGCCCGGCGCCGGCGAGGAGGGCTCCGGCGAAGCCGTGCCAGGCGGCGGAGGCGTTGGCGGCGACGAGCATTGCGGCGGCGACGCTTGCGAAGCCGACCATGGCGACGTAGCGGGGCTGGGCGCGATCGATCCAGGGAGCGACGAGACCGGAGGAGGCGACCTGCATGAACGCCTGCGTGGCGAACGCCAGGGCTGCGACCTGGGGCGCCACGTCGAGCCCCCGGAGGAACGGCACCCAGAAGACGCCGATGGAGCCCATGACGGCCATGAGGAGTCCGTAGGCGACGCTGATGCGCCAGAAGGCGCCGGTGCGCATCGCTTCGGCGACCGTCCAGGGATGCTCCGGGCGTCCGCCCTGTGCGTTGGCGGTGGGGAGGCCGGGTTCGGCGGAGTCGCCGTCGGGGAACAGTCCGAGGTCGGCGGGGGTGTTCCGGACGAATGCGGCGGAGATAGCGGCGACGGTTACGCCGCCGGCGACGCCGAGGACGACCCATGCCGCGCGCCAGCCGACGGCGTCGATGAGGAGCTGGGTGAGCGGGCTCGCGATGCCGATGCCGAGGGGGATGCCCATGAAGAAGAGGGACATGGCGCGCCCGCGCTTGCGGACGAACCACTTGGCGATGGGGATGCTGAGGTAGAGCGTGCTGCTGCCCCAGAAGCCGGTGACGCCGGCGAAGAGCGTGAGGCCGACCATCTGCCAGCCGGACTCGACGAGGCCGAGGGAGAGGGCGCTGGCGCCGTAGAGGATCCCACCTACGGCGAGGGGCGCGCGTGAGCCATAGCGGTCGATGAGGCGTCCGAGGATGGGACCGGAGGCGGCGAAGCCGAGGAGTCTTGCGGAGAGGGCCCATCCGAACCAGCCGTTGCCGATGCCGAGCTCCTCGCTCATGGGGGCGACGAACAGTCCGAAGTTGCCGGCGCCCATGAACATGCTGACGCCGCCGGCGACGCTGAGGGCGGCAACGATTATCCATCCGTAGAAGAGTCGCGTGGCGGCGATGTCAGCCCCCGAAGGCCCTTGGGGAAGCGTCTGCGGCAAGGAGGGCGCGCTGTCGGGCGCAGGCGCTCACCACGGGCTGCCCTCTCCGCCCCTTCGGGGCGTCTCCCCCTCGGGGGGAGGACAGAGACGCGCGCTTCGCGCGCAAACCCTCACCCCAGCCCTCCCCCGACTTCGGGGGAGGGGGCCAATCCGCCCTCTCTGCCCCTTCGGGGCATCTCCCCCTCGGGGGGAGAACGGGAGGCGAGGTTCCTGCTTTCGCAGGAACGACGGATGGGGAGGGGCTATTTGCTCTCCTCGTCGGTGTTGTCGGCGTCGGCGAGCGTGCCGAGGAACTCCTCGACGGAGGGCGGGAGCGGCGGGAGGTCGCCGGAGGCGGGGGCGGAGGTCTGCTGCCGCCGTGCGCGCCTGGCGTCGTAGTCGGACTCGAGGCGTTCGACGAGGGAGCGGACCTTGGGGTTTCGCTGCATCTCGGCGGTTACGCGAGCGTACTGCTGGGTGTCGCGCTGGCTGGCGGCGTACTCCGGGGGGAAGCGGTAGATGGCGCTGAGCACCTGGAGCATCTTGGAGCGCCCGGCGAAGTCGGCGTCGAGTTCGACGTAGTGCGGCAGGCGGCACATGAGCATCATGTTGTCGACGCCCTTGGCGCTGAGCCGGTCGCCGACCATATTCATGATGGACGTCGGGCCCTGGTAGGGCCGGCGCCGGTTGCCCTCGACTCCCTCGACGTCGCTGAGGGGTTCGCCGTTGAGGGTTCCCATTACGAGGAGGGGGCGGGTGTGGGGGACGGCGTCGTACATGGCGCCGATGCGGCAGAAGCGCTTGACTTCGAGGCTTTCGATGACGCCGGACACCGCGTCGATGTACTCCTCGGCGTTGGAGTGAGGTTCGAGCATGTGGAAGAAGATGAAGTCGTGCTCGCCGGCGCCGGTCGCCCACCGGAGTTCGGCATTGGGGACGCGCATCCTGCGCCGGCCCTCCTCGTAGTAGACCATGGGGCGGTAGCGGGTGAAATCGAAGAACTTGCCGGGCCTGGAGAGGCTTCCGAGGGCTTCGGCGCCCATGAAGCGTTCGAGGCGCTCGACGCTGAGGGAGCCGACGCTGCCGGCGTCGATCCAGGGGGTGAGGGTGGCGATGAGGTGGGGCTCGCGCAGCTGAGGCAGGGGCTCGTTGAGTTCGAACTCTCCGACGTTCATGCGCCTATAGTCGCCCCGTGGGGATATTTTTGCAAGTCTGGGGTTGGGGGGCGCTTCGCCCTCTCTGCCCCTTCGGGGCATCTCCCCCTCGGGGGGAGACGGGGATGGATTCCCGCCTGCGCGGGAATGACGGGGCGCGCTGACGCGCGCCGCCCTCTCCCCAGCCCTCCCCCGTCTTCGGGGGAGGGGGCCGGAACGCCCTCTCTGCGCCTTCGGGGCATCTCCCCCACGGGGGGAGACAGGGAGCGCGCTCACCCGAGGATCAGGGGGCCGAATGGAGGGCGCGCCAGAGGCGCTCCTGGGTGAGGGGGATGTCGACGGGCGGGGCGCCGGCGTGGCGGAGGGCGTCGTGGACGGCGTTGGCAAGAGCCGCGGGGCTGGCGACGGACGGCATTTCGCCGATGCCGCGGACGCCGAGGGCGCCGTTGCGGGCCTCGGTGGCGCGCGTCTCGACGGCGAGGTTGGGGAGGTCTTCGGCGAGGGGCATGGCGTAGTCCATGAGGGACCACTGGTCGGGGCGACCGTCGCCGGCGTAGGAGACGTGCTCGAGCATGGCCTCCCCGAACCCCTGGACGACGCCGCCGTGAATCTGGCCCTCGACGATCATGGGGTTGATGAGGTTGCCGACGTCGTGGACGGCGACGAAGTCGCGGACGTCGGGCGCGCCAGTGTCGGGGTCGATTTCGACGTAGGCGACGTGGGCGGCGAAGGCGAAGCTTCCGGGCGGGAGGGTGTAGGTGGAGTAGTGCTCGAAGCCGCCGCCGGGCGATCCGGCGAGGGCGGCGAGGCGTCCGATGGGCATCTGGCGCGAGGCGTCGGCGCGGGAGCGGACGACGCCCCGTTCGATTTCGAGGTCGGCGCGGTCGGCCTCGAGGACGTGGGCAGCGGCGTCGAGGAGGGCGTCGCGCGTTTGGAGGGCAGTCTGGTGGACGGCGTGGCCTCCGATGACGAGTCCCCGGCTGGCGTAGGTGCCGGCGCCGGGGCCGAACGGCTCGATGAGTTCGGTGTCGCCCCATTGGACGTCGACGTCGTCGATGGGCACGCCGAGGGCGTCGGCGGTAATCTGGGCGAAGGTGGTGGCGTTGCCCTGGCCGTGGGGGGAGATGTCGGTTACGAGCGTGACGCCGCCGCTTGGGGCGACGACGATCCTGGCGGCGCTGGAGCGCGCGGCTGCGCCCCCGGTGCCGCCGGAGCCTTTCGTGGAGAGGGCGACGCCGAGGCCGACGAGGCGGCCCTCCGCGCGCTCGCGGTCGCGCCGTTCGAGAAGGGCGCTGTAGCCGGCGGCCTCGAGTGCCCGGTCGAGGACGGGTTCGTAGTCGCCGTCGACGTAGGGAATGCCGGCGATGGTGGTGTAGGGAAAGCTGGTTGGGGGGATGAGGTTCTGACGGCGGAGCTCGACCGGGTCGAGGCCGAGTTCGTCGGCGATGACGTCGAGGAGGCGCTCGATGCAGAACGTGCCCTCGGGTTGTCCGGCGCCGCGGTAGGCGGTCATGGGCGGGCGGTTGGTCATCACGCAGAACTGCTGGCCGTCGTAGGCGGGCACGTCGTAGGGGCCGGTGATGCGCTTGGCGGCGTTGTCGGGGGAGGTGAAGGCGCCGCTGATCCAGTAGGCGCCCATGTCGGAGTAGAACCGGGCGCGGAGGCCGAGCAGCTTGCCGTCGTTGCGGACAGCGGCTTCGAGGGACGCTTCGAGTCCGCGGGCGTGGGAGGAGTGGATGTTTTCGCTGCGGTCCTCGACCCACTTCACCGGCCTGCCGGTCCGCATCGCGAGGACGACGGCGGCCATCTCTTCGGGGTAGACGTGGTGCTTGTGTCCGAAGCCGCCGCCGACGTCGGGGGCGAACACGCGGATGCGGCCCGGAACGCTCACCACCTCCTCGACGTGGTGTTGAGTGTCGTGGGCTGACTGGTTGGACGACCAGAACGTGAGGTCGCCGGATGCGGCGTCGTAGTCGGCGATGCAGGCGCGTCCCTCCATCGCCATGGGGGCGAGGCGGGGGACGACGAACTTGCCGGAGACGACGCGGTCGGCGGCCGCGAACGCGGCGTCGACGTCCCCTCCGCCGGCGCGCTGGTAGGCGCAGACGTTGTTCTCCATAACGGGGTGGAGGGTCGGGTAGCCGCCTTCGGCGGCGCGTTCGAGGTCGTTGACGGGTTCGAGGGGTTCGTAGGCGACGGCGACGCGCGCGGCGGCGTCGGCGGCCTGCGCGGCGGTCTCGGCTGCGACGGCTGCGATTGGCTGTCCGGCGTAAAGGGCGCGTCCGAGCGCGAGCACAGGGTGTGCGCCGCCCTGCTTGATCTCCATGCCGGGGCGTCCGACGCTGTCGAGCAGTCCGACGCCGTCGAGGTCGTCGCCGGTGAGCACTGCGACGACCCCGGGCATAGCCAGGGCGGGGGAGGCGTCGATGCTCGTGATGGCGGCGTGGGCGTAGGGGCTGCGGACAACGGCGAGGGCGATCATGCCGGGGAGCTGAATGTCGGCGGTGAAGCTGCCGCTTCCGCGCAGGAGGCGGTCGTCCTCGGTGCGGAGGATGGGTTGTCCGACGTAGGGCGGGTCAGTCTTCATCTTGCTCTTCCGGCATGAGTATGAATTCGGGGTAGGCCTCGAGCCTCAGTTCGGCGGTGTCCTGGCCCAGCCGCTCG
>DAOUKL010000085.1:0-37086 GCA_034421335.1 Dehalococcoidia bacterium | reverse complement strand
CTTGGCGATGTCCAGCGTCGTGCCGCCGCGCAGCGCCATGTCGAACATGCGACGGGCCACGGCGTCGTGGGGCGGGTCGAGCTCGAGCTTGGGACGCTTCTTCGCGCCGTCCTGGACATGGACCTTCTTGTAGCCGTAGGGGGCGAGGGTGGCGACCCAGAAGCCGCGCGACGCGGCCTCGCGCATGCCCCGCATCACCTCCTGGGCGAGGTTCTCGCTGTAGAACTCGTCCACGCTCTCGATGATCGCCTCCATCAGCTTGCCGGTCGGCGTGTCGTCGGCGTGCTCGGTGATCGAGACGACCCGGATGCCCCTCTTGCGGAGCATGGACTTGAAGGCGATGGCGTGCTCGCGCTTGCGCGTGAAGCGGGAGAACTTCCAGACGAGGATCTCCTTGAAGGGGGCGCCGGGCTTGGCTGCCTCGTCGAGCATCCTGGAGAACTGGGGCCGGTCGGCGACGCGTCCGCTCTCGGCCTCGTCGATGTACTCGCGGACGACGGCGTAGTCGTTCTTCTGCGCGTAGTCGCGGAGCGCGCGCAGCTGGGCGGCGACGGAGAGGTCGACGTCCTGCCTGTCGGAGGAGACCCGGGCGTAGAGGGCTGCGGGGGTGGGGGTCTGTCGTTCGGTCATGGGGGGCGCTTCTCCTGGGTCTGCGTGTCATGCGCCGTCGTGGCGCGGATGCGAGAGGGTATGAGTTGATGGTCGGGTCCGTCGCCAGCGGGCGTCAAGGGGCTGGTGTCACCACCACAAGAAAGGCGGAGTCGGGATGGACGGGATACCAGAGTACATACAGGAGCGCATCCCGTACAGCTACTTCACTCACTTGGAGAAGATTCTCAATGCGTGTGACGCTACGTACGGAGGGCTCTATGGCGAGGACAAGTCTCATCTGGACCTGACAGCTTCGCTGGATGTGGTTCAGTGGACCACCAACCCGCTATGGAGCGAGCTGCCGCGGAGGTGCTCGCCCGATGCGCAGAGGGGACTGCTGGATGATGGTGTTCCGTTCTTTCGAGAGACGCTCAGCAGGAATGCCCGAATCGGTTTACTGCTTGGAAATGGCAGGTCTGCCGTTGAGCAGTTGGAACGCGCGTTCAAAGTGGAATTCCGCAGGGTGGCGCGAGGCGGAACTCGGTACGCATCTGTACTGTGGGAGTCTGTTGGGCAGGCAGTTCATCGGCTGGAGCACGTTTCTGTCAAACTCGCGACTCAACGGGGAGCAACGAGCACAGCTAGCCAGGCGCGTCGGTGAGTTTTACCGCAGCGGGTGCTAGCACTCGGGAAGTCCCTGGGCAAGGGCTGCGCGCGGAACCTCTCGGTCCACTCTTCGACGTGCATCGGTCCTATGACCACTACGTTGTCCGCCGAATCGCGATTTGTCTCGTCGATTTGACATCAAGAGAGCCTAACACTTAGTCCGGAGTTGGGACCTGCGGGCAAACCCAACCCAGTATCAACGCCTGGATTGGTGCGCAAGTCCTGCAGTAGGGCACTTGCATCAATCCTCTGGCCAATCATTGCCTCGGACGCGCTTCGAGGATTGGCGACCGCTTTCGCGCGATACACCTCGAGCTCACCTGCCCCGTCATCAATGACTCTCCTACAGAGAGCTCTGACGTAGAATCGATTGAATTCGCCCTCAGCCAGCGTTTCCGGAGCACTCACAGGAACTCTTGCTGTTGAATAGCCGCCACTAGGTCTTCGTCGTTGTTCAGAGTCATTCAGAAGGCCCCGAGATCGTATGTCGCTGGCTAGTGATTGATCGTCGCCTTCCAAAAAGGCCGTCCGCAATAGCTGCTCATACTCGACTTGCCCACGACGATTCAATCTAGGGCTCAAGTAAAGATCCCCAGAGGTCACATCGAACTCTAACTCCTCAACCATTAATGTTCGAGTCAGTTCGTCTAAATTGAAGAGCTGAAGTGCCATTACTACCTCCTTCGGTATCTCCAGATTCGATCATGATCAAATGGCGTGAGGGTTGGCTAGTTGGTCAGCCTGCACCAAGCAATGCCGTATCGACTCCGGGATTTCACTGACCTCCCACACCGCCGCAGCGAGCCAAACTCCTATGAGCGGCTTAGATTCGCCTTGCAGTACTTCTTGGATGCTATCGAGGAACTCCTTAGGGGACGTCCTGAGATTCGCTATGTCAGAGCTACTCCACACCTCTTGATTCTCCGCCTGGTGATCGTTCAGGACCCGACACCACACGTCATTCGAGAAAGCATACTCGAAGCAACTCGGCACCACGATGTGCCGTCTCTCGATGGGGAATCCTGCCTTATGCAGGTTCTGTTCTGTGAGGAGCCTGGAAGTACCTTTGTGGAGTGTCGTGTCTTCGTCCACCAAGAATATGACTGGCCGCCCGTTGCGATGAAGGAATTGTGCGGCCACAATCGCCCCGTGGTTGTTGTAGCAGTTGACCAGTTTCACTCCTCGGGCATGAGTCGAACTCCCAACACATAGCTCGAACAATCGTGGTAGTGCACCCTCTTCAGTCTTGCCTTCAACAGTCAAAAAACAGCGCTCATAGAACATAGTGCTGTTCTCCAATCCCATGTTACTCCCTAATCTGTTTAGGAAGAACTCTCTTTCTTCGGGGTCGTCGCTAGGCTGAAGAGTGCCGATAACGCTGCGGCTTTGGTCTGGAGACAACGAGTAGTGGTCAATTTGATGGATAGGCACTCGGTTTATAAAATTCATCGAGTGTGTGGCTATCACTACCTGGATGCCAGTCTCTGCAAACCGACCTATTGTATTGAACAAATGTTGCTGCGCTTTATAGTCCAAATGAACGTCTGGTTCATCAAAAGCCAAGATCAATGGACGACCTCCTTCTTGCTGTCGGCTTTCTAGGACGCCAGAGCTCCATTCGTATGTGGCCAACGTGACTTGCTGCCTAAGCCCCGCGCCTCTCATCGACAAATCGATTGGGTGCCCATTTCGGCCTACCAGATGCAATGAAGAACGTCGGAAACCTGATTCGAAGCCAAACTCAGGTGATACCACGACGTCTTCAATACTCGGAACATATTCTCTTATCGTCTCCTTTAGAGTAGAAGCTCGATCCTGCAATGGCCCACGTATATTCTTTTCGAGTTGTGTCAATAGGGTGCGGTTTTCATCTCTCGCCAACTCGTCTTTGTATGCTATTGACAGAATATGATGAAGCACCCCTTCAGGATCTGAACCGCCACGTACAAGTTCGAAATCTGGCATCATCGCAATTATCGATTGAGGTGCCGGGGACCAGTCGGTGAGCATTGGTTGGCTCTTTATCCAGTTGAGAAACGCGACTAGATTCGGTGCCTTTTTCGTTCCTCCGGGTATTGTGATATTGAACTTCTCCGATAGATCCCTTATTTGAGGTAATGTAATGGTCTCTGGGTCTATTCTAAGTTCCTTTTCAACCGGTGTTGGGCATTCAATTTCAACCTTTGTGAGCCCGTTCATAGTGGCCACTTTTCGGATTCGCAGTTTCGTCACAGGAGCGACCAGGTTTTCGTTAATCTGCTGGAGTTCTACGTGATCAAGCTCAAAGTCAGCCTCCAATGCAATCTCTGTCTCTTGAAAGACGCTCTCTTCTGAATCTACATTCGAAGGGATTTGGGCATAGGAGTAATCGGCATTCGATGGTGAGCGGTTGCGGGTGAAGAATATTGACATAGCATCAAGCGTTGCAGACTTGCCACTGTCATTCTCTCCGATTAAAACCGTAATCGGGTGGAAGTCAATGTCGCCTCCGTCGTACAGGCAACGAAAGTGCGTTGCTGCGAACTTGCTAAGTTTCACTCGTGCCTCCGATAGGCAGGTCGATTCGCGCCATAGAAGGTACCTTGGTCAGCACTCGTGGCGCTGGGAGAGGATGGTGATTAAGGAAGGGGGAGCTGCGCATCATCCTCATCACGATAGCGATCTAGGGATTCTTCAACAGCACTACAGACAAGCCAAGCCATGTAGCCCCGGTGCCTTTCGGCCCAATTAGCAAGTTCGGCATACTCGTTGACGTTCAGTGCGACGGAGAGCCGGGTTTTAGGAGTCATGGGGTAATCTCACCAATGCGAAGTTATCGGCTTTGAGCTGCTGCCAGCCAATCTACTGCATTGTGGTTCACTCAGAAGAAGATGTCAATGCCGATGATGGATTGGACGTGAGGGGTGTACCGGCGTATCCACGGCGGCCTCTTGATCGACGGGTGAGGTGCCGCATGCTCCACTTCATGAGGCCAAGACTACGGTGCTATAGTGTCTGGCTGTAGGGCGGCTTCGTGGGACTGGCCGCCCGCCTACGCGAGGTGGAGAGATGCCAACGTTCGGCACGCCAGCCATCGGAGAGGCCCGCGCGAGGAGCGCAGCCGGCAAGCGCGCGGTGCTGCCGCAGGAGTACGTCGACTACATTCAGCGCGTCGCGCCAGGAGAGGCGGGGAAGCTCGAGTTCGGAGAGGGTGAGATGACGCAGGCGATCCGGCGGAGGCTAAACGCGGCGGCCGAGGCGCTGGGCAAGCGGTTGGAGTTCCGGCGCACCGAGAACGCGGTCTACTTCTGGGCGTCGGACGGGAGGAGGCGCGGCAGGCCACGCAAGAACCCGGTCGAATGACAAGCGAGAGAGGAGCGCCAATGTTCATCGCCAGAAAGGGCCAACTGTGCAATATCTGAGATTCTTGGAAGGACAGGTCCACAGGTATAGGGCCATTCTCGAGGGCATACTCGGCCCATCCGATTACAGATTTGTCTTTGGCTCTATCAAGAAGTCAATCGATAAAGACGATATGCCTCATACGAACTTCCCGGGCGGTTTCCATCTCAATGGTGGCTGTGTTGTCGACATTCACATATCTTCGTGGCCGTGGGAGCACCATAGCGCTGATCAAGGCGCTTGGCAGGTCGCTCACGAAAGCGTACATCTCTTGGATCCAGGCGTTTATGGATCGGTCACCTTTCTCGAAGAAGGGTTGGCCACATGGTTTCAGGACGAACCCAGATTTCATATACAGCCGGTCAGAGCATACATTGAGCGAGGCATCACGCATACCCAAGACTACGAGGTGGCCAAGGAATTGGTGGGCAGGTGCATGCCGCGGCTGGTTTCTGTTGTCAAGGACATCCGCTCTCATGGCGTGAGGGTACGAGAAATCAGTGCCGACATGCTCTCGACCCGTTTACCGACAGTCGGCAGGGAGACTATCGAGCACTTGTGTGCCAGGATTTGAAGTGTCCTGTCCAGACGGCATGCTCTGGGTGTGTGGCACACTGCCGTAGCGTCAGGCGCTGTTGGAGCAGCAGCAGGCATGGGAAGTTAGGGTCGGCGTCGCCAGCAGGTACTAACACCCGGCGACGGGTGCGTGAGCCCTCCTGCCTGCACGAGCAAGGCTTGCCACAAGTTCCTGCGCCAGGGCTCGGCAAGAGGGCATGAGCTGCCGCAATGCTCTACTCAGTGGGGCCACCGCCATCGGGGTCGGCGGCCTCGTCCGTCTTGACAGGCGGCTCAGCCCCATGTGCCAGTTCCGCGTAGTTGATGAAGGCCGCACATTGGGCAAGGATGAGTCTGGCCAATGCGTAATCGACCTCTGTCACGGCGTTGGGTTTGAGTGCATGGCCGACTCCACCTTCATCCCCCCTCCATCCATACATCTGCAAGTAGGCTTGCTCCAACGCGGGATGGAGATGCCGTGTCCTGCCGAGTTCCTTGAGTGCGTCCCCCAGCGTGGCCTTGGGCTTGCCGGTCAGCACCTTGCACAGTGCTTCGACGGCGAAGATGGACTCCTGAACAGAATTCCGGTAGTCGCCTGACCTGATGAACTTCGATGCCTTCTCGATATGGGTGCGGATGGCAGGGATGCTGTCCATAGCCGTTGCCACCGCTTCCTTCTCCACATCGTCTGCAACAGGGACGAACCTCTTGTCCTGTAGGCGGTGGTCTACGTTCTCACGCTTCAGCACTTCATCTATCCGCTCAGCAAGACGGTCAGCCAGTTCGGAAGGGCCTGGGTAACGTGCCATCCAGAATTCCAACAGGTCAAACACTCGACTCCAAAGGAGGGTCTCTATGAGTTTCTTTGCCCCTCTCAAGAAGCCATCGGCATCGACAACGTAGCCAGATGGGATGACAGGAACCTCCACTATGAACTCTCGGCAGTAGCGCATATAGAAATCAGTCAGCCTTCTCTTGTGCTTGGAGATCAGTTCTTTGTCGCTTGGCTCATTCCAACCGCGGAGTCTGAACTCACCCCGTGCAGGTGGAGGCGGCAAGGGATTATTCATGTGTCGTTGGTAGGTTGTGACAAAGGCATGTACCAGCCCCCTACGTGCGCTCTCGTTTAGGCTCTGCACCTGCAACGGCTTAGACGCCATGCGGTCCGTGTACGTGGTCATGGTGCCCTCCTCACGTGCGGCCCCCTCCGGCTCTCATCACCCATCAGGATACTGCAACGCCCACTTCTTCGAACAATGGCGATTCGACGTTCGTAGAACCACGATGCGTGTACGCAGTACATTTCGTATCGACTGGCGCGAGTCCACCATTCCCCTCGCGATGTTGTCAGCGCAGGGCACTCCATGCTCGCCGCACGACCGCCGAGCCATCGATTCCGCATGGTACTGGCATACCCTCTTCGTGAGCGCACGCATGTTCGGCGGACGGATCGCACCAATGCACCCCGGCTTAGCAGGGGAGCAGGAAGACTCTTCGAGTTGCCGTCTTTGGCAATCAGGCCGTTGGAGTTCAGTCCTCCGATTGCGATGAGCCGCGTCGACGAAGTGCCTTAGTGCTGGGTGGGACTCGACCCGCATGCGCCATTAAGGGCCGTACTCCGCCATCGCACGCAGACGTGGCCGCGCAGGAGGAGGCAGGGCCCGACGGCCGGCGTCCCCGCGCTGCCTTGTTCCAGGCCAGGGAGGTCGCGCGCGTCCTCCCCTATAGGGCGTGGGAATCGGGGAATCTCCTGTGATGTTCTACCCGTGTACAGGGATTCGAACTTCGTCGAAGGAGGTCCGTCAGGGCCGTGGGCGACTCCGCAGACTGACGGAAGGCCCCCTACAGGACGTGGCGCGGTGAACACTTTCGTCCGGGGCGCGTTCCACTGGCGCGTTGCCGGGTTACGAGTGCGGGGTTGCACTTCCGCAACCGGCATGGCGGGCCGGCGACGGGCGGCGCTGCGAGTGAAGTTTGCGCTTCTGCAATCCGAGGGGAGGAGAACCATGAAGGAATGGTGGGATGGCGAACTGCCAAGTCCCGAACAGGTCTGGCGGGACCGCATGTTCGCGCTGCTGCGGGACCTCATCAGGACGGAGGGGAAGGTCAGAGCGGCGGAGTTGCTCAAGGTGAACTACCGAACGCTGGACCGCGCGTACCTGACGGGTCGGCTGACCGGGCACATGGCCAAGGCGCTCGACAGCCACCTGCTGCAAGGAGGCGATCCGGCCGTCGCCAGGCTGCGGGAACGGGTCGACGCCCTCGAGGGAGCGATGCAGGCGGCGTCCGCCGGCGGTGAGGAGCGCTTCGCACGGCTGGAGCAGCGCCTGGCCGGCCTGGAGGCGGCAAGCCGGTCAGGGGCGCCGGCGCAGGCTTCCGATGCGGGACAGGACGCGGGCGGCGGACAGGCCTCCCCGGCGCAGAGACGCTACGTCCCGCCCCGCCCGTACCCCGACGTGGTAACGCGCGAGCCCGAGGAGGGCGAGGAGCGGTTCTACGGCGAGGCCACGCCGGTCATCGTCCAGTGGCGGGAGGTGAGGGCGCGGATGCTGGAGTTCGACCGCGGCGGCTGGTGGATCCCCCGTACCTGGAGGCGCAACAGCGGGTGCTCGAACTGGAGCTCGTCCTCATCGAGACGCACGAGCTGACACTGCCGCCGTTCACGTATCCGTGGGACAGGCTCGATCGTCGCGACCACCTGCGGCGGAAGCGGGCCGTGCTGGGCGACGTCGCATGGCTGCTGCTGAAGGCGAGGGCGCGGCGCTGGGCGCGGCGGGTCCTGACGTTCGGGCTGTGGTGGGACTAGCGAGGGACGGCGCTCGCCGGGTTGTTGTCCCGTTGTTCCACGGGAGAGAGCGATCGGGCCGCCACCGGCCAAAACCCCTTGCTGTAGCGTAGGTTGAGCGGGACACTGTTGGTGTTGTCCGGCTTTCCCAGGGTTTCCCGCCGAGAAACGCTGGAGGGTCCCCGTCCCCGGGTCCCACGTCAGGCTGCGATGGATCGAGCCTTGCTCTCCGGAGGCAGCCGCCGAAACGGAATCGGGCCGGAGGGATCGAGCTCCGCTCTCCCGACGGCTCCTCCACGGGGCGAAGCGCCATCCCGGAGGCGCGAGGCCGGCGAGCGGTTGAGCCTGCTCCCGCGCGAACCAGTCTCGAAGCCGGGAGACCGCACCGGTGGGCTGCATCGATAGCGGCCCGCGTCCCTAGCGCCGGCTGAAGAGGGGATTCCGCCTTCGCCGGTCCCGCACGCCCCGCGAGGCCGGGGTCGGCCGGAGCACCGCCGCAATCGTTCCCCTCGTCGCGCTCTCTCCCTCGGCACGCATGCGCCTGGGCGGAGTGCGCCCGTTCGAGGTCAGGTCATTCAGCAACACCACGCGCCGCCGCTGCGCACGTCTGCGGCTGCGCGACCCACGCTCTTCCCCGGCCCGCGGCCGACCCCGCGGGCCTCCACCACCCCTCCCCAACCCCAGCCCCACAGCCGACGGCGCAGGTCATCGTCCCCGACGCCCTGCACGGGGAAGACCTGCGCCCGAGGCAATACAAGGCGCGCGCCCGAGCCGGGCAGTGCGCCTCGCGCACGGCGCGCCCGCAGGGCCGCTCAGCAACCGGCCACGCATCACTCACGGAGACAGTCCCGGCGACGGGACAAGACGCCAAGCGGGACTGTCTCCACCCCGGGGGCGGTCTCGCTTGCCTCACCACAAGGAGGAAGCGACATGACGACCGCTACGACCACGCAGACGACCGCGAACACCGCCGCAGGACGCAGGGGCGGGACGGAGACCGAGCTCAGGGCCGCCGCCAGGCGCAGGGGACTCACCATCCAAGAGCTTGCGGAGAGGATGGGCGTCTCCGCCGGCTATCTCTCCATGGTCGCCACGGGCAGGAGGCCCTGGACCGCAAACCTGCGCGAGAAGGCCGTCGCAGCGCTGGGCGAGGTCCCCGGGCAGGGGGTCGTCCACCGGCGGGTGGAGGAGGTCGCCGGGGAGAGCAGCTACATCAGGGAGCGCGCGCGAGCCCTCGGCATGAGCATGCGCGAGCTCGCCGAGCGCGTGGGCGTCTCCTCCGGCTACATCACCAACGTGTCACGGGGACGCAGGACGCTGGGGGTGAAGACGCAGGGCCGGGTGGAGTCCGCGCTGCGGGCCCCGGCCAAGGTCGAGCCCGCCAGGCCTCCCAGCGTCGACCAGCGGGTCGTGTGGGACCGGATGGACGCGCTCGGCGTCAGCCAGAACGAGGTCGCCCGCTGCGCAGGCGTCAGCTCAGGCCATCTGTCGCAGATCATGAGCGGACGGCGGCGCCCGTCGCCAAGGGTGCTGCGGCGACTGCACCACGTGCTGTTCCTGCGGACGGTCGCCGAGGAGCGGGTGGTCCCGGCCGAGGTCGAGGTGCTGGGATGGAGGAAGGGCGAGCGGCGCGGGATGGTGGTGCGCGGCGCAGGCCGAGGGACCGTCCGGAGCGGCGGGCGCGCGCCATGGGGCGCGGAGGTCGAGTACGCGTACCGGGCGGGGTATGACGCGAGGGGACGGGTGTCCGTGACCCACGTGACGACGCCCGGCATCGCCGTCATGCTGACGCCGTCGGAGCCGGCGGCCGCGTAGGTCTCGCGCTCACGACCGGGGCTGCGCGCCAGGGCCACCGCTCGCGGATGCGCCCTTGCTCGCGCGGGCTCTCCGCCGCGAGGCGGCGGGCGGTATTGCCGGCTCGAAGGGGAGGGCGGAAGATCAACACTCCCGCCCCTCCCCTTCGAGCCGGTGTATGCGGCCCTTTTTGCGTTTAACACCCCTTCACGGAGACAGCAGACGTCGGCATGAGGGTCGAACCGGCAGGGCGGTGGCGCATCGAGGCGCTTGCCGGTCGCCGACGCCCCACTTGGTAGAATGCCCTCCACCGGTAGTCGCAGGACGCACTCTCGGGCGCAGGAGGAATAACGCCCATGCCCACGTTCGACACTCTTCCGATCGGCGAAGCACGCGCAAGCAGCGCGACCGGCAAGCGGGCCGCGTTGCTGCGGGAGTACGCTGGCTACATCGAGCGCGTCGGGCCCGGTGAAGCGGGAAGCTCGAGCTTGGGGATGGCGAGACCACGCAGGCGGTCCGGCGCAGGCTGAGCATGGCGGCCGAGGCGCTCGGGAAGCGATTGGAGATCCGGCGCACGTCCACCGCCGTCTACTTCTGGAACGCCTGAAGGGCGCCTCTCGGAAGGCCTCGCAGGGACCCTGTGCCTGCTGACTAGCCGAGCGGCATGAGAGGCCGGCACATAGGTCGCGGTGCAGCTCCATGCTGGACGTTCCCTTGATATTCGTCGTGAGAAAGTAGATGGCCAGCACCCGCTTGCGTAACTGTGGGCCGCAGGCTGCGGTAGACTCAGTCTATGAACATTCAATCGATGGACACGCTGACTCTGAACATCCGCGACCGACTCCTAGCGGTCGCCGGAGCAAAAGTCACAATTGGTTACAAAGAGCTCACCGATTGGCTTGGCATAGACCCACAGTTGCGACCTTGGCGTGCGGAACTGCTATACCACGCCCTGGACACGATTAACCGGAACGAACACAACGCCGGTAGACCGCTCCTCTCTGCTGTCGTGATTGTCAGGGAAAGTGGAATGCCAGGAGATGGGTTCTTTAGACTGGCAAAAGACCTAACTCAATTCAATCCTGCCACGAGCAGCGAGCGAGACTTCTGGGAACAAGAACTTCGTCGCCTGTATGACTACTGGGCTCCTCCTACACCCTGAGCAGCATCACACCATGCTGATGCACAGGCGGGCTTCGCCGCCCTACTCGTGCTTTGCTATACGAGTCCCTCTAGCAACGTCCAAGCCCTCCCAAGGGCCGGAGCCCCCGCAAGCTGCGCTCCGCGATGAGCTTGCTGGTAGCGTCCCTTCACTGTGAGAGCGCCAAGACGGCAGCCGTCCTGTGCCGGGGTGTAGAGCATCGCGCCCCATATCCCTAGTGACAGCTGAAGCAGGCTCCTTCGGATGGATTCATGTCAGCCCGTCTGAGCAGACGATACGCACTACCTGGGGCTGGCCGGTCGAGTCAGCGTCCTGTCTGTCAGGCGGGTTGAGCCGGTACCGCTCACGTAGGGCGTTGAGCCTGTCGAGCAGGGGCTGGCCTTCGATGCGGTGAGTCGCCAGGTCTGCCAGCGCCCGCTCTGCTTGCTCTGGAAGGGCACCTTGAAATATCTGACGCAGGTCATTGATGCGTTGGGCAGTCGCCGGGTTCTCCTCCGCGTCCCGCGCGATCCTCAGTTGGCGCGACACGTACTGACGGCTCCGGCTCCCTCGGGGTCGCCTGGAAGTCCCTAGCCGCCTCGCGATGCTTTCCCTGAAAGCTGTGAACGCCGCCATGACGCGCTCGTTCGTATCCTCCGGCAGCAGTTGCGCGGGAGTATCCGGCTCGCATTCGGCCGCGGCGGTGAATTGAGCGGTGCCGATAGGCCGCGGAACGAGGTTGCCTTCCACTGCATAACACGCCTTCACATCGCCCGCCGCCAGCAGCACCAGCGTCTCACCCGGATGGGGGTCGTCAAAGGCGGACGGTTCGTTACCGGGTGTGGATGGCGATACGAGCGGCATCTGCGCGCCTTCCATCGCCATGGGAGCCTGGATGTAACTGGCGTCCTCGGTGGACTCTTCTTCCGCCGGTAGAATCGTTCGAGGGCCGCGCGCAACCAGCGCCGAGCGGATGCCGTCCGGCAGCGTAGTGAGCCAGTCCCACTTGTCGGGCTCGCTCTCCCTGATGCGTTGGAGCAACGCGATGGCGCGCTGGCTCGCAGCCACGGAGTCAAGACCGTCCGTTGCTTCCGGCATCTCCTTCTCCGCATAGATGCGGTACATTGCCTCGTTGTTCAGGCGTTCGGCCTCTGAGAGCAGCTTGCTGTCCAGACCTATCAAATCGTGGAATGACTGCACGCGGTTATGCAGACGGTCGGTGAGGTCCAGCCCGGCGTCGACGGCAGTGTCCGGCCACATGTTGTGGAGGTTGATGACCTCATGCTCTGTGCCGATGCGGTCGACGCGGCCGAAACGCTGGATGAGGCGGACAGGGTTCCAGTGGAGGTCGTAGTTGAGCACGCGGGCGCAGTCCTGCAGGTTCTGACCCTCCGAAACGACGTCTGTCGCCAGCAGCACTCGTGTCTCCGACTCGACGCGCGCGTTGGAGGGGTTCGAACGCGGGGAGAAGCGACGCACGATTGCCGGCGCCTGGTCGCGGTTACTGCCCGTCAGCCGTTCTATCTCTGAGGTGTCATCTTTCGGATCGAGTTGCCGGTACAGGTACTCGATAGTCGTCTCGGCCTCGGAGAATACGAGCACTTTGCCGGAACGTACCTCTCTGCGATTCAGGAACTCGCGCAGCGCCCGCAGCTTGTCGTCGTCGTCCGCGCCAACGTTCTCCATGCGTCCCAGCAGGTCTTGTAGCACAGCGTGGTCGGCGTCGAGGTCCCTTTGCCACTCGTCGACGCGAAAATCGCGCGTCGAATGGACGAGCGTGTCTCGCCGCGCACCGCGCACCCGCCTTCGCTGCTCTTCGGCCTCCAAGACTGCCAGGAGGCTGTCGCTGTCGAACGTCTCGCCGTTGAGTATCCGCGTCGCGGTCTGCCCGATGGGAACGTAGCCGCCTGCCAGCGCCTCGGCGAAGTTGCGATTGCTCTGTATCAGGTTCCGCAGCGTGGAACGGAACGCTTCGATACTCGACTCCAGCCGCTTGAGCAGCAGCACCCGCATCAGGCCCGCGATCCGGTCGCTTGCGCGGGAGAGGTCCCGGTATTCCGCACTCTTCGCAGCTTCCTCGGTGAGATAGTGAGCGGCCCGATAGCGCGCGCCTTCGTGGCTCTTGATCAGGGCTTGTATCTCTGGCAGCGAACCTGCCTTCGCGTACACCTTGTCCAGTTGGTAGGTCAGGTTGTCCAGTTTCGGGTCCGGGAACTGTACGGGTTTGCCGTTCACCTCCGCGCTGTCTCCGTACAACTCCTTGATGTCCTTGCGCCTGCGCCTGATGAACACCGGCCCCAGCACCTCTTCTATGCTGGCGGGCGGAACGTCGGGCTCGACCGGCTTGTTCATCGGCGCGGCCCCCTTCCGTCCGCCGGACTCCCATGCGGCGTACTCGGCCCTGTAGTTCTCCTCTTCCGTGCGGTACTGGAACCACCGCTGCGCGTTACGGAAGTAATCAGGCAGGTTGACCGGCTCGATGTCGATGCCGTGCTCCTCATCGTCAAGGAACAGGCTGATCTGGCGGTAGATGTCCTGGGGACCGAGGTTCTGAGGCGTAGCGCTGAGCAGCACGACTTTATGATTGCCGGATTCGAGGTAGTGGCGCAGGCCTCGCGACCGCCGGTTCACGTTGCGGAAATTGTGCGCCTCGTCCACTAAGACAGGCCCCCGGTTCGGGTAGGTGTCCTCGAGGACAACCCCGGTCCCCACTCCATCCTCGTCCAGGTAGCGGCCGGACTCCTCGTCGAATTCCGGGTCGGGCGGTGCGCTGATGACCGCGTGCGAGATGACTTCCGCCCCCAGGCCGAAGCGCTCGTTGAAGTAACGCCACATGGGAATGAGCCCGGGAGGACAGATGATGAGCGGCAGACCATCGTTCGGGTAGGTCACTCGCAACTGGCGCAGCGTCTCCGCGCCGATGTACGTTTTGCCGAGCCCCACCACGTCGCCGACGTAGCAGCCGCCATAGGCTGCGACCATATTGATCGCCTGCTTGACCGCGTCCAACTGGAAGTTGGCCAGCTCCGTAGTACGCGCTTGGTCGAGCGGCAGGTCTTCTCCCACCTGGCCGCCGTACAGCTCGTAGAGCGCTTTCAGGTAGACCTCGTAGGGAGTCGTGGCCGCAAGTGCCCACGACCTGTCGAGTTGCGCCACCAATTCCTTCCCGATATCGTCCGAGTCCGCCCACAACTCGTCGAACCAGCGGCCCAGCTCCGCCATCTCCGCGTCACCGGTCACCCGCACGTTCAACTCCGTGTTGTGCGTGAATCCTGCGAGCGTCAGATTCGACGACCCCACGACTGCAGACCCAGGTTCCGGGTGGTTCGCATACCAGCAGAGGTAGGCTTTCGCGTGGAGCGGCCCGCGTGGGTATGAACGCACCTCCACCCGGCTGGAGGCTACGAGGTCGCGGAGCGTGGCGACTGCCTGCTCCGACTCCTCACTCTGTGGAAGGAGCGACACTCCCACCCCAACGCCGCCGGCGGCCTGCCGGACACCTTCCTCGCGTGCACTGCGCCGCACGAGACCATCCTGCTCCTGTTGCAACCGGAGCGCTTCCGCCTGTTGCAGGCCGTAGGCGACCTGTTCCAGCACGGGTCTGTCCACATGCCCTACGAGGATGCGTACCCGCTCCATCCTCTCGTGCGACAGGCCTTCGGCGAGGGGTCCGAACCCGCTCATGAAGAAATAGCCGACCGCGATGTCGGCCCGCGCGGAACCGGCGAGCATCTCCTTCAGGCGGTCGAGCAGGGGAGGATCGGTGTGGGCGTGGAGGATGTTCATAGGCGGGGTCTATCGTACCCCTGCTCTTCCCTCAGCAACGCGGTGAAACCGGCCTGTAGGAAATCGCTGTCGTAAGCGAGCGCCTCGGTGATGCCACGCTCCTCCATCACCAGAAAACTGGCGCAGTCCGTCAGGCTCCATGTCTTGTCGGCCCTGGAAGCGTAGCGGTCCACAGCAGCCCGGAATTGCGCATCGGCCTGCGGGACGATTTCGACATCGGGATCGTTCTCAAGGTCGTTCAGCAGTTGAGCCGCGTGGCGTCGACCGCCCTCGCCCGCGCTCGCCATCGCATTGAACGTTTCCGCCAGCGCCATCTGAGTTGTCACAATTGAGGCTTCCCCCAGCGTCACGGCCACAGACGTCGCCTTGGAGTGGTGCTGGTCTCTGGGGTTCAGGAGGGCGATCCAGTAGCCCGAATCCGCAAAGAGCGTTCGCATCAGTCCTCTTGCTTCGGATGGCCGTAGAGATAGTGCTTCTTGTTCTTTGCCAAGTCCGTGGGCAGATCGTCCCAAGCGCTTGGGGGTAGTTCCGCTTGGCGTTCCTCTACTTTGCGGAGTATGCGCAGCAAGGGGCCTTCGTTCTGCTCTCCGACCTCCCTTGGTACGCCCTCGATCGACAGCGTCACCTCTTGGCCTTCTTGCAGGTCGAGGGGCTCCAGCGGCATAAGGGCGCCGTGCTCATACCTGGCTTTGATGCTGGTAATCATCGACTGTCCCTCCGGTCGCTCTTTTCCGGCGTCGGGGTTGCCGGACGCGCCGACTGTACGCCGATTATACCTGTTCAGCCCATAGCTGCCGGAAGGGCCGCACTAACCGTGAGCACCCTCTTGCACTCCACAACATCTCGTGGCAGCATGACTCTCAAACACTTCATCTAGGAGGCTGTCCATGGCAAGGCGAACGACATACAACTATACGTTCCGGGTTGGGCGTAAGGTCTCCCATCGCGGGATCACCAACAACCCCGCGCGCAGGCAGGCTGAGCACCGGCAGGTCCGACCAACCGGCAAGCTGACGGTAAACGGCAGGGCCAAGACGCGCAGCGGGGCTCTGCGAGTCGAGCGCAATCAGTTCAAGACGAGGGGCTACCACGCCTGACTCGGGGCGCGCCGCTCAACGAGGCCATCTTTGCCGCGCTCGTATGTCGGTTGCCCGGCTAGAGAAAGCCCTGCCCTGCGTGATCCGCGAAGGCATCGGCGTCACGTATGTACCGCAGCACTGTGGCCGGGTTCGTGTGCCGGGTGACGGCCATAATCTTATCCAAGCGCGCATGATGGACAGCGGCGCTCGTAACGAAGCCGGCCCGTAGCGAATGCCCCGCGACGTCCTTCGGATCTAACCCGATGACGGCTGCGTAGTGTTTGACGATGCGCGGGATATCGCTGTGGTGCATTGACCTGCCGCGCAGACGCCCGCCTCGCTTCATTGTCTGAAAGAGCGGGCCGCTGGATATGCCGGAACTTTCCAGCCACAGCTGTAGACGCTCCACTGGACGAATGACCCTCCCGTTCAAAATCGCCACCCGTTGTCCCTTGCCTGCTTGATCCGTCTTGGACTGGCGAATCCTAAGCCACATGCGGTCCACATGATCCTCACCGGCATCAAGGAACTCAACATCGTCGGCGTCCAGCCTACATATCTCGGAGCGGCGCAAAGCTCCGGCGAAGCCAAGGGCAATGATTGCGGCGTCTCGGTGGCCTATCGGCGAATCGGGACATACCTGCAACATGGCTTCCACGTGGTGCTCTCTCAAAGCCTCTACTCTACGGACTGAGGAACCCTTGAGCCGAGCCAGCCCCCTGAGGGTCGAACGAACTACCGGATGGTTCGTGGGCGAAGGCTTCCCTGTCTCCAGGTACTTCTTGTTGACGGCGCTCTTGTAGAGCACCACCGTGCCCATTGACAACACCACGCCACTCTGGGGGTTCGGGTGAGTGGCTAGCTGGACGAAGAACCGTGCGACCTCCTCGGCGGGAGCTGAAAGGGGATCGGGGATGTGCTCCGCGGCGCAGTAATCCACGAATCGCTCCCAGCCTTTCCGGTATGCGATGCGAGTGTTGTGGGCCAGCTCTGAAGAGAGCGCTTCTTGTTGTGAGTAGTTACTGGTTGGTGTCGTAGCATTCATACCATCCTCCGTAATCGACAAGTGTTCGTAGTCTGTCTCATGTGAGGTCGAATCGAGGGTCCACTGAAGGATCAAGGTCACGTGTGTTCGTTCGTCGTGGCGGGCGCGACGAGATTCGCACCTCCGGGCAGTGCGAGACAAGAAGGTAAAGGAATGCTACAGCTATGTAAGACTCAGCTATGCTATTTATAGAGGAATAACCACAGGCCTCAACGATGCCTTCATCATCGATAATCAGACTAAGGAGGCACTAGTCGATGAGGATCCTAAGTCGACCGAGGTACTCAAACCAGTGCTGCGGGGTCGGGACATTGAGCGGTATCGGGCGAAATGGGCAGGTAAATGGATCATCGACACGCACAACGGATACGATGGCGTTCCGCCGATAGAAATCAACGATTACCCTGCCATCAAAGCGCACTTAAATAACTATTATGAACAGTTAGAGAAGCGGTATGACAAAGGGAGGACACCTTATAATCTCCGCAACTGCGCTTACCATGCAGAATTTATCAGGAATAAGCTCTTTTGGATTGACCTAACGGAGCAAGGCAGATTCGCATACGACGACGGCGAGATGTTCTGCGTGAACTCTGCATACATGCTGACAGGCTATTCGCTCAAGTACCTATGTGCTGTACTCAACTCTGCCCTTGTAACGTGGTTTATGTCGAACAGTGCTCTTAATTCGGGAATGGGGACTACTAGGTGGGTCAGATTCACAGTTGATCGTATTCCAGTTCCCATAGTCGATGTTGCTGAACAGCAACCCTTCATCCGCGCTGTGGATAGAATTCACCATGCCTCGCGTACTTGGGGAGATACCACAAGCTTGGAATCCGAGATTGATAGCCTAGTGTACCAGTTGTATGGGTTGACCGATGATGAGGTCCGGGCGACAACCGGCAAATGAACCCTTGAGTCCCTGATTTCACTGATGGGACTGGCTCGCGAGACACAACCCAGCAGAGTCTAAATGCTCTGCTGCACTTCCGCAATCTCTAAAGGTGTTAGTCCGTATAGCTGATAGACTTTTTCATCGATCTCTGCTTCGATCTCCGAGGTGTCTAGATTTCGGTCGCCAGCCTTTGCTGTGAGCACGCTGTCGACCAACTCGACGAACGGGTGTTGCTCGGCAGCAGAGAGCTTGGGAATTGGGATGCGTTCGACGGCAAACTTTTTCCACTGTATAAGTCCCATCCCTGTAGTCAGTGCCGTGTTCTTCATAATCCAAGTGACTAGAGAGCTGTTGAGAACCGCACAAAGGTATTTCAAGGACTCGCCAATCAAAATGAAGCCCTTGTCGTTGCAGAACATCTGCCCATCATCATACGCAAACCGTGCCTCTGGAGACATATCCATCCAGAACAGTTTTTCCATAGCAAACATTTTGTAAGCTCCGGAATTGTAATAGTCTACCTGCAATTCGTACCACTCGTATGGGACAAAGAGATTGCCGTTCCTATCCCTTCTCGCTCCGCCGGTCCGTTTTCCCAATGCTGTCTGATGTGGCAGTAGATGTGATCTGATGGCTGGGAACTCGTTGATGTCGATGCCGGTATAAGAATAAATAAGCCACAGGCCTCTCCAGTCAATCCGGTAGCGTCTAATATCCCTCCCACGCACTATTCGTTTAATGACCTCGGCGGATCTGGGGTCTTGTGCGACTAGTGCCTCCTTAGTCTGATTATCGACGATGAAGGCATCGTTGAGGCCTGTCTTTATTCCATAGTTAATAGCAATATCCCAATCTTTCAACGGAGTTCCCTTCGCCAACATCTTGTCCATTACGCTCTGTCCGAGCGGCGACAGGATGCTCCACGGCGCTTCATCGTTTGGGCGGGCCCGCCCCCACATGCTGTCGGGGGGCGGAACCTCTTTGGTGGGGAGCCGGTCCATATCGACGGCAGGGAAGGCGCCGGCGCCGGGCCCTTTGCGTAGCAGCAGGACGCCGCTGTCCACGATAGCGCTCTCAAAGACGTCCTTGCCCAGTTCCAAGAGGCGGAGAGGGGTGTGGCGCTCCGCGAAGTAGCGGCGTAGGGACTTGCCGTACTCGGCTTTCAGCCAAGAGTTGGAGGTGATGTACGCGAGCAGGCCGCGCTCGCGTAGCAGTTGGCAGCCCCGCTCGTAGAACAGCTGGTAGACGTCGCCGGAGCGAACGAACGTCGTGAAGCCGGCGTCTTGGTAGAGCCGCCCCAGCCTGCCGCCGTCCTTCTGCAACTGCACGTAGGGCGGGTTGGCGATGGTGACATCGAACCCCTCGCGTTCGGCGAACACGTCGGCGAAGGCGACGCGCCAGTCAATCGCACCGTTCGGGGCAGGCATGTCGTCGGCGAGCGCCTGCCGCAGGGTGTTCTCGGCGTGGCGTACTCCGCGCTCCGCGTTCGCCTTCTCGCCGCCAGTTGCAGTGAAGTGCTGCTTCTTCGCCTTGGCGAGGGCGTCGGCCTGCTCGCGCACGGCGTTGCGGAAGAGGTCGCCGTAGTTGTCGGGGCTGGGGTCGGGACCGAGGAGGCTGTCGCCGCGGACGATCTTGAAGTCGAGGTTGGGGAGCGGCTCCGGCCTGTCGCCCTCGTAGTCGATGGCGAGTGAGAGCCAGAGGCGGAGCATGGCGATGTTGACGGCGAACCCGTCGATGTCCGCGCCGTAGAGGTTGCGTTCGATGATGCGGAGCTTCAACTCGTATAGGCTCCTAGCGTCGACACCTGCGCGGTAGAGCGCGGCGTGCAGGTCAACGAGTTCCTGCATCATGCCGAGGAGGTAGGCGCCGGAGCCGCAGGCGGGATCGACCACGGCGACGCGTTCGAGCGCGAGCGCGAGCGACGCGGCCTCGGCGACCGGCAGGCGTTCGGTGTCGTGCGCGTCCACGAACGCTGCGACGACGTCATCCCCGAGGGCGGGGCACTGCGCCGCGAGGTAGCCCTTCAGCGCCTCGCGGCACATGAAGGAGACGACGGGGCGGGGCGTGTAGTACGCGCCGGACTCGTTCCGCTCGTTCACCAGTTCCTCGAACACCTTGCCGAGCATCTCCGGGTCCACGGCGACCTCGACGTCCCAGGGAGTGGACTCCATAACGGTGAAATTGAAGCGGTCGAAGAGGTCGTGCAGGATAGGGCGGATGGCTTCGTCCGGCACGGAAACGCCCGCGCGCTCGTCCATATCGGATTTCTCGAAGAGGCCGCCCGTTGAGGAACGGGACGTCCCCGTAGAAGGACTCCATCATGCGGCCGCTGAAGTTCAGGTCGCTGGACTGCGTATTGTTGAGTCCGAAGAAGAAGAGGCGGCAGAGCCGGTCGTAGTAGAAGTTGGTTTCGTCGTCCCGCTCGCGGTAGTCCTTCCAAAGCGCGTTGAGGTAGTCGGTGTCCCCTTTGAAAGAGAGCCATCGCTTCCGGGAGAGGAAGTAGATGAACATGAGCCGGTTGAAGAGCGTTTGAGTGAATAGGCGCTTCTGCTTCTCGCCGTCGTCGAAGCCGGTGATGGCGTCCTCGGCGTCCTTGAAGATGCGTTTGTACTCATGGAAAAAGCGGTTGGTGACGGCCTCGACGTTGAAGGCGTCGTTCAGGGCGCGCGAGAGGGTGACGCTGGGCGTTCGCCACTCCCGGTAGATTTCGGCGATTTGCTGGCACGCGGTGCGGCGGGGGAGGTCGCGCTCCACGGCCATGCGACGGAGCGTCACATGCGCGCCGCTGAATTCGGGGCGGATGAGTTGCAGTTGGGACGCATCGTGGTTGGTGAAGACGAGCAGCAGGTCGTCGCCGAGGTCGGCCTCGATGCGCTTCGCGGCGGCGTCGGCCTCGGCCTTGCGGATGCGGCTCGTGCCGGTCTGCGCCTCAGCGAGGTCCACGTAGAGGATCTCGACGCCTTCGAGCGAGGCGACGCGGCGCGCGGCGGACGGAAGTTCGACCTTGCCCGGGGCCCCGGCGAGGCTCACGGCGCCGGACTCGAGTTCAAAGTCGAGCTGCTCGACGAACAGACGGCGCACGGCCTGCGCGCGCTCGCGGGAGTCGCGCGCGTCGAAGACGGTGGCGATGCGGTCTTCGACCGCCTGCGCGTCTCTGAGGGTATCCGCTATGACCATAGTGCGTGAGCGTACAACGCCCGCGCCGCCCTGCCAAGCGGTGTGAGGTACGCCGCCATCATCTCAGGTGAGCCAGTACAGGCTGCTGGAGCGCCTGCAGACGAGAGTCCGCTACCGTCCACGCACGAATGGCGCTAGATCAGTGCTCGCGGGCAATTACGGCTTGTCGAAATCAATTTGCCTGGCGATGTCTTCAACGTGCTGCCTGTGCTCCCTGCGTGAAGCTTCCTTTTGAGCTTGGGCCTTGCGCCAGTTCTCTTGTAGTTCCCTGTATTGTCGGTTGGTTTCGTCGACGGCCAGGGACAGCGTGCTCAGGTGAAACTTCTTCACTTCTTCAATGGTAGTGCCGTCCAAGACCACGACGGCATCCCTGACGCGAGCAATGCCCGGCCGGTGCATCGTAGTGAAGCGCGGCGGGTGATTCCAGTTCTGTACGAATAGGTGTGACCATTCGGGGCTGGGGCGACGCGAGAGCGAGAGAGGAACCGCATAGAGCGCGCTCCCCAAGGTACCATCGTTCCGAGGTTCAGTGATGGACTCGACAACTATCCCCGTAATCTGGATGTCCCCGTCATCCGGAGTTGAACTACCGCTTCGCTCTCGGCTCTGTCCCTGCACTGTAGGATGGATGGTCGACATCGCTCTTCCGATCGGCGGGGCAGTCTCATTGATCCCCAGCATGGTGCAAACGAGTTGCGCATAGGCTTCCTCGGAGTAGGGGTCTCCAGACAAGTCGACGTACTGCTTTCCGATGAGCCAGGATGGTGCTGCCTGGTGCCATTCGCCAAGTCGCAGCACGGGGATGAACTTGCGATGGTTCCTCTCGACGAGAACCTCCCCCGTTATGACATCTCCCTCATAGCCAACGCCTCCTGTCCGTGCCTCCGATCGCACCTTGTAGCGAGGCGTACAGACGATGAGCACGAAATCATTCTCTCGGACGGACCTTTCCATGAATGCCGGCAGTTGGTCGCCAGGAGCGGTTTCCCACGCGTCGAGGGTGACGGCGACACCGTCACGCCTCATCCTAGTGGCTAGGTCCCTAACCCACTGTTTGTGGGACTGGTTGTCCCAGGAATAAGAGACAAACGCAGTTGGAGACGTCATTCTTGACTATTCTGCTGCCATTGAAACCGACGAAGGAATCTGGGCCCTTCCTGACCGAGATCGTCCTCGCCCCTGTGGCTGCAACCCTTCTGAGGTTCAGGTTAGCACACCCGCGAATCGCGCCACCCTATGTGGGCCTCTACTGAGTACAGGGGCATGCTGCTTCGGGAGGTGGTCAACTGGCGGGTGTCCCATCGCAGCGGCTAGGTAGACGCTGGGAGCTCAGAGCGTCACCTCCCACTCGAAAGTTCGCAGTACCGTATCCTTAGGCTCACCACGAACCGCGTGGGGCATAAGCCTCCCGGCAGGTCCCTAGCCTGGCGCTTCTTCGCGAGCCTGGGCGCGGCGGATGCGGATGAGGACCGCCGCCATGCCGAGTTGGATGCCGATGAAGAGGAGCCAGCGCACGAACTGCTCGGCGGCGGTGGCAAGTGAGAGGACGCCGTTGAGCGCAGGGTCCTGCCAGCAGGCAAGCGCGCCGTGAGCGACGACGAGTCCGACGATGGCCAGAGCCGAGCGTCCGGCGGAGACGTCGGCGGCCTCGACGAGCCGGCGGGCGAGCCACGCCATCAGGGCGATTTCGGCGGTCGCGAGAAGGGCCGCCGCGAGCGTCAGGGCGGTCGCTCCTTCTATGGCTGCGGGGGCATCGGCCTCGAACACGGGGAACCTGGCGGCCTGGGTGAAGATGAAGAACGCCATGAGGCTGATGGCCAGCGCGCCGCTCTGCGACGCAATGACCGTGGAGATGGCGAGGACGATGAGGAAGACGACGCCGTAGGCGATGAGGAAGGCGAGCCCGGTGAGCTCGTCCTGCGGGCCGATGGTGAAGAGTCCGGTGGCGAGGAGCACGATGGCGCCCTGCCCGGCGGGGAGCCACGTGAGCATGTTGAGCGGGAGGCGTCGGCGGAGCGCGATAGTGGAGCCTCCGACGGCGGCTGCGAGCAGCAAGAAGGCGGGGGCGGGGATCGTGCCGATGACGCCGGGAACGTCGAGGGCCCGCCAGGGCCACGCGACGAGCGACGCGAGGAGGAGGACTGCGTAGGGGGCGCCGAGAGTGAGGAGAAGTTTGCGCCTGTCGGCGAGGCGCGATTCGGGCGGGAGGGCGTCGGGTTCGGGAGACATGGCGGGGGTAGGATACCCCACGCCCTCTCCGCCCCTCGGGGCATTCCCAGAGGAGGAGACAGACCCCGCTATGCGAGTTGTTCAATGAGGCGTGAGGTCGCCGGCGCGAGTTCGCACTCCCACACGACTTCCACGCGCCAGCCCAAGGCGTCCAGCGCAGCGGCGTTGGCGGCGTCGCGCTCTACGTTGCGGCTGATCTTGCGTCGCCAGTAGTCGACGTTCGACGAGGGCATCCGGGAGCGCTTGCAACCATGCCAGTGCCACTGGCAACCATGGACGAACACGACGGTGCGATGCTTCCGCAGCACCAGGTCGGGCGCGCCCGGCAGATGCTTGTCGTGCAGCCGGAACCGCAGCCCCGCCGCGTGGAGCGCGCGCCGCACGTACAACTCCGGCGCGGTGTCCTGCGACTTCACGCGCCCCATGATCCAGCTTCGGCGCGCGGGGGTTACGTTATCGGGACTCATGCGCGCTCCCAGCCGTCATCGCGGCCGCCCTCGCTGTCCCTTCGGGACATCTCCTCTCAGAGGGAGAGAGCAACCCCCACAAGTAGTGCTCCGCGAGCCAGCGCACCGCGGGCACGCAAACGGCGTCGCCCATGGCGAAGGTCGCCTGCGCTTCCGTGGCCGAGCTCAAATCGAACTCCGGCGCCCCCTGAAGACGCGCGTACTCCCGCGCCGTCATCCAGCGGACGCGCAGCTCGCCGGCGCAGCCCTCCACCAGCGCCTGGCGGCTCGACCCGCCCCGTGTGGTGCGCAGGCAGCCGCTGATGCGGTCGGCGCGGATCTCCCACACCGATCTTCCGCGCCGCGTCCGCCTGAACGCCGTGGCGTGGGCCGGTCGAGCCGACTCCCGCAGCGCGGCCGCCCGCCCGGCGTTGAGCGCGCTGAGGCTGTCGAGAAACGCCGCCAAGCGCTCCCCACCCCACCAGATATCGTGCTCCGGCGGAAACTGCTCCGCCGCCTCGTCCAGGCCGTCATGCAACTCCTCAGGCGGCGGGGGGTGCGGCGTTGAGAAGAGCCGCAGCCCGCTGTCCGCTTCCGCGAGGCGCGACATCCAACTGGGGCGAAGCGACCCCTCGCCGGGCGCGCAACCCTCTGTTTCCGCAGGCGGCGACTGCGCGCCGACGATGAACAGGCGCGCACGGCTCTGCGGAACGAAGCGCCGCGCGTCGAGCAGCGCGACATCGCAGGCGTAGCCCAGATCGTTCAGCGCGGCGAGCGTGCGCCGCAGGTCGGTACCGCCGTTCGACGACCCGAACCCCGGCACGTTTTCGATGAGCACTGCCGGCGGACGGCGGCCTTCCATCTCGCGCAGGATGCGGAGGAACTCCGCCACCAAGCCCGACTCACTCCCGGAGAGTCCGGCCCGCGCGCCGGCCAGCGAAAGGTCTGTGCACGGAAACGACGCGGTGGCGAGCTCGACATTGGGGACCGCGGCGCCGGCGAGCGAGCGGATGTCGGCGAGCGTGAACTCGGCGGCGTCGAAGTTCCGCGCGTACATGGCATGCTTCGTGGGGTCGACGTCGTTGGCGTAGACGACCTCGAAGCCGGCCTGCTCCAGCGCCATGCGCACGAGCCCGATGCCGGCGAAGAACTCCGCCGCCCTGGGTCGCCCCGCCGCCGTGCCGCCGTTCTCGCTCATGGGGACTGGATAGCACAGGGGGCGCCCCCACGCAACGGCGCGAGCCGTTTGACGCCCCTACCCTCGCCCGCTACCATCGTTGGCAGAGGCCTCGACGGAGACGAGTAGGCAGCCGAACGGGCGCTCAGCGAGCCGGGTGCGGTGCGAGCCGGCGCGCAACGGGCTGCCGAATATCACTCCCGAGCCGTCGCCCGAACGCCGGAACGGCCAGTAGACGCGACCGGGCAGCCCGCCCGTTACAGCGGCAGCCTTTGCCGGCGACGGCGAAGGACCAGAGCGCCCCGGTCTTTGCGCCGGGGAATGGTGGTGGTAACGCGGGAAAGCCCGTCCGCCGATTTTGGCGGACGGGCTTTTTCTGTGCAGCGAGCAACGAACGAGCGAGGAACCATGACCGAACAACGCAAACGCTACGAGCCCGTCTCCAGCAGGGTGAGCTTCCCGCAGCTCGAAGAGTCCATCCTCAAACACTGGCGCGAAGCGGACGTCTTCCGGCAGGTCGACAGCGTCAGGGGCGAGGCGCCGCTCTTCGTGTTCTACGAGGGGCCGCCGACCGCCAACGGAAGCCCCGGCATCCACCACGTCCTCTCCCGATCGTTCAAGGACGTCATCCTGCGCTACAAGACGATGAAGGGCTTCCGGCCTCTCCGGCGCGGTGGGTGGGACACCCACGGCCTGCCCGTCGAGCTCGAGGTCGAAAAGGAGCTCGGCCTCTCCACGAAGCAGGAGATCGAGCAGTTCGGCATCGAGGAGTTCAACCGCCGGTGCCGGGAGAGCGTCTTCCGCTATGTCGGCGACTGGGAGGCGATGACCCAGCGCGCGGGCGTGTGGCTCGACATGGACGACGCCTACGTGACCTACGACAACTCCTACATCGAGTCCGCGTGGTGGGTGTTCAAGCGCCTGTGGGACATGGGCCTCGTGTACGAGGACTACAAGGTGACTCCCCACTGTCCACGCTGTGTGACGAGCCTCAGTTCGCACGAGGTGGCGCTCGGCTACCAGGAGGACACGCCCGACCCCAGCATCTACGTGCGCTTCCCCGCGTCGGAGACGCAGACCACCGAGTTCGGCGCCTCCCCCGACGCGCTTGCGCGTCTCGGCTGCCCCGGCGGGGTCTGGGCTGCGGCGCGGCCCGCGTTCATCGCCTGGACGACCACGCCGTGGACGCTCACGGCCAACGTCGCCCTCGCCGTCGGCCCGGGCGAAGAGTACGTCCTCGCGGAGTCGGGCGAGACGGGCGAGCGCGCAATCGTCGCCCTCGTGCTCATGGGCGCCGTGCTCGGCGACGGCTGGCGCGAGGTCGCGCGTTTCACCGGCGCGGAGCTTGCCGGCGTTCGCTACGACGCTCCCTACGTGAGTCCGGACCTCGGTGGGCACGCCCACCGGGTGCTCACCGCCGACTACGTCTCCACCGACGACGGCACGGGCATCGTTCATACCGCCGTCGCCTACGGGGCCGAGGACGCGGAGCTCGGAAAGGCGCACGGCTTCCCGACCGTCCACACCGTGGACAGCCGGGGCGTGCTGATGGACGGCTTTCCCGGCTCAGGGAAGTTCGTGAAGGAGGCCGACGCCGACCTCATCCGCGACCTCGACGCGCGGGGCCTGCTCCACCGCGACGCTTCGCCCTACCTCCACACCTACCCCTTCTGCTGGCGGTGCAGCCAGCCCCTCCTGTACTACGCGAAGGCCTCGTGGTACATCCGCACCACCGCCCGCAAGGACGAGATGGTCGAGGCGAACCGGACCATCCACTGGGTGCCGAACCACATCCAGGAGGGCCGGTTCGGCGAGTGGCTCCGCAACAACGTCGATTGGGCGGTCTCCCGCGAGCGGTACTGGGGCACGCCCATCCCCATCTGGCGCTGCGAGAACGATCCCGCCCACGTGCGCGTCGTCGGCGGCGTCGCCCAGATCGAAGAGCGCGCAACCGACGAGACGCGCGGCCTGCTCGACGGGCTCGACCTGCACCGGCCCTTCATCGACCGCGTCGAACTGAACTGCGACGGGTGCGACGGCGTGATGCGGCGCGTTCCGGAGGTGGCCGACGCCTGGTACGACTCCGGCGCCATGCCCTTCGCCCAATGGAACTACCCGGCAACCGTGAAGGGCCCCGGCGGGAAGGAGATCACGCTCAACGGCGTCGACGACCTCATCGCGAGCCCCCTCTTCCCCGCCAACTACATCACGGAGGCGGTCGACCAGACGCGCGGGTGGTTCTACAGCCTGCTTGCGCTCTCGACGCTCATCGCCGGCAAGCCCTCCTACGAGAGCTGCCTCGTTCTCGGCCTCATCCTCGACGGCGCCGGCGAGAAGATGTCCAAGTCTCGCGGGAACGTCGTCGACCCCTGGGAGGTGATGACAGCGCACGGCGCGGACGCCCTGCGCTGGAGCCTCTTCACCGCCGCGCCCGCCGCCGACGCGCGGCGCTTCTCTCCTGCGCTCGTGCAGGAGACCCTGCGGCAGTTCCTTCTCACCTTCTGGAACACGTACTCGTTCTTCGTCACCTACGCCAACATCGACGGCTTCGACGCCGACGCCAGCGCCGCCTGGTGGAAGGACCGCCAGGTCGGCTCCCCCGCCCTCGCCGTCCAGCCCCCCAACGAGCTCGACCGCTGGATCATCTCCGAACTCAACGACCTCGTCCGCCAGGTCGACCGCGACCTCGACGCCCTCAATCCCACGTCAGCCGGGCGACGAATCCAGGAGTTCACCGACCTTCTCTCCAACTGGTACGTCCGGCGCAGCCGGCGGCGTTTCTGGAAGCCGGCCAGCGAGCGCGGCGACGAAGACAAGACCTCGGCCTACGTCTCCCTCTACTCGTGCCTGCTCACCCTCAGCAAGCTCATCGCGCCGCTCGCCCCCTTTGTCGCCGACGCCGTCTACCGGAACCTCGCGCCCCGCAGCGCACTCGACAGCGTCCATCTCGACGATTTCCCGGAGGCGGACGCGTCGCTCATCGACGATCGGCTCGACCGCGCCATCCGGCTCGCCATGCGCATCGCCAGCCTCGGCCGCAGCGCCCGCAGCAAGAGCAAGGTGAAGGTGCGTCAGCCGCTCGCGCGCGTGCTCGTGAGCCCTCGCGACGGTGAGGAAGAACTGCTGCCCCTCATTGAGTCCCAGGTGCTCGATGAACTGAACGTGAAGGCGATGGAGGTCGCGCCGCCCGAGGCTGTCGCAGGCTTCACGCTCAAACCCAACCTGCCCGTGCTCGGTCCGAAACTCGGCGCGAACATGGGCGCGGCCCGGAGCGCCATTGCCGCCGCGGACGCCGCCGCGGTCGCCGCTGCTCTCCGGGCCGGCGGCGGCGCCGAGTTCGGCGGGTTCACCTTCGCCGCTGACGACCTCCTCGTGGAGATGGAAGACCGCTCCGGCATCGCCTCCGCTGCCGAGGGCGGCGCGGCGGGCCTCCTCGTCGGCGTCGACACGGCGCTTACGCCGGAACTGGAGGCGGAGGGGCTCGCCCGCGAGCTCGTCCACCGCGTCCAGAACATGCGTAAGAGCGCGGGGTTCGAGATCGAAGACCGCATCGCGACCTATGTCGCCGACGCCGACCCGAGCATCGCGGAAGTGTTCCGGGCCCACGCCGCCTACTATGAACAGGAGACGCTGAGCCAGCCGGTCCGCAAAGGCGCCGCGCCTCCCGACGCTCACACGGAACAACTCGACATCGACGGCGCCCGCGTGACCATCGCGCTCGCCCGCGCGGGCTGACGGCCCTCCCCGTCGCTCCGCGACATTTCCCCCACGGGGGGAGGGCTGGGACGAGCGCCCACAAGGGACGCCCCTACGGAGGGCGAGATTCCCGCCTGCGCGGGAATGGCGGCGGCTAGCGCCCGCCCGACATGATGCGTTGGACGGCCTCTTGCTGTGCTGCAGCGAGTTCGGCGACGCCCGATTCCGCGAGGGCGAGGAGTTCGTCAAGGCGTTCGCGAGAGAACGGACGCTCCTCGCCGGTGCCCTGCACTTCGACGAACTCCCCGGCGTCCGTCATCACGACGTTCATATCGACCGACGCCTGCGAATCCTCTTCGTAGCACAGGTCGAGCATCGCCTCATCGCGCACGATGCCCACGCTCGTCGCCGCCACCGAGCCCGTCAGCGGCACGCGGTGCAGGGCCTTTCGCCGCACCAGACCGAGCAACGCCTGGTAGAGGGCGACGTACGCCCCGGTAACCGCCGCCGTCCGCGTCCCGCCGTCGGCCTGCAGCACGTCGCAGTCAACGGTTATCGTGCGCTCCCCCAGTTTGCCCAGGTCCGCGATCGACCGGAGCGACCTGCCGATGAGCCGCTGTATCTCGTGCGTGCGCCCACTCCCGGAACTGCGCTCGCGCGACGTGCGCGACAGAGTGGAGCGCGGCAGCATGCCGTACTCGGCTGTGATCCATCCCCGGCCCTGCCCGCGCAGGAAGAACGGCACCCGCTCCTCGATGCTCGCGGCGCAGGCGACCCGCGTCTTGCCGGTTTCGATGAGCACGGAGCCCTCGGCGAACTCCTGATACCCCACGGTGATCGTTACCGGCCGCAACTCGTCGTTCGTTCTGCCATCGATGCGCGCCACGCCGCCCCCTACACGCCGTGCCCGACGATGCGCGAGGGCCGCAGCGTGATCGCCACGCGTCCCTGTTCAACCATCGCCCGGTCGTATGCGTCCCAGTCGTCGTGTGTGCCGCCCGCCGCCGTGAACACCTCGCGCAACTTCAGACGCAGCGCCTCCGCGTCGAGATTGTGAGGGCCGAGCACTTCGGCCTCGCCGTCGAGCACGGCGAACCGCCGGCGGTCCGGGCTTACGAGCATCATCGCGCACCGGACGTCCCGCGCCAGGTTGAGCGCCTTGGCGTTGCGCGAGCGCGTCGTGAAGGCCAGTCCGCCGTTGAGTTCGCCCACCGTAACGAGGCTCTGCTGCGGCATGCCGTCGCGGCGGAACGTCGTGAACACGACGACCCTGCTCTGCTCCAGCAGCCCGCGCAAGTCTTCCAATGAGGCCATTAGTATCCCGCTCCGTAAGTAAGAGTTCCCTCCGAAATTAGCCGCGCGCCCGCCGCGCTGTCAAAGCGCGGCCCTTCGGACATCCCTCCAGAGGGGGAGGACAAGGGGCGAGATTCCTGCCTTCGCAGGGATGACGGGAGGAAGAGTGAGTTCGTGGTTCGACAGGCTCACCACGAACCAAAGGGGGATGGATTCCCGCCTTCGCGGGAATGACGGAGGGTTACGCGAGGTCTCAGAGTGTGAGGTAACCGATTGGCGCTCTCCGCCTTCGGCATCTTGTACCATGCATCGATGCGGCCCGGCGGGGCCGCAGGAGCAGTCTTGCGTTCCCCACCTTCCACCGACGGCCCGCAGCGGCAGCCTCGCGTCTTTTTCGGCTGGTGGATCGTCGCGGCCAGCACATTCGCCAACTCCGTGCTCTCCGCCGCCTACTTCCAGGGACTCAACGCCTTCATCCTGCCGATGGAGGCGCACTTCGGCTGGAACCGCTCCGTCATCAGCGGCGCGATGTCGCTCAGGCAGTTGGAGTCCGGCTTCATCAGTCCGCTCATTGGGTTCCTGCTCGACAGGGTGAGCGCGCGGACGCTCATCTTCTGGTCGGCGATCATCACCGGCCTCGGACTCATCTTCCTCGGAAGCATCAACGGCATCGTCACGTTCTACCTAGCCATCTTCTTCGTCTCCATCGGCGCTTCCGGCATGAGCCATGCCGTAACCTGGCCCGTCGTCATCGCGCGATGGTTCCGGCGCAAGCGCGGCCTCGCGACCGGCCTCGCGGTGATGGGCCCCATCTTCGGCTCGCCCTTCGTCATCCTCAACACATCGCTCGAGGAGACGTACGGATGGCGCGCTATCCTCATCGCCTACGGCGTGATAGTCCTCCTGCTGCTCACGCTCATCAGCCTCATCGCCCGCGAGCGCCCGGAGGACTACGGGCTCCGGCCCGACGGCGACCCACCCGACGCCGATGCGGCGACGCGGCCGGTCCGCCGCGTCGAGCGCGGCATGTCCCTGGGGCAGGCCATGCGCACGAAGGAGTTTTGGCTGTTCACCGCCTACCTCTCCGGCATGTTCATGGTGAACTCCGCCTTCCAGGTGCACCAGATCCCCTACTTCGTGCAGGACGCAGGCCTCAGCCCGCATGAGTCCGCCGTCATCTTCATGCTCGTCTTCATCGTGAGCGGGGTCGGACGCATCGGCGCAGGCTATGCGCTCGACCAGATGGACTACCGTGTGGTGCTGGCCGCCGTCTCCGCGATGATGGCGGCCGCGTTCGCCTATCTTCAGTTCGCGGAGGTCGGCTCGGTCCTCGACGCCGCGCCCTTCTACGTGCTCTTCGGCGTCGGGTTCGGCTGCATCATCCCGATGCGCGGAACGCTGGGCAGCGCGATGTTCGGCCTCCGTTCGCTCGGCTCGATCATCGGAGTGCTGCAGGGGGGCTCGGTGGCCGCCGGAGTCGTGGGGCCGTTCTTCATGGGAGTCGTGTTCGACATCAACGGCAGCTACTATCTCGCGATGTGGGTGATGGTGGGGGTGTGCGCGCTCATGATCCCGTTGTCGTTCGCCATGAGGTCGCCCCGCGCGCTGCGGAACCGTCTGCTTGCTCCGGCGGGATAGTAGACTCGGCAGCGGCCGCAGGAGGGCCACAGGCAGGACATCCAAGGAGGAAGAGCCGGAATGAGGATCGAGCTGACCAGCATTCACGTCGACGACCAGGACAAGGCGCTGGCGTTCTACACCGAGGTCTTGGGCTTCGTGAAGAAGGAGGAGTTCCCCGTGGGGCAGTTCAAGTGGCTGACGGTCGTCTCGCCGGAGGCGCCGGACGGGACCCAACTGCTCCTGGAGCCGAACGATAACTCCGCTGCTCAGGCGTACCAGAAGGCGCTCTACGAGCAGGGCATCCCGCAGGCGGCGTTCGCGGTCGACGACGTCCATGCTGAGTGCGAACGCCTCGAGAGGCTGGGCGTCGTGTTCTCGATGAAGCCGCTGGAAGCCGCAGGCGGCGCGCAGGCCTTGTTCGACGACACGTGCGGGAACCGCATATCGCTCTACCAGTTGTGAAGGTTGGAGTTGTGAGGACAGCAACGACAAGCACATTGGCAAGACCGGCTGCAACAGCGCCTTTCTCCCTATCCTTGCCTCAGAAGGCCCTGGGGTGACTCAAATTCGCTACGAACCGGATGAGAAGTGCCCGCCGTCGGTGGCGGCGACTTCGGCTGTTCAGATTTTCGTACCCAACACCATCGGCCTCGTCATGCTCGCCGTGCTGGTGATACGGGCGTCCGGCGAGTCCGAAGCCTATCTGACATGGGCGATATTCACTGCGCTGACAGTCTCCGGGGCCGGCATGATCCTGCACACCTTCCGGTCCCGGTATCTAGGTTCGGGCCGCCTCGTTGTCAGTAACTTCAACGTTCCGTTTCTGGCGGTCTGCGCTTTGGCGCTCCACGCCGGCGGGCCCCCTTTGCTGGCGAGCCTGCTGGTGGCTTCCACCGTTCTTCAGTTCATCCTGACGCTGCGGCTTGCCTCCCTCCGCCGGATATTCACACAGACGGTGAGCGGAGTAGTGATCATGCTGGTGGCGGTTTCGGCGGCGCCTTTCGTCATAAGAACCGCCGTTGTGCCTCCGGAAGGCTCGTCGACGGTGATGTTCCTGGCGCCGGGAATCGTCGCCCTCACCGCAGGAGTCTTGATATCGCTGCAAGGCTCGCCTGCCTGGCGCATGTGGATCTTGCCGGTCACCGTAGCCGCCGGTCTGACGGTGGCCATACCCTTTGGCTACTACGATACGGGCGTCATAGCCGCCGCTCCATGGGTGAGCCTGCCCGGTTTCGGATGGCCGGGTCTGGACCTGAGCTTCGATGCGGATTTCTGGACCCTGCTTCCGGCCTTCGTGTTCGTGAACCTCACCGCCTTCATGAAGGCGGTGGGAGACCTGTCGGTGATCTACCGCGCTTCCTATCGAGATCATTCGGCCATCGATTTCCGCTCGGTGCAGGGAGGCCTGGGCGTGTACGGACTGGGCACTCTTCTTTCAGGCCTTGTGGGAACCTTGCCCGTCGCGGCGCCGTGGGCGGCCACCGTGGTCTACATCAGTTTCACCGGCGTCGCCGCCAAGAGCGTCGGGATCTACCTGGGACTGTTGACCATACTGGTGGCCCCCTTTTCCAAGTTGCTCGCCATATTGGTCGCCATTCCCAGCCCGGTAATCAGCGCGGTCTACGTCATCATCTTCGGGATGCTCTTCGTCGAGGGAGCGAAGACGGTCTTTTCCGGCAGGGTTGACCAGAAGCAGGCCACCATCGCCGGCGTTTCCGTGGTGCTGGGTCTATCCGCCGGGACTTTCAGCGGATTCGTCGAAGGGATCACCAGTCAACTGGTGGGCAATACGCTTTTCTTCGGCGGCACGGCGGCCTTAGTCATGACCATACTCGCTGAAGTAACAAGCATTCACGCCAGGAAACTGCGGGTTGACCTGGCCCGGTCATCCCTGCCCGCCATCGACGATTTGCTCAGCCGGTTCGCCGACAGGCATTCCTGGACGGAGGAAGGGAAGAACCGGCTGCGTCTCGTAGGAGAAGAGGTCGTGTTGAGCCTGCTGGAGGAAGAGAACGACGCCGCGACCGGCCGGACGCGCAGGTTGGTCGCCTCGATTCGCCCCGACAGCGGTTCCGCCGAACTGGAGATAGTCGTCGCTTCGGACGACGTCATCCAGGGCAATATCGAGGACCGCATGGCCTACCTGAGCGAAGACCAGGGGCTGGTTGACGAGCAGGAGTTGTCCACCCGCATCCTGCGCCACTACGCCTCATCGGTGCACCACCGCAAGTACTACGGCATAGACGTAGTCAATTGCCGCGTGGACAGATAGCCCCTCGGCTTCCTCTCGGGGGTACAGGAAGCGCGCGCCCCGGCGGACGCGCGCTTCCTGACTCGACAGCTGTTCTACATTGGACCGCTAGGGCGCGGGGTCGCCGGGCTGGTCGTCGTAGTAGCGCGACATGAAGAGCAGCCCGTCGTGGCGCACTGCCCACGTATGCGCGTACAGCGTCTCCGATGACCTCGTGTTGGGGAAAACGAAACTGATCCAGGCGCCGTCTTCAGTGGCCGCCGTCATCTCTTCGCCTACGTTCCGGATTCTGCCCGCGCCGACGTCCTTCAGGTCGGCGCCTACGAGGTGTTGGGCGAGGGGAGAGGTCAGCAGGATGTCGTTCTCATCGGCCAGGGTCAGGTTCCACTGGCCGTCGAAGCTGCCCTCGCTGCTGTAGTGGTCGACCGTGGCCTCCAGCCCGTTCGCCTGATGGTAGTCGATGGCCTGCTGCACGTAAGCCTTGGTCGCGGCCGCAGGGTCTTCGTTGCGCACGTAGTAGCCGGAGGCGAACAGCATCCCGTCCCGCCGTACTGCGTACCCCACCTTTGGGACTTCCTTGAGCGTTACAGGGTGGGGCCAGAGGTACTCCACCCAGACTCCCTCCTCGGTGGCCTTGGCCAGTTCCTTGCCCAGTTCGTAGCCGTCGGAGCCGACCACGTCCTTGATGTCCGTCCCTATCAGCTGCGACAGCAGCGGGTGGACGTGGTAGATGTCGGCGGCGTCGGTGGCGAAGAGATACCACTCACCCTCGAAGCTGGCGACGCTGTTGTAGTAGTTCAGCATCGCCTCCAGGCCGTCCTGCTCGTAACGCTCGATGGCCCGGTCCACGTACTCGAGGGTGTACTCCCTGGGGTCGGCGTCCCGCCAGGCCGGCTCGCCTGTTTCGGGCTCGCCTGCGTAATAGCCGGAGGCGAATATCAGCCCGTCGTAGCGGACGGCCCAGGTGACCTTTTGCTGCTCCTTCCGGGAAACGGGATGGGGCCACAGGTACTCCACCCACGCGCCTTCCTCGGTGGCCTGGGCTATCTCCTTGCCCAGCTCCTGCCCGTCGGAGCCGACCACGTCCTTGATGTCGGTGCCGATGAGGTGCGGGAAGATGGGGTGGGCGAGGTAGAGGTCATCCGCGCCGATGAGGAACAGGTAGAACTGGCCGTCCAGGCTGTCCTGGCTGTTGTAGTGAGCGATGAGCGCATCGAGGCCCTCGCCGTCGTACTTGGCTATGGCCTTGTTGACGTACTCCTGCGTGGAATCCGCTATGTCTTCCACCAGGGCCGAATGGCTGGCGGAAAACACGAGGCCGTCGTGAAGGACGGCGAAGACCCGCCGGGGCTCTTCCTGCTTGGTGGCCGGGTTGATGCCCCGGGCCGTGTCCCAGCTGCCCTCCTCGGTGGCGAGGCTTATCAATGCCCCGAAGGCGCTGAATCGCGAGCCGGGGCCGATGTATTGGCCTATCAGGGCGGGAATGGGTTGGTACGCCAGCAACACGTTTTCGGCTTTGTCTATCAGGATCAGCGTCCGCCCGCTTTCGATGCTCGCCTCGGACTCGTAGAACTCGACGGTGGCGTCCAGTCCGTTCTCTCCGTAGAAGTCGACGGCCTTCGTTACAAAGGCTTGCGTCACGTCCTCGTCCGACGGAGCGGGTTCCGGCGTTGGGGTGGCCGTGGGCTCCGGCGTTGGGGTGGCCGTGGGAGTTGGAGCGGGAGTGGGCGTCGGCGTCGCGGTGGGGTCGGCGCTGCAGGCGGCTGCAACGACCGCTATGCAAGCCAACGCCAGGAGAACGGACAATGCGCCCAGGCCATCCGTTAGTCGCCGGTGTGCTGCTCTCGTCCGGTTCACTCTTGTTCCGCAGCCCTGCTGAGTTCGCAACCTCGTCCTCCCTCGCCAATGAGTGCAAGATACTTTACCACAGCCCCATGCCCGCTCCCGCTCCGCTACACTCGCCTCGTTCGGCGTGAACAATAGGAAGGAGGCGCGGCATGTCGGTTGAAGGGAAGGTGGTGGTCATCACGGGCGGCGCCAAGGGCGTCGGCCGGTGGGTGGCCAAGACGTTCGCGAAAGAGGGCGCCCGGTTGGCCATCGCCGACATCGCCCCAATGGAGACGGTGATGGGCGAGGTGCAGGCGCTCGGCGGCGAAGCGATGGCCGTCCGCGCCAACGTCTGCGTCGAGGACGAGGTGCGCTCGCTGATGGAGCAGGTCTACCGGCGGTACGGACGCATAGACGTGCTCATCAACGACGCGGCTATCGTGACGCACTTCCACGAGGGAGCGCCGCGCTGGCCCCGCATCCGCGACATGGACGCAGGGTTCTTCGACAGAGTGATGCGCACAAACCTGGGCGGCACGTTCCTCTGCACCAAGCACGCTATCCCGTACATGGAGTCGCTGAACGCCGGGCACATCATCCACTTCGGGCAGGGGACGCTGCGCGTGCGGCCGGGGGCCGCGCCGAACATCGGCACGTGCGTCTACGGCGTCTCCAAGTTGTCGATACGAGCGTTCGCCAAATTCGTCGCCGAGGAAGAGCGCGAGTTCAACATCTGCGTGGTGAGCATGGGACCGGGCAGCGGCGGCGGAGACGAGCGCTCGCGCGAGACGGGGCCGGGCATCCCCGGCGGCGGGGGCGGCATCGTAACCGATGACAGCCCGCAGTGGGCGCGCGCGAGCTCACGCCCGGCGCAGGTGGACTCGGTAGGCGACCGCTACGTGCTCGCCGCGCAGGCGCCGATGGAGTTCTCCGGGCACCAGGTGACCGTTCGCGACGGCGCGCTGGCGATCGTGGAGGACTAGGGCGACACGGCGCTCCACGAGCAAGGGGGCGATGTTCCCCTGTTGCTTCGGGGAGGGGGTTACGACGCGAGTCCCCGGATGGCGGCGAGGTTGGGTGGGCCGTCGCCGCGATGCACGACGACGGCGTCATCGAAACCGGCGTCGGCGAGTTTGCCGAGGCGTTCGGCGGCGGCCTCCGGGGCGCATCGCAGGTGGAACGCGTTGTCGGAGTCGGCCAGGGGTTCGGTGGGGGCGTCGAGGTCGACGGAGATATTGGTGACGATGGCGCGCGTTCCGCCGGCCTCACGGTAGCGGTCAATACCGGCCTTGAGTGTGTCGAAACCGGAGAAGAAACCGGAGGCGATCCAGCCGTCGTACTCCTCGGCGGCGGTGGTGATCCACCGTGGCCCGGCCCAACTGCCGATGATGATGGGCGGGCCGCCGGCCACCGCTGGCGCGGGATTGAGGCTGATGTCGTTGACGGTCCGTCCGTTCCAGAGGCGGCGCATAACGGCGAGGGAGCGTGTGAGGAGTTGCATGCGGTCGTCGAAGTTCTTATCGACGGCGAGGAAGTCGACCCTCGTGGAGCCGGAGCCGACGCCGAGGAGAAGCCGGCCCTCGCAGAGGAGCTGGGTGGTGAGCACGCGGTTGGCGAGTTCGACGGGGTGGCGGAGGGGCGCTTGCAGG
>DAOUKL010000084.1:0-3308 GCA_034421335.1 Dehalococcoidia bacterium | reverse complement strand
CATCGCCAAGGCGCTCAACGCCGAGGGCGTGCCGAGCCCGTTCGGAGCCAAGTGGCTGAAGGCCACCGTCCACCGGATGCTCTCCAACGAGGCCTACACCGGAACGCTCGTGTGGGGGACGAACGCCAAGGACAACGCTCCGCCGGTCCGCGTCGAGGCCGCCTTCCCCGCCATCGTTGCGAAGGAGGAGTTCCGGCGCGTGGGCAGGCTGCTGGGCGCCCGCGCCCCGGGGAGCGTGCACCCGAGGCGGATCGCCAGCCCCTACCTGCTGAGCGGCCTGCTGACGTGCGCGGCGTGCGGGAGGGCGCTGAGCGCATCGGAGGCAAAGAGCGGGAGGTACACGTACTACGTGTGCCACTCCCTCCTGAACCGGGGGAAGAGGACGTGCGCGGCGCCGCGACTGAGCGCGAAGCGGTTCGAGGGGCTCATCGTCGGCCAGATCAGGGAGCACATCCTGACGGAGTCGAACATGCGCGGCCTGGTGCGGCTGGTGAACGAGGAGATGGACGGGGTCATCGCGGGGGAGCGTGAGCGGCTGGAAGCTGCGGAGCTGGAGTTGGCGGAGGTTCGCCGGCGGATGGACCGTCTGTGGGAGCTGGTGGAGAAGACGGAGATGACGGTTGAGGACATCCTTCCGCGCATCCGCCACCACCAGGAGAACCGGGAGCGGCTGGAGTGTGCTGCTGACGAGGCTCGGGTGCTGCTGGACGCGCGTCTGGCGAGCGTGCAGGATGCCGAGGCGGTGGCTGCGTATGCGCGTGAGATGGGGGAGTGGCTGCTGGAGAGCGGGCTGTCGGAGACGAAGGCGTTCATCAGGTCGTTCGTGAAGCAGATAGTCGTGAGGCCTGGGAGGGCGACGATCCACTACACTATCCCGACGCCTGAGGACAGCCCCATAGGCGGCGCGGACATCGCGGAGGTCGCCCTCGGACGTCGCGTTATGAAATCAGTAGCGCGTGGTGAGCCTGTCGAACCACGAACCGCGTGAACCGACCGCTACCCCTCGGTCAGCAACGGCCGCAGCGCGGCGCCGGCGGGAGCCGCGCCAAGGCCGTGGACAGCGGCAACCACCTCGCGGGCGCGGACCTCGCCGTACACGCTGCCGATGAGGTCGACCGCCTTGGCGTCCACTTCCTCCGTCGTCATCGGGCTGTCCAGCGTGCCGCGAACGGCGGGCACGTGCTGCTCCAGGACGCCGGCGCTCGTGTGAATGCGCACGGTGGCGGGGCGCTGCCGCTCGAGTCCTGCGAACTCCGGGTTGGCGACGAGCCGCACCCGGCCCATCAGGTCGACGATCGCGGGGTCGCTCATCCGCTCGTAGGTATGTGTCGCTTGGAAGGTGAGCTTGCCGCCGTCGAGCGCGATGGCGGCCATGCAGTACTGCAGGTTGACGTCGGGCATATGGCGGCCGTTGACGATGCCGGCGCCCTGCGGAGGCAGCAGCGCCTCGACCTCCCGGATGTCGCCGGGAGCGACGCCGTGCTCGGTCACCAGCGCGGTCATGGCCTCGGCTGCGGCCTGGATGGGCGAGCCGACGGAGAACTTCTTGATGTTCGTCAGGGTGATCTCGTAGTGGTCGCCGAGACTGGCGACCCACTGAGGGAATTCGTCTCGGCGCGGACAGAACACGTCGAGGAACCCGTTCTCGCCGTCGAAAGCATTCTCCTCGCCGCTCATGCCGGAGGCCACGAACAGCGCGGAGGTAACGCCGTTGCGCGCCCCGTTGCCCCCGAACACGAACGACTTCTCGATGTGCTCCGAGTCGCGGGCCCAGGACGTAATGCCGGAAGCCTGCTGCGCCGTGTACGCGAGCGCGTGCCGCACGCCCTGGGCGTCGAGCCCGGCGAGGGCGGACGCCGCCGCTGCAGCGCCGAACATCGGCCCGATGGTGTGCGTCGCGTGGCCGTGCATTCCCCGGGCGTCGATGCCCCCCATCAGCCGCGCGATGCGGGAGCCGACGTCGTACCCGAGCGCCACCGCGCGCAGCAGGGCGTCGCCGCTCGCGTTCTCACGCTCCGCCACGGCCAGCGCGGCGGGCACAACGGCGCAGCCGGGGTGGGTGAGCGACGGCGCGTGCGAGTCGTCGGTCTCGTCCGCGTGCGCCAGCATCCCGTTCGCCATGGCCGCGTTGATGGCGGTCGTCACGACGTCGGAGCCCACGACGGCGGACTCGGGAGTTCCACCCTGGGAGCGGACGAAGCGGATGGCCGCCTCGCCGGGCTTCAGCCGCGAACCCGTAACCATCGCGGCGAGCGTGTCGATGACGTGGTGCTTGGTCTTCTCCAGCACCGCAGGCGGAAGCGGCCGATCGAGGGCCGACGCGACGTACGAGGCGAGGGCGTCGAACGGGGTTGCCGTGGTCATGGTGTTCCTCCGCGGGCCGAGCGCCGCGCTACTGCAGCACGTCGCCGCCGTTGATGTGGAAGGTCTGGCCGGTAACGTAGCCGGCGTGCTTGCTGCACAGGTAGACGACGAGCGCCGCCACCTCCTCCGGCCTGCCGAAGCGGGGGATGGGCAGCTTCGGGTCGATGCCGGCTATGTCGACGTCGCGCTCGGTCCCGGGGTCGCGTTCGCCCTCGATGGAGCTGGGCGCAATCGCGTTGATCGTTACGCCGTGCTTGCCGAACTCGCGCGCGAGGCCGCGGGTGAGGCCGACGACGCCGAGCTTCACGGCGGCCTTGAGCGCGCCTCCTCCCCGGTAGGCGGAGACGCCGGAGTAGTTGATGATGCGCCCCCAGCCGCGCTCGATCATGCAGGGGAGCGCCGCTCGCGCCGCAAAGATGACCGCGTCGAGGTTGACGCCGGCGGTCGCCCGCCAGTCCTCCGTCGTGCTCTGCAGAAACGGGCCCTGCACGCGGTTGGCGGCGTTGTTCACGAGCACGTCGACCCCGCCGAAGGCGTCCTGCGCCGCTCCGATCATCGCGTAAACCTGTTCCTCGTCGGACACGTCGCAGAGCGTGGTGATGGCCTCCGCGCCGAGCGCGCGGCAGTCGGCGGCGGTCTGCTCCAGCCGCTCGGCGCTCTGGCGAGTGGCGAGCACGAGCCGCGCTCCCTCCTCCGCAAACGACAGCGCCGTCGCGCGCCCGATGTTCCGCCCCGCGCCGGTAATGAGCGCCACCTTGCCTTCGAGCCCCGTGTCCATCGCAACGCCTCCTCCCGGTTCGGAGCGATTGTACCCCGCCGCCCCACAAGAGTGGCGGGATGGATTCCCGCCTTCGCGGGCGACGGATGCGCGCCCAAGCACGCAAGGCCTTTCGCCCTACACGTCGAACACTGTCGACGAGTACGGCTCCGGGTCGATGTGCGCC
>DAOUKL010000083.1:0-25377 GCA_034421335.1 Dehalococcoidia bacterium | reverse complement strand
CGACGTCTCCATCAAGGAAGGCGGCATCCAGGTGGAGTACGAGGACGAGGACCGCGAGATCCACGAGATCTTCGAGGGGGAGCTGGCCAAGTCGGGCGCCCAGTGCAACATGAGGGCGTTCATCCCCTACTGCACCGGCGTTGCCGGCGTAACCGACGAGCGGGCAACGTAGAGGGCGGTTCTCCCCTCCGGGGAGACGCTCGAAGGGCGGAGAGGGGGCTGCTTCCCAGCGGAGCGGCCCCACAACAGAGAGAGCAAGCCCCTTCCCCGTCTCAGGGGAGGGGGCCGGTTCTCGCGCGAAGAGCGGGGAGGACAAAGCAGAGCATGACGCGCAAGGCGACCGCAACCACCGCCATCCTCTTCGCGCTTCTCGCAGCGTCCGCGGCGGCGTTCTCCGCATGCGCCGGGGACAACGGCGCCGACGACCCCAACGCCATCACTATCGGCCTGGACGAGGTGACGGTCGGCGCGGACGAGCCCGTGCACATCCGCTCCATGCACTCCCTCACCGGCGCTTCGGCCCTCGGCCCCACCCTCCGTCACAGCGTCGAAATGGCCGCCGACGATTTCGGGCTCGTGCACGGTCATGAGATCGCTCTCGGTGGGGCCATCGACAGCAAGTGCACGGGCGAGGGCGGTTTCGCCGCCGCCGAGCAGGTCATCGGCGACGACAGGGTCGTTGGCGTCGTCGGCACGTCGTGCTCGGGCGCAGCGGTCGAGGCGTCGCCCGTCCTCTCGCTTGCGGATATCGTGATGATCTCCCCGTCCAACACGTCGCCCGCCCTCACGTCGGACCTGGCCGGCAACCCGAACTCCTCCCACTTCCCCGGGTACTTCCGCGTCTCCAACAACGATCTCTACCAGGCGCAGGCCATCGCGGCGTTCGCGTACGGAGAGTTGAGGCTCCGCCGCATGGCCGCCGTCGACGACGGCGACGCCTACACCGCGGCGCTCGTAAACGCCTTTGACCACGCGTTCCGGAGGCTTGGCGGAGAGGTGGTGGCGACGGCCACGATCCAGAAGGGCGCTTCCGACATGACGCCCGTTCTGGCCGGGTTCGCCGAGTCCGCCCCGGACGGCCTCTTCTTCCCGCTCTTCCAGGCGGACGCCGCCGTTTTCGCCCTGCAGGCGCGTGAGTTCAACGGACTCGAAGGCGCGACGCTCATCTCCGGCGCCGCGAGCCTCGTATCCGCATTTCTCGCGACTCCCCAGTCCGAGGGCGTCTACTTCGCCGGGCCGGAGCCCGCCCCTGCCTCGAACGTCAACAGCGCGACCGGCAAGAGCACGGCGGAGGCGCTCGCCGACTACGAGCGGCGCGTCGGCACGGCGCCCGACACCCCCTACTGGGCGCACGCCTACGACGCGACCACCCTGCTCCTCGCCGCCATCGAGCACGCCGCCGTGCGGGACGACGGCAACTTCCTCACGCGTGCGCTCGGCAGGGCCGAAGAGGGCCGGCTGCTCATCACGCGCAGCGAGGTCCGCGAGGCCGTGCGACAAGTATCGGAGGACTTCAACGGCCTCACCGGCAGGCTCGCTTGCGACGAGTTCGGGGACTGCGCACAGGGGATCCAGAACATCTACCACCACACCGACCTCTCCAACACCGACCCTGCCCTGCTCCCCGTCGTCTACCGGTTCGAGCCGTCGCGCGGCGTCCTCTCTACCCCTCGGGCATCTCCCTCAGAGGGGGTATAGTCAGGTTCCCTCCCCCGTGGGGGAGGGTTAGGCCCGCCGCCCCGTCGCGCACAGGTCGCGCAGGACGCAGGCGCCGCAGCGCGGGTCGCGCTTCAGGCACACCTCCTTGGCGTGGGCGTCGAGGAGCGCGTGGTACTCGTTGTACAGCGGCGCGTCGCGCGGCAGGTTCCGCTCGAAGTACTCCTGAAGCGCCGCGTACCCCCGCAGACGCCGGCGCGGCGACATCCGGCTCACGATCCGCTCCGTATACACGTCGATCACGAACGACGGCAGGCCCGCCGCATAGAGCACGATGTCGTCCGCCGTCTCCGGCCCTATGCCGTAGACGCCCAGCAGTTCGGCGCGCAACTCGCGCGGCGCCATCGCCCGCCACGCCTCGACGTTGTCGCCGTAGCGGCCCATGAACTCCGCCATCGCTTTCAGCTTGCGCGCCTTCTCGTTGAAGTAGCCGCTGGACCTGACCGTCTCCGCGATCTCGGGTTGCGGCGCCTCCCGAAGCGCGGAGGGCGACATGAGCCCTGCGCTCTTGAGGCCGGCGATGGCCCGCTCCGCGTTCGTCCACGCCGCGTTCTGGGTGAGGATCGCTCCGACGATCATCTCGAACGGACCGTCCGACGGCCACCACCCCTGGGGGCCATAGCACGCCAGCAGCCGACGGTACGTTTCGGCCAGCAGCCGCGACGCCCTCGCGTCGCCCCGCCGCTTCCTTCTCTCGGCCATAGCGGGGATTGTACCCCGGCGCCCTCCCCAACCCTCCCTCAAAGGGGACCTTCTGCGTAATCCGCCCTCCGCCGCGCCCGTCCCTGTCATTCTGAACGTGGCGGAGCGAAGTGACGAATCCACAGTCGCTGCCTGCAAGACAACGCCGTCTATAGGCGGGAGCCGAGATTCTTCGCTGCGCTCAGAATGACGGGGGGGGGGGGAAGAATGGTTCGTGGGTTCGACATGCTCACCACGAACCAGGGGGACGAGATTCCCGCCTGCGCGTTACACTCTTGCCATGAGTGCCTTCATCGAACAGCTGGACGACGCCGCCGCACGCAACCGGAGCCTCCTGTGCGTCGGCCTCGACCCCTCGCGGGCCTCGATGCCCATCGACAGCATCGCGGAGTTCAACCGCGCCATCATCGCCGCCACGAGCGACCTCGTCTGCGCCTATAAGCCGCAGTGGGCGTTCTACGAGGCCGAGGGCATCCACGGCATCGAGGCGCTACAGGCCACGATCGAGGCGGCGCCGGACGGCGTGCCCGTGCTTCTCGACGCCAAGCGCGGCGACATGGACAACACCTCGAGGGCTTACGCGAAGGCCGCCTTCGAGACCTGGGGCGCGGACGCCCTCACCGTCAACCCTTACCAGGGGCGCGACGCGATGCAGCCGTTCCTCGACTACGCCGACCGGGGCGTCTTCGTGCTCACGCGCACGTCCAACCCCGGCAGCGCCGAGTTCCAGGACCTGCACGTGCGCAGCAACGGGACTGAGGGCCCGCTCTACGAGGAGGTCGCGCGGCAGGCGGTCGCGTGGAACGACAACGGCAACGTCGGGCTCGTGGTCGGCGCGACCGCGCCGGACGAACTCGCGCGAGTGCGAAGCATCGTGGGTTCGATGCCCATCCTCGTGCCGGGCATCGGCGCGCAGGGAGGCGACCTCGAAGCGTCCGTGCGGAACGGCGTGGACGCGAACGGACGCCGCGTGCTCATCTCCGCCTCTCGCAGCGTGCTCTACGCATCCAAGGGCGAAGACTTCGCGGGGGCCGCGCGCGCCGAGGCGCTGCGCCTGCGCGACGCCATCAACGCCGAGCTTGAACGCATGGGCAAGGGATGGACGTAGCCTTCCACCTGGGCGACCGCATCACGCTCCGCAAGGCCCACCCTTGCGGCGGGCTCGAATGGCGCGTCGAACGCCTCGGCGCCGACATCGGCATCCGCTGCCTCACCTGCGGGCGGTACCTGCTGACGCCGCGCAGCAAACTGCGCCGCGCCGCCCGCTTCAGCCGCCCCCCGTCAACGCTGGAGGGGACAGGCGAGGCAGGTTGAAGGCGGAGCTACTTCTCCAACTCCCACACGATGACGATGGGCAGACCCTTCACCGCCGCCTCCAGCAATTCAGGCAGGGCGTCCGCAAATGCGAATGTCGCTATCTCCTGCGCGCCCCAAAGCGGTTCCACACACTGGACGACCTTCAGTCCCGCAGCCTGGAACGCCGCAAGATAGTCCGACGCCAGATGTACGTAGTTGCGAATGAAGCCGGGCGGAGCTTCTACAGGCCTGTAGCGACCATGCGCGCCCAGGATGACTGAAAAGGGGTGCACGTCGGAGACGATTACGCGCCCACCGGGCCGCACCACGCGCGCCAGTTCGCTGACAGGCGGACCAAGGTCGGCGCAGTGCGTGAGCGCGAGCGCACAGACAGCAAGGTCCATCGCGCCGTCGGGAAGTGGGAGCGCAGTCAAGTCGCCGGTCACGAACCGCGCCTCGGGGACTTTCGCCGCGGCTCGTTCCAACATCTCGGGGGTGGCGTCGACTCCGACCACCCGATGCCCTGCCGAAACAAGGTGCGCCACATGCCTGCCCGTGCCGCATGCCGCGTCCAGAATGTCGGCGACGCTGTGGCGCGCAACCATCCGTCGCACGACCGGCTCCTCGGCGAGCACCACCGGGTTGTCCGAGGCATCGTAGACGGCGGCCCACTCGGCGTAGCCCTCCGTAACACTTCTTTCGCTCGCCACAATAGGACTCGACCAAGGCTCAGCATCCAGGCGGTCCACCATCTCGACGATGCTACGCACACGCGCGTTCACGCCGTCCGGGTCTAGTGTCGAAGCGCGCAGGAGGGCGAGGCCCTCGAAACCGAGTATGAGACCGCCAAGGGTAGGATGTTCCGCCATGGTTGCCGTCTTCCTTCTTGTGTCTGCACTCAGGGCCTGTGCCTGGGGAAGCCGGACTGCTCCCACTGCCCTCCTCTACCCTACTCGGGCGGCGCTTTGCTGAGGACGAGCGGCGCGAGGGGAACGTTGGGATCGAGCGGGTTGCGCGCCTTGGCGGCGGCGACGTAGCGCTCCACGTCCTCCTCCAGCAGAAACCCCGAGTCTTGCAGGCGGCGCGCCGCCTGCGCAATCTGCGACACGTACTCCTCGTGCGACACGTACCGTTCCTCGATCGACGGCCGCGGGTCGCCGTTCGACTCCCGCTCGGCCCGAGTGCGGGCGAACGCCATGAAGCTTCCCGCGAGCGATGCGAGATCGCCCTCGGCGAATCCACTCCGCCGCAGATTCCACCCGGTGTGTGTTCCGACCGGGACCTCGACTTCCGGTGAACGCAGGCCGCCGAGGTCGTTGCCGTCCGCGTCCACCATCGGCAGCTGCACCGTGTATTCCTTGCCGGGCAGCGGCGACGGCGGGTGCTGCGTAACCAGCCCGCGGTCGAAGTCCGGCCCGTAGTCGTAGAGCGGCAGACGGCTCGGCCAGTCCGGCGTGCGGGCGCCTGGAATCGCGGGGAACGCCGCCAGCGCCTGCTCCGGCGCAGCGAGCGCGCCGTCGGCGCGGAGGGGAACGATGCTCGGCGGAGGCGGTTCGCCTTCCCGCGCCCAGCGGTCCATCAGCGTCAGCGCCGCGCGCATCAGCGGCCCGTTGCTCATCACGTTCGGCGGCTGCTGCGCCACGTCGTCGCCAAGCGGCATTGCTCCCGAGTGTTGCGCGCTCGCGAGAAAGTACACTCGCACCGTATCGGGAAACGGCAGGTCGTCGCCCGTCCGGGGATCGGTGTGCCCCAGCGACGCGTGCCGGTTCCAGTACTCGGTGTTCGTGTGCGTGTGCATTACCAGAGGGTCCGACTCCGGACGCGTCAGCACGGCGTCCACTGAGTCCGAGTAGCGGTCGGGCGCCGCTGCGTAGGCGAACGGGTAACGCTCCGACGGCCACTGGTGTTCCTCGTGCTGACGCGGATACCGGCCCACCTGCGCGAACCGCGCGTTGGCGAACAGCCGCCCCGCGCCGGAGACGTGCGGGTACACGGCGTCGAACACCTTGCGGCCCTGCGGGTCGGCGTTGTAGCCGTCGTAGATGAACTGCCGGATGACGCGCGCGCTCAGCGATTGGCCGTAGATATAGGCGCGCGCATGACCGAACAGGGGGTTCGCCGCGCCCGAAGCGTCCGCTTCGTCGTAGCGGAGCATCGACGCCAAATCGCGAATGCCGACGATGCCGAGCCCCATCACAACGGAGCCTTCCGTCTCGTACACCAGCTCATATATCCAGCCGGGGCGGAACCCGCCCTCGACGTAGCACGACGTCGCCGAGGGCCGCAGTTCGCCGTCGCCCGCCTCCGCGAACGCCCACGCGTCCGGCGGCAGCGGCGTCCGCGCGTCCTGCTCGTGTTCCCGCACCGTCATCGACGCGCGCGATGCATCCAGGTCCAGCGCGGGATACGACCGGATGGTGGGCGCGCCGCTGAGCGGCATCGACAACACTCCCGGCTGCTCGGCGATGAACTCCTGGCGCACCCAGCCCCGGACGGGCCGTCCCTCTTCGAGCGCCTCTGGCAGCTCCGCGACGAGCAGGCCGCCGCCGGGCGCCAGGTCTCCCTGCCAGCCCGACCAGACGAGCGTATAGCCGTTGCGGAGCAGGAAGCCGTTCCCCGCCGACGCTTCCAAGCGAGGATCGTTGTCCGGCGGAGCGTCGTTGAACGCCCGCAAGGCCGTCTTGTTCCCCCGGTTGTTGACGTCGTACAGCAGGCTGCCGGCGCCCCGGGCGAGGTCGACCGGCTTCAGGACGTCCAGGTCGGCCCGGAACTCCACGAGCCCGCGGGCGTTGCGGGCCGCCAGTTGCAGGTCCACGACGTTGGCGTTGCCCGGGTCGTCGGGGTCCAGAGCGAAGCTGGCCGAGCCGGTGAGCCGCTCATAGGCGCCTGCGGCGCCGAACTCCGCGCCGTCGGCGAAGCTCTCCCGCCGCTCGATGTTCAACCGTACCTCGGTGTTCATGCCGCCCTCCTCATGCCCCGCCGGAACCGTAGGACTGCCGCGTCGACCCGGCGGAAATCAACCTAGGCGATCTGCTTGCGGCGCAGCTTTCGGGAGCGAGAGAGCCCTGACGAGCGGAGCCGGCTACGGCCTTTCGTCGTCCTGCGCCTCGTCGCCGTCCGCTGCGGGAGCCTCCTCATCGGCGCCGTCTTCGACATTGCCGTCGAGGGAGGCATCCTCGGGAGCATCCTCGTCGTCGACCAGCTGATCTCTGGGCCAAGCCGGAGCGTCCTCCTCCGCCTGTCCGTTGTGAGCGCCGCCCGACAGCGGGAGCGTGATCTTCATCTCGGTGAATTCGCCCTCTTCGGACTCCACCTCAATAACGCCGCCGTGCGTCCGGATGATGTCCGATGAGATGGCCAGACCAAGACCCGTGCCCTTGTCCGTGGGCTTGGTGGTGAAGAACGGGTTGAATATCTTCTCCTGCACGTCGGGAGGCATGCCCATGCCGTTGTCGCGGATGCGAATGATCGCGTTCTCTCCCTCCCGCTTGGTCGAAATCCAGATGGTGGGCATGTAGTCCGAGTTCATCCCCCCCGCCGCCAGCACCTTCTGACGCCGTTCGTTCGTCGCGTAGCAGGAGTTGCCTACCATGTTCAGGAACACCCTGCCCATGTCCTGCGTAACGACCTCCATCTCCTGCATGCTCTCGTCCAGGTCGAACTGGAAGTCGACCAGCACGTCCTGGTCGGTGCCGCGCGCGCTGTGATAGGCCAGCCGCGCGTACTCCTCCAGCAGCTGGTTCATGTCGGTCATCTGCCATGCGGTGGAGCTGCGCCCCATCTTCAGCATGTCCTCGACGATGCGATTGGCGCGCGCGGTGTGAGAGAGCACCCGCTCGAGGTTGCTCTCCAGGTCGTCTGACACTTCGAGGATGTACGACCGGTCGTCCTCGCTGATCTCCTTCGATTCCCCGTCTTCCTCCTTGAGGATGTCGCGCAACTCCGAGATGAGTTCGCCGGACGCTTCGGAGAAGTTCTTCACGAAGTTGAGCGGGTTTCGTATTTCGTGCGCGACGCCGGCGGTGAGTTCACCGAGCGCCGCCAGCTTCTCCTGCATGACGATCTGGTCCTGCGCGGTCTGGAGGTCCCCGAGCACTTTCTCCAACTCATCGTTCTTGCCCTGCAGTTCCTCGGCCAGCTGCTCCACGAGGTTCAGCCGCTGCACTTCGAGCGCGTGCCGGCGGAACACTTCGAGCGCGGCGGCCATATCGGTCACTTCGTCGTGTCCGCCGACCTCGGCGCGGGCCTCGAGATCGCCCGCCGCCATCTTGCGCATCCAAGCCGACAGCATTTCCAGCCGGCGCAGCAGGGAGCGGCCGATGACGAGCCACGACACCAGCAGGGCGCCGATTATCGCGAACACCGTGATGCCGATCAGGAGCAGCCGGCCGAACGAGATCGCCCCGGTGGAGGCCTCCGCAGCGTCCTGTGCGCTCGCCTGCGCTTGCGTGGCCAGCGCGGCGACGTCGCCCAGCATCCGGATGGTGATGCGGCGGTTGAGGTCGACGAGTTCGTTTTGGGTCTGGGAGAGGCGCAGCAACTGCGTGATGAGGTCGAACGTGCGGCCTTCGCCGGAACCGAGATGGATGAGCTGCGCGAATATCTCCTCCAACTGCCGGTAGATCGGGTTGTCCTCAAACGCCGTGAGGTTCCCCTGAATGCGGCCCTCGACCGCCTGAAAGCGCTCGCGCAGCGGCTGCACTTCCGCCGCCGACCCCAGCGCGAAGGCGCTGGTGAGGATCTGCGACGCCAGCGTCGCGTCGCTCTGGAGTTCGCCCAGGCGCTGATACGTGTTGACTTCGTCGAGGCTCAGGTGCTGGTCCAGAGGCGCAGGCTCAGACTGCGCGTCCCGGTAGCCCGTGACGACGTAGAAGATCTGGTCGTCAATCGCCGGTATCACCAGGTCGTTCACCCGTGTGGTCAGCTGCTCTATTTCGAGTTGCACGCCCTCGATCCGCGCATTGAGCGCGAATCGCTCGAGCATGCTGGCCTCAATGGCGTCGATATTCGAGATAAGCGTCCCCACGTCGTCGCGAATGCGGTTGAACAGCACAGGGTCGATCGCCCGTCTTTCGAGTTCGTCGAGCTGCGCCTGCAGGTCGCTGCGGGCGGCTTCCACACTCGCGAGCAACTGGTTGAACTGAGCAGCCGACGTGGTGGTCGTCAACTGGCCGCCGGCGGACGCGAGCGTGCCGCTGGTCAAGCCAACGTCGAACGCCGCCGTCATGTCCGGCAAGCTATCGTCGTTCACACGGCTGACCGACGCCCCCACCTGGTTGAACGAGATCACCCCGACCAAGCTGGCCGACACCGTCATCAACACCGCGCCCGCGATGCCGAAGTACATTTGCGTCGACAGGCGCTTGCGGAGCGCGAACGCCCTGCTCAGGTAACTCGGTATCCGCTCTGCAACCTGCATAACGTCTCGCTTCCACTACTCTGACGCGCCGCCCGCAGCCGCGCCTATCGGTTTCGCGTTGCGCAGGTTCTCCACCTGCCGCAAGCCTGCCCCGCTTCCATCGAGAACGGTCATGTACACCTGGTCCGAGCCCTGGTTGTCCCAGGCTGCGTCATCGTACGAAAGCCTGAAGCCGTCGATCTCGAATTCACCGCTTTCCCGCAGACCGTCCACGAAGCAACTCCGGTCAAGCGTCTGCCCGCACTGCTCCACGGCCTGGATGGCCAACCGGCCCATCAGGTAGCCCTCGAGCGATACGTGGCTCGGCGGCGCAGTGGGCGACACGGAGCTCAGGGCCTGCTGGTAACTGGAGACCACCGGGAACGACGTGTCCGTCGGGTACGGCACCACCTGCGTGACGTAGATCTCCGTATCTTCCGAGAGCGCCCTGGCGAGCGATTCGCCGCCGACGAACGACACGGTGAGGAAGATGGCGTTCGGGCCGGACTGGCTCGCCCACTTGAGCGTCGCGGCGACCGGTTCATACGCGCCGATGATAACGACGGCCTCGGGGGCGCCTTCCAGCAGGTTGAGGATCCCCCGCTTCACCGCAGTCGTGTTCCTCGGGTAGGTCCCGATAGCCACCGGCTTCATCGCTCGCCGCGCCAGCGCGTCCCGCACGCCCTCGTATCCGTCTCTCCCGAACGAGTCGTTCTGGTACATCACGCCGATGCGGGTGACGCCGAGGTCGGCAGTGAGGCGCTCGACCATCACCTCGACCTCCTGGGCGTAAGACGCCCGGACGTTGAGCACGTTCGTCATCTCGCTCGAACGCAAGAACGCCGCGCCCGTGAACGGCGCTATGTAGGGGACTCCCGCCTCAAGGGCGACCGGCGCCGCCGCCCGGGACGTCGGAGTCCCCACGGCGCCGATGAGCGCGAACACGCGCGCCTCCTCAATGAGCTCCACGGTGTTCCGGATCGCCGCGACCGGCTCGTAGCCGTCGTCCAGCGTCAAGAGGTCCAGCCGCCTGCCATGAACGCCGCCATTGTCGTTGGCCTCTTTGAACGCGGCCTCGATGCCCAGACGGACCTGCTCGCCAAGTTCCCGGGTCGGTCCCGAAAGCGCGACCGATTGCCCGAAGAGGACGTGATCGTCGGTTACGCCGGGAGTCACTTGCACTGGCGTGGGGGTGGGGGTGAGCGTGGGCGCCGGCGTTGGAGTGGGCGCAGCCGTCGAGCAGGCCGCGAGAGCGGTTATGAGCGCGGCGGCCCCCGCCAGTCCGAGCGCTGCTCGCAGCACGCGGAAGTTCCGCGTCACTCGTTCCTCCGCTTGATAAGGGTCAGGTGGTTTCTGCCATCCTCGCGCTTGTAGTGCGCCTCGTCCATCATCTCGCGTACGAGGTAGACGCCCAACCCGCCGATCGGGCGGTCTTCGATCGAGGCGTCAACGTCCGGATCGGGAGCATCGGTCAGTGGATCGAACGGCACGCCTGCGTCTGAGATGGTGACGGTGACCTGGTCCTGTTCCGAAACCATGACAATTTCGATGTCCGGCGTTTTGCCCTTGCTGCCGTACTGGATGGCGTTGAGTCCAAGCTCCTCCAGCACGAGGTTGATCCTGAACACGAGGTCGGGGGACCAGTCCTCCCGTTCGCCCATGTCCTCCACGGCCGCGGTGATCCGCTCCAGCGCGCCGTCTTCGGAGTTGATTCTCAGTGCCAGTTGGGCGCCCACAGCCCAAGCCTCACAGCCGGCGTATGGTGACGCAGGTGATATCGTCGGACTGCGGCGTGTCGCCGGCGAACTCCCTGATCGCGTTGAACACGCGGTAGGTCGCCTCCTTCGCCCCTTCCGGAGGGGCGGCGGCGAACGACGCCTGGAGCGGCTCGATGCCGAACTCATCGTCCTTCTCGTTCATCGCCTCCGTTACGCCGTCGGTGTAGAAGATAACCGTGTCCCCCTTCTTCACTTCGTAGGACGCCTGCCCGTAATCGACGTCCGGCACCAGCCCGATCGCGACGCCGCCCGTGAGCGGCAACAGCTCGGAGCTTCCGTCGGCGTGCACTACGAGGGGGGCGTTGTGGCCTCCGTTGGCGTACTGCAGTTCGCCAGTGGCCGGGTCGTACTCCGCGTAGAAGATGGTCACGAACATCATGGTCTCGTTGTCTTCGTGAAGCAGCGTGTTCACCATTGTGAGCACCTCGGCCGGGTTCGTGCAGCCGATGGCGGCGCCCTTCAGCAGCGTGCGGCTCGACATCATGAACAGCGCGGCGGGCACGCCCTTGTCCGATACGTCTGCGACGGCCACTCCTATGTGGCCGCTGTCGAGCGTGATCAGGTCGAAGAAGTCCCCCCCCACGTTGCGGGCGGGCTCCATGTATCCGAACACTTCGTATTCGGGGTGCGAGCCGAAGTGAGTTGGCAGTATGGACTGCTGAATCTGGCTGGCGACCCCAAGCTCGTTCTTCAGCACAACCAGTTGATCACGCGACGACAGAGCGTCGCGCCACTCCTCCAGGTGCCTGAGCGTACGCGCGATGGTGACCTGCAGGTCTTCGAAGTCAACCGGCTTGGTTACGAAGTCGAACGCGCCGCGGTTCATGGCGGTGCGGATGTTCTTCATGTCTCCGTAGGCGGAGATGATGACGCTCTTGATGTCGGCGTTCACCGAGGGGATCTGCTCCAGCAGGGTGAGGCCGTCCATCTGCGGCATATTGATGTCCGAGAGGACCATGTCAATCCCAGGGTCGGCGCTCAGCTTTTGCAGGGCTTCGACGCCATTCTGGGCAAAAACGAACTCATATTCGCCGCTACGGATCGCCCGCCGCATCCGCTGCAGCATCAGCGGCTCCAGGTCGGGTTCGTCGTCTACGACAAGTATCTTGAACGGGCGGTCAGGCATTCTCTCCTCCGGCGCCCCTGGGAACCGGAGCGCCCCACTCCGGCGGTCAGACTAGTCGCGGACGGAGATGATCTTGTCGAAGCCGCTCGTTTCGAAGACTTCCCTGATCGAGGGGGACAGGGAGCACACCTCGAGGGTGGCTTCCTGTTTCGACAGCGTCTTGGCGGTGAGCAGGATGGCTCTCAACCCCGCGCTGCTGATGTAGGTGAGGCTCGCGAAGTCCAGCACCACCTCGCGGTCGCTCTCTTGGATCGCCCCTATCAGCGCGTCCTGGAACTCCCGCGCATTCGACCCGTCCACGCGACCGGCGATCGCTGCGGTCACCTTCTCGCTCTCCCTCGTGATGTCGATATCCATTGCCATGGGCCTCAGCCTCCTCATTGTCGGCTCTCAAGCCGTCGGACATGGTAGACGCCAAAGCGGCCCAACGCCACTGCGGTCTGCGCGAGCCGCCGCGTCCATGCCCTGACACTCTCTACGACGAGCGAAAGGGAGCATAGCACCCTCCGGTCTCCGGCGCCAACCTGCAAAATCTCTCATCTTCTCCGCTATCCCTTGCTCACGGGGCGCGGCGTCCAGCTCCGCCCCGTGCGCAGGGCTCGAAGAGGGCGGAGGCGGCCCTCCATACGGTACAATAGACGCGCTCTCTCTTCCGGTGCATCCCATTATGGCGCTCCGAACGGCAAACTCCGGCGTCTCCTCGCTCAGCGCGTCGCTGCGCTACTCTCGCATCGTCGTCAAGGCCAGCACCAACGTCCTCACCCGCAAGTCCCCGCGGCTCAACCACGACGCCATGCGCAGCCTCGCCGACCAGGTCTCCAAGGCGATGAGCCTCGGCGCGCAGGTGGCCCTCGTCACGTCCGGCGCCATCGCCGCCGGACGCGAGGCCGCCCCGACCGTCGCCACGGGCAAGGGCGTCGCCGTCAGCCAGATGCTCGCCGCCATCGGCCAGAGCCGGCTGATGCACATCTATCAGGAACTGTTCGCCGAACGGGGCGTGACCGTCGCCCAGGCGCTCCTCACCGGGCACGACGTCGACAGCCGCACCCGCTACCTCAACATCCGCAACACCCTCAACGGCCTGCTCGAACGGCGCATCCTGCCCATCATCAACGAGAACGACGTGGTCGACACCGCCGAAATCTCCGGGCAGCGCTTCGGCGACAACGACTCCCTCTCGGCCATCGTCGCGAACGTCATCGAGGCCGACCTCCTCGTCATGCTCATGGACGCCGGCGGCCTCTACACCGCCGACCCCAACCGCGACGCTTCGGCCTCCCTCATTAAACGCGTCGACCGGATCGACGACTCCATCATGGGGCTCGCCGAGGAGCACCGCGGCGGCGTCACCCGCGGCGGCATGACCTCCAAGCTCGAGGCGACCAGGCGCGCCACCGCCGTGGGCGTCACCGTCGTCTTCGCCGCCGGCGACGACCCCAGGGCCGTCCTCCGCGCAGCGTCCGGCGAACCCGTCGGCACGCTCTTCCCCGCTCCCGTTTCCTCAATCGAGGCCCGCAAGCGATGGCTCCGCAGCGGCATGAACCGCAAGGGGGCCGCGCTCGTCGTCGACGACGGAGCACGCAAGGCGCTCGTCGAGCGCGACCGCAGCCTGCTGCCAGCGGGCGTCCGCGAAGTGCGCGGCGACTTCACCCGAGGCGACGTCGTCGAAGTCCTCGCTCCAAACGGCGACTGTCTCGCATACGGCATCGCCAACTACGACGCCTGGGCGATGCGCGTCATCGCTGGCGCCCGCTCCGACCGCTTCATGGACTTGCTCGGCCATCACCACGGCGACGAAGCCGTCCACCGCAATAACCTCGTCCTCCTCTAACACCCCCGCGAAGGAGACTCCGCATGACCACCACCACGGCGACTTCCGAGCTCATCGACAAGGCCAAGGCCGCGCGGAAGGCCGCCCGCGACCTCCGCAATCTCTCCACAGGCCAGAAGGACGACGCTCTGCGAGCCATCGCCGACGCCCTCGACGCCGGACGCCCCGCCGTCCTCGAAGCCAACGCCCTCGATATGGCGGCGGGACGCGACGCAGGACTATCCGAGGCCGTCCTCGGACGTCTCCTCCTCAACGACTCCCGCCTCGCCAGCATGGCCAACGACCTCCGCGCGATTGCCCTGCTCCCCGACCCCGTCGGCGAGCGCTTCGACTCACGCGCACTCGGCAACGGCATCCGCGTCGAACGGCGGCGCGTCCCCCTCGGCGTCATCGGCTGCGTCTACGAAAGCCGGCCCAATGTGACGACCGACATCGCAGGCCTCTGCCTCAAGTCCGGCAACGCCGTCGTCATGCGCGGCGGCAAGGAGGCCGTCCACTCCAACGCCGCCCTCGTCGCAGTCGTCAAGCAAGGCCTCCGGAACGCCGGTGTTGCCCCCGAAGCCGTCCAGTTCGTATCCGACACGGACCGCGCCGTCGTCGACCAGATGATCCGGCTCAACGAGCACCTCGACCTCTTCATCCCGCGCGGCGGCGAGGCCCTCATCAAGTACGTTCGCGAAAACGCGACCGTCCCCGCCGTCACCGGCGGCATCGGCGTCGTTCACGTCTATGTCGACGCCTCGGCCGACGCCCGGAAGGCCCGCGACATCGTGTTCAACGCCAAGACGCAGCGCCCCGACGTCTGCAACGCCCTCGACACACTCCTCGTCCACTCCTCCGTCGCGGCGTCCCTGTTGCCCGCTGCAGCCGCCGAGCTCGCCGAGGCCGGCGTCGAACTCCGCTGCGACCAGCGCGCCCTCGCCCTCATCGGCCCCGCCGGGCCCGACCAGGGCGGCGCCGTGCGTTCCGCCGATGCCGAGGACTTCGGCAGGGAGTTCCTCTCCCTCACTATGTCCGTTCGCGTGGTCGACTCCATCGACCAAGCTATCGAGCACATTGAGGAGCATGGCTCCGGCCACACCGAGGCCATCGTGACCGAGGACTACTCCGCAGCAGCCCGCTTCACCGACGAGATCGACGCCTCCGTTGTCCTCGTTAACGCGAGCACACGGTTCAACGACGGCGGTCAGCTCGGCCTCGGCGCAGAGGTGGCCATCAGCACCAACAAGCTGCACGCGCGCGGCCCCATGGGTCTGCGGGAACTCACCAGCTACAAGTGGGTCGCTCAAGGCGAGGGGCAGGTCCGCCCGTAGCCTCCACGGCCCATCCCGTCTCGCGGACGCGCCGGGCCCCGCCGCGCCCTGCGACTCAACTCTCAAGGAGACTCCGCCATGCTGCGATTCGAGCGCGAGTGTCGAACACCCTATTCCGAGGTCTACACCATCCTCGACGACGAACAACCCCAGGGGCGCTTCGACGTCCACTTCTCCGGCAACCTCATCCACGCAACCCTCTGCGTCTCCGAGCGCTACACCACCGACGAAATCCGGGACATGATCGGCGACCTCGACGATGAAGTGCTCGACGCCATCGGCCTCGACCGCGAGGACTTCATCGTCCACGTCCACCAGGGCCGCGACATCGGCATCTTCTCCAACAACGAATACACCGAGGAAATGCCCCCCGCCCCCGAGAACTAGCCCTACATGGGGCGCCCGAAGGGTGGGGATTGAGCGCGAAGCGCGCATCCATCCCCCTCCCCCCGTGGGGGAGGGCTGGGGAGAGGGCGACGCAGCGAAGCCCGCACCGAAGGCGACATGATCATCGATTTCCACACCCACCTCCTCCCCCCTTCCTTTGCGGAGCGGCGGGAGGAGATCGCGCGGCGCGACGCCACATTCAACGCTCTCTTCGGCCCCGAAGCCGCGCGCCATATGGCCGACAGGGGACGCAAGACCATGGCGACTGCCGGGGAACTCGTCGCCGCGATGGACGAGGACGCCGTCGACGCCGCCCTCGTTCTCGGCTACGGCTGGACCGACCGAGACGCCGCCCGCGAGGCCAACGACTATCTTCTCGACGCGGCGGCCAGATACCCCCGGCGCATCATCGCCGCCTGCTCCGTCAACCCCGCATGGGGCGACGACGCCATCGCCGAAATCGAGCGCTGCGCCAAGGCCGGCGCCCGCGTCGTCGGCGAACTCCACTCCAGCACCCAGGGTCTCGACCTTGCCGGCGGCGACGCCATCGCGGGCGTCGCCGCACTCGCCGCCGAGCGCGCCATGCCCGTCGTCGTCCACGGCTCCGGCCCCGTCGGCCACGACTATCCCGGCAGGGGCGACGCAACCCCGGAACGCCTCCTTGCTCTCGCCCAGCGCTTCCCGGGCGCCACCTTCGTGTTCGCCCACTGGGGCGGCGGGCTGCCCTTCTACGCCCTTATGCCCGAGGTCAAGGCCGATCTCGCAAACGCGTGGTTCGACAGCGCCGCCTCGCCTTTCCTGTACGACGGCAGCGTCTTCGCCGTCGCAGCCGCCGCGGCGGGCGCCGACCGCGTCCTCCTCGGCTCCGACTATCCGCTTCTCCCGCCCCGGCGACTCATCGCCCAGGCCCGCGCCGTCCTGACTCCTGCCGACGCCGACGCCGCACTCGGCGGCAACGCCGCGAGGCTTCTCGGCATCTCCCTCGACGCCTCATGAGCGAACTCCCCACGCTTCCCGACTACCTCCGGCCCGGGCTCGACGTCGTGTTCGTCGGCATCAACCCCGGCGCGTACTCCGCCCAAGTCGGCAAGTACTTCGCAACTCCCCAGAACCGGTTCTGGCGCGCCCTCAACCGCTCCGGACTTGTCCCGTCCGAGCGCGACCTCGGCCCCGGCGACGAGGCCTGGTTGTCGGAGTTCGGCGTCGGCTTCACCGACGTCGTGAAGCGCCCGAGCAACAGCGCCTCCAGTCTCCGCGCAGCCGACTTCCGCACCTGGGCGCCCCGAACGCGCGCCAAGCTCCTCGAAGCCGCGCCCCTCATCGTCTGCTTCAACGGACTCACCGGCTACAAGTGGTTCCGCCAGTACGGCGACCCCGAACCGCCGCCCCAGCCGCCGCCGTGGAAGACCGCCAAGCTCGGGTTGCAGCCCGAAACGCTCGGACACAGCCGCGTGTTCATCGCCCCCAACCCCAGCCCGGCCAACGCCTCCTACTCGCTCGACGACATCGCCGATTGGCTGCGCCGCCTCGCCGACCTGCGCGACGAACTCAAGGCGGCCCGCAATGGCTGACGCCCGCCTGCGCCTGTTCGCCGCTGTCCCGCTCCCGCCGGAAACGCAGGCCGCGCTCGCCGGCATCGCCGCCGAAATGCGCGCACGCCTCCCGGGCGCATGGGGAGACGCCGTGCGATGGGTCGATCTTCGCGGCGCGCATCTCACCCTCAAGTTCATCGGCGGCTGGCCCGCCGGCGACGCTCCGCGGCTCGGCGACGCCATCGCCGCGGCGACCGCCGGGTGCACGCCGTTCGAGCTCCGGCTCAGCAGTCCCGGCGTCTTCCCCGAACGCGGCGCGCCGCGCGTCCTCTGGGTGGGAGTCGACGGCGCCGTCGACCGGCTCGCTCAGCTCCGCGACACCGTTGAGAGCGCCCTCGCCGCCGCCGGCTGCAAGCCCGAACGGCAACCGTTCCGCCCCCACCTGACCATCGCACGCATCCCTGACCCCCTCCCCCGAAGACGGGGTGGGGCTGGGGTGGGGACGTCCCGCGAAGCGGCGGCGGGTCTCCGCGGCGCCGTCGACTCCATCGGACCTCCCGATGGCGCAGCGTTCACCGTAGACCGCGTCGTGCTCTTCCGCAGCGAACTTACCCCGCGAGGCTCCATCTACACCCCGCTCGCCGTTGCCCCCCTCCACGCCTGGGAGGCATAGGCCCCTCCCGTCATGGGCGCGTCCCCTCGTCATTCCTGCGAAAGCAGGAATCGCGCAGCCCCCTCCCCCGTGGGGGCAAGGAATGGGCAACTCCGTAACTCGCCCCACTTGCGGCGTTTCGGTTACAATGTGATATACAGCCCCCGTAGTCCCCATCCCGCAAGCGCAGGTGCTCGTGGCCGAAAGCCGTAGGACCGTGGACACCGTTGCCGATTCACCCCGCGACGCTTGCGGGGTCGTCGGGGCCTATCTCCCGCCGGGCCCGGAGAGCGACGCCGCGCAAGTTGCCTTCTACGGCATCTTCGCCCTCCAGCACCGGGGCCAGGAGAGCGCCGGCATCGCCGCCGCCGACGGCCATACGCTCCGCAACTTCACCAACGTCGGCCTCGTCTCCAACGCCTTCCGCCAGGAAGACCTTCGGCGGCTCACCGGACACCTCGCCATCGGCCACACCCGCTACTCGACCACCGGCTCGAGTTCCGCCCACAACGCCCAGCCCATCGTCGCGAAGAGCCCCACCCTCGAGCTCGCCCTTGGCCACAACGGCAACGTCATCAACGCCGGCGAAGTCCGCGAGCGCATCGAACGCGACTGGGGCGTCCAGTGCGTCACCGGGACCGACACCGAAGTCATCGCGCACCTCCTCGCGTGGGCCCCCGGCGATTCGTGGGACGAAAAGACCGCCTACATGATGCGAAGCTTCAGAGGCGCCTACTCCCTCGTAGTCGCCACAGCCGACACCATTCTCGGCATCCGCGACCCCCACGGCCTTCGCCCCCTCGCGCTCGGCCGTTTCCCGGAAGGCGGATGGGTCATCGCCTCCGAAAGCTGCGCCTTCGATCACATCGGGGCGAGCCTCGTCCGCGAAATCGATCCCGGCGAAACGGTCGTCATCAACCGGAACGGCCTCCGCAGCATCCCCTCCCCCATGCCCGACGCCCGAAGGGCCCACTGCGTCTTCGAACACATCTACTTCGCCCGGCCCGACTCCATCATTGACGGGCAACTCACCCACGCCGCGCGCACCCGCATGGGCCAGCGGCTCGCCGTCGAACACCCCGTCGACGCCGACGTCGTGATGCCGGTCCCCGACTCCGCCAACTCCGCCGCCGTCGGCTACGCGCAGGAGTCCGGCGTCCCCTTCGGCTACGGCCTCATCAAGAACCGCTACGTCGGCAGGACCTTCATCGAGCCCGACCAGCGCTTCCGCGAACTCGGCGTCCGCAACAAGTTCAACCCTTTGCCCGAAGTCCTCTCCGGCAAACGCGTCATCGTCGTCGACGACAGCATCGTCCGCGGCACCACTACGCCTCCCATCGTCGCCCTGCTCCGCAGGGCAGGCGCCGCCGAAGTCCACGTCCGCGTCTGCGCCCCGCCCATCTCCAATCCCTGCCACTTCGGGGTCGACATGGCCACCAGGGGCGAGTTCATCGCCACTGAACGCTCCGTCGAAGAGATCTGCGAGCTCATCGGCGCCGACTCGCTCGGCTACCTCAGCGTCGAGGGACTTCACGAGGCGGTCAACGGGGACCCCACGGGCCACGGCTTCTGCAACGCCTGCTTCACCGGCGTCTATCCCATCTCTGTCCAGCTCCAGCTCGACAAGCTCTACCTCGAACGCGACCCCGTTCACCGGGCCGCCGAGTAACCCCGCCCCGCCCTTGACCTCCCCACGTCCCGCCTCGCCCTCCATCGCCGACCTTGCCTGCATGGTCGACGCCCTCCCGCGCGCCGACGCCGAACGCTTCCGCCGCATCTACGACGTGATCGAGAGCGTTGGACGCATGCGGGTGCCCGGCTCCATGGCCCCTTGGGTCGAGCGCACCTTCGGCTCCGTCGAAGCCGTCGAGAACCAGCGCATCGTCCGCGTCGCCAATCTCGTTACGGGCGAGGCCGCCATCTTCAACGACCTCCGCGCCAGGCGGCCCATCCGCGCCGAACTCGCCGACGACGCCGAACTTGACGTCGAACTCGCCCGCGACCCCTGGGCGCGGCCCCGCGAATCGACTCCCGAAGACCTCTTCGGCAGGCTCGAATCCCCTTCCGCCATCACCGCCGCCAACGTCGCCAAGTACGACTCTCTCCACTCCCTGCTCATCTTCTCTGAGCCCAACCCGTTGCGTTTCACACGCGACTCGGTCCGCGCGTGCGTGCGCCTCGCCAACCAGTGGTTCGACGCCGCCCGGCGGACGGACCCGGAGGCCGTCTACCCCTTCTTCCTCTGGAACTGCCTCTGGCGCTCCGGCGGCTCGATCATCCACGGACACGCCCAGGTGCAACTCGCCCGCGGGCGGCACTACGCCAGGATCGAAGCGCTCCGCGCCGCGGCGGCCGCCTACCGCGCAGCCCACGGAAGCGACTACTTCGACGATCTCGCCTCCGTCCACGAGAGTCTCGGCCTCGCCGCCGGCGGCCCCGGCGCCCGCGTTATCGCCAGCCTGACCCCGGTGAAGGAGAAGGAGACCGTCATCCTCGCCCCGGAGTTCGGCGACGCCCTCGCGGACGCCCTCTACGACGCGCTCGCCGTACTTCGCGACGACCTCGGCGTCCGCTCCTTCAACGTAGGCGCCCTCCTTCCGCCCTTCGCTTCTTCCTCTGGGCCGGGGGAAGGGTGGCCGGGCTTCCCCGTGGTGGTCCGAATCGTCGACCGCGGAAGCCTCGCCACTCGCACGAGCGACATCGGCGCCATGGAACTCTTCGCGGAGCCCGTCGTCGCCTCCGACCCCTTCGCTGTGGCCCGCGCCTTGCAGGCCGCGCTCGGCGCAACGCGACCGGAGGAGGGTTGAGCGCGATGGCCTCCGTCGATATCGTCATTCCCGTCCTCAACGAGGAGCACTCGCTCCCGCGCTGCATCGAGACCCTCGGCGAGTTCCTCGCCGGCGCCCTCTCTCAGCATCAGTGGCGCATCGTCGTAGCCGACAACGGTTCCACCGACCGCACGCTGGAGGTCGCCGAGGAGTATGCCCGCCAACGGCCCGGCGCCGTCGCCGCGATACACCTCGACCAGCGGGGCCGCGGGCGCGCCCTCAAACGCGCCTGGAGCGAGAGCGGCGCCGACGTCGTCTCCTACATGGACGTCGACCTGTCGACCGGCCTCGATGCCTTCCCTCCGCTCGTTTCGGCCATCGTCGACGAGGGCTGCCACCTGGCGTGGGGATCGCGCCTCTCCCCCGGGTCGCAGACCGAGCGCTCCCTCAAGCGCGAGGCGATTTCGCGCGCCTACAACCTCATCATCCGCTGCGGCATGGGCACGCGGTTCCGCGACGCCCAATGCGGCTTCAAGGCCCTCAGCCGCGACGCCGCCCGCGTCCTCCTTCCCCACGTTCAGGATGCCGGCTGGTTCTTCGACACCGAGTTGCTCGTTATCGCCGTGAAGCGCGGCTTCCGCTGGAAGGAAATCCCCGTCGCCTGGGAAGAAGACCCCGACTCCCGCGTCAAGGTCGTCAAGACCGCCATCGACGACCTGCGCGGCCTCGCCCGCCTCCGCTTCGGCGGCATCCCCGCCGTCGACCCTCCCACGCCTTGGGGGGAGGGAGGGGAAGGAGCCCCGCCTCCATAATCGCTTCCTCCGTATTCTGTGAAGGGTTGCCGCCGCATTGGCGCAGTCTTAGGATTACGGACACTCGCAGTCTCCCGCCGCAACCATGCAATTCCATAACGCCGCTCTCAGCCCCACCTTCGAAGTCCGACCCTCCATCATCACCGGCGACACCGCCGACTTCTACCTTCACCGCACTCAGCGAATCCTGCGGAACGAGGGCATGAACCCGCTGGTCTTGATGGAATTCTCCGTCAGTCAGCACGCCGTCCTCTGCGGCGCCCAGGAGGTCAAGGCGGTCCTGGGGAAGGTCACCTCCGAGGGCAACCGCCAGATATGGGCGGTCGAAGAAGGCGCCGATGTCGCCCCCAACGAAGTCTGCCTCCAGGTGCGGGCGCCCTACTCCTCCTTCGGCCTTTACGAAACCGCCATATGCGGCATGCTCGCCCACCAGAGCGGATGGGCCACCGCCGCCCGCGAGATCACTCGGGCCGCCGCCGGAATCCCCGTCATCTCCGTCGGCGCCCACAACGTCCACCCATCGGTCGCCGCGGTGATGGACTACGCCGCGGTCGTCGGCGGATGCGCTTCCGGCTCGACGGTCCTCGGCTCACGGCTGGCGGGCTCTCCGCCGATCTCCTCCGTCTCAGGCGCCCTGGTCCAACTCCTGGGCGACCCGGTCAGGGCCATGCTGGCGTTCGACCGCGCGGTCTCCCCCGAGGCGCAGCGCATGGCCTACGTCGACCCTCGCAATGACGTCGCTCAGCAGGCCGTGGCGGTCGCCCGGGCGGCCGGCGAGCGGCTCAACAGCGTCCGCCTCTCCCGGAGGCCCGGCGGAAGCCAGGTCTCCCCCGCCGACATTCGCCACGTGCGCGAACGCCTCGACGAGGTCGGCGCGCGCCAGGTGCAGATAGTCCTCAGCGGGCGGATGAGCCCCGAGCGCATCCAGGAACTCGTCGAGGAACAGGCGCCCGTCGACGCCCTTCATGACACCAGCTACATCGCATCCTCCGCGCCCATCGCGTTCGCCCCCAACATTCGCTCCATCAACGACCGCGAAATCGCCCAGGAAACCGAACCCCTCCCACCGAATCCCCGGCTTCTGCGCCTCCTTTAGCCAGTTCCTTCCTCCTGGGGGAGGGGAGAATCTGTCTTCCCCCGGTGGGGGAGATGCCCGAAGGGCGGAGAGGGCCCTTCCGCCGTCCCCCACGCCCCGATGGCGTAAACTACTGCGCATGACCTCGCCCAACGCCGACCTCCACTCCCACATCCCCTGGCTCGACGGCGAGCGGTTCGACATAGCCATCGACTCTTCAGCCGGCGTCGTCGACGACCCGCCCCAACGGGGCGACGCCCTCACCGTGACCGATCGCCGCATCGTCAAGCTCTCCTCCTCCTCCGGCGAGCGCACCCTCACCGTCGCGCCCCTCGCCAACGTCGCCGCCGTCGAGGTTGTCGAGGTCTCTCGTCCTCGTCAGCGGCTCGGACAGGCCGTCTTCCTGGCGGTCGTCGCCGCGGCGCTGGGCTTCATCAGCTGGAGCATGATCGGCGTTCCCTTCGTCTCCGTCCTCGCCGGAGGCATCCCCGCCCTGTTCGCCGTCTACGCCCTTTCGGCCTGGCTTTTCCCCGACGGTGAGGGCGCCCTGCGCCTCTACGTTCAGGGCCGCGCCGTCGCGCAACCGTTGCGCACCGCCAAGGCCAGGCGCGACGCCTACCTCGTAGCCCAGCGCCTCTCCGTTCTCATCACTCCGGGACCCGATTCGTCCGCCGGAGGCGAGCACGCCCCGCCCGTCGATGAAGCGCGCCCTCAGCCTCACGATGAGCCTTCCGCGCGGCGGCCGCGCATCTCCGTTCGGCGGCGTCCGTGGTCCCCATTCCGTGAGCGGCACAAGCTCCCGCGTCCCCGCCCGGCCCCGCCGGCATCCGAGGGCGCGCCGAAGCGCCGACGCCAGCGCGGGCGACCGGCAGGCCCGAGCGTCCTGCGGACGAGAGCGCAGAGGAAGTAGGAAGCTCCCGCTCTCTACTCCCTCGATGGCGGAGCGGAGCCGGTCATTTGCGCGAGGGGCCCCGGGCCTACCGTGAGACGCGCGCCCTTCCCCAGCGACGCCTGACCTCCCCGCGCGACCACTTGCGATGCCTGCGCCAGCTTGCGGCGCCCCAGCGTCGCCCCCTCGCCTTGGAGGCCGCGCCAAGCCTTCTCCAGCACGCGCGCCAGCAGCGGCGCCGGAAGCTTCCGCAGCTCCGCTTTCGGCCACGACACGCGCTGCCGCGACCGCTCCTCGAACCCCGCCACCGCATCCTCCGCCAGGCGTTCCAGCAGCGCGTCGTCGTCCGCCGCGCGTTCGGCGAAACCGGCCAGCGCCGCCCGCACGTCGCTGTTCACCTCCGCCAACTCCCGCAGCGCGCGCAGACGCACCCGGTTTCGCGCGAATCGCAATTGACGGTTGCTGCCGTCGCGCGCTGGGGCGACGCCCGCTTCCGCGCACACCGCCTCGGTGTCCGAGCGGCTCACGCGCAGCAGCGGACGCAGCAGCACGATTTCGCGGCCCTCCACCGTGCGGCTCGACAGCTCCCGGACGGCGCCCGCGCCGCGTAGACCCGCGCCGCGCGTCAGGTGCAGCAGCAGTGTCTCCGCCTGGTCGTCCTGCGTGTGGGCGGTGGCGACAGCCGACGCGCCGTGGGCCGACGCCGCCTGCGCAAGGAACCGGTACCGCGCATCGCGCGCCGACGCCTCGCTGCGCCCGGCGTCGCCTTCCCCCGCCTCGAACGGGATGCCGAGCCGCTCCGCCGTGCGGCGCACGAGCGCCCGCTCACGCCGGTCGCTCCACGGCCGCATTCCGTGGGAGAAGTGCGCAGCCGCCAGACGCGAGCGCAGACGCACGCCGACCTCCGCGCACGCCAGCAGCATCGCCAGCGAGTCCGGCCCTCCGGACACCGCAAGCACGAGCCGCCCGCTCCCCAAGCGCTCCGCGTGACGCGCGATTGCCCGCCGCATCGCCAGCGCGACGCGCCTGGTCGCCGGACGCGGAGCGCCCGGGCTCATCGCTCCACGTGCACGCGGTTCACTCGCACCCGCATGATCCGCGTCCCCCGCATCTCCGTAACCGTGAAGCGCAGGTTTCGGTACGCCCCAACCATGCCCTCAGACGGGATGCTCCCCAGCAGTTCGAGCAGGAACCCCGCCACGGTCTCGTACTCGCCCGGCGGGAGGCGCAGCCCCAACCGCTCGTTCGCCTCGGAAACGGCGAGCCCCGCGTCGAGTTCCACCGTGTCCTCGTCGAACACCAGCGCCTCCTCCGGCCCCGTGCGCTGTTCATCGTCCCGCACGCGTCCCACGATGCCCTCGACCAGCCGTTTGAGCGTCACCAGACCGGCGACGTCGCCGTACTCATCCGCCACCATCACCAGTTGGTCGCCGCTCGCCCGCATCTCGTCGAACAGATCGCTCAGCAGCTTCGTCTCCGGCACGAACCGCACGGGACGGGTCTCGAGCGTTACGGGGCTGTCGAGGCTGGCGCCCGCCGCCAGTTGGCGCATCACGTCCTTCACCGCCACGAGTCCCACCACGTCGTCCAGGTTGTTCCCCACCACCGGAAAGCGCGTGTGGTAGTTCTCGTTGTAGAGCGACAGAAAATTCCCGATGTCGGCGCTCGCAGTCAGCGCCACAATCTCCGGCCTGGGCGTCATCAACTCGCTCACGCGGCGGTCCCCGAACTCCAGCACCCGGCGGATCATCTCCGCCTCTTCCTGCTCCACCGTGCCGCGCTCGCTCGCGACCTGCGCGAGCGTCTTGATCTCCTCCTCCGTCACTTCCTGCGCCACAGAACCGCCGCCGAACACTTTCACGATACCCGAGCCGATGGCGAGCAAGACGAACGAGATTGGGCGCAGCACCCAACTGACGACCTGAATCGCCGGCGCCACCAGCATCGCCGACCGCTCCGCGTGGCGCGCCGCAATCGTCTTCGGGATCGTCTCCCCGAACACCAGCAACACTATGGTCACTACGCCTGTGGCCGTCGCCACCGCCAGGTTCTCGTCCGCGATCAGCCCAATGGCTATCGTCGTAGCGACGGCCGCCGCGCCC
>DAOUKL010000082.1:0-25306 GCA_034421335.1 Dehalococcoidia bacterium | reverse complement strand
GGGGGGGGGGGGGGGGGGGGGGTGGGGGGATGCGACAGCGTGCGGGCGCGCTACGCCCCGTAGTCCTCAATGGTGAGCCGGATGCGGTCGCGGCCATTCCAGTGGTCGAGGCGGAGCGTGTAGACGAGGCTGGCTCGGTCGGCGCCCCGCCACTGCTGGCCGAACGCGACGGCGTCCCACAGCGCGCCGCCGGAGCGCACCGTGAGGCGGAAGTGCCTCTCTCCTGCGCCCATCGGCTGGGCGTTGACGACCTCCACGTCACGGGCGAGGAAGAGCGGCGCCGGATTGCCGACGCCGTGCGGTTCGAGTCGCTGCAGCATGCCGAACGCAGCGCCCATCAGTTCGTGCGGGGCGGCCTCGGCGTCGATAACCCCCTCGTGGACGCGCGGCGCTTCGCCAAGCCGTTCGGCGGCGATGCTCGTGAGGCGGGCGTTGAGTTCCGGCAGGACGCCGGGTTCGCAGGCGAAGCCCGCGGCCCGCTCGTGCCCACCGTAGCGGATGAGCAGGTCGCCGCACCGGTCGAGCGCGTCGGCCCAATGAAACCCCGGCATCGTGCGGCAACTGGCCATGACGCGCCCCCCCTCCACGGCGTAGACAGCGGCGGGAACGCCGAACCGCTCCGAGAGTTTGCCGGCGGCGAGGCCCACGACGCCGGGCAGGAACGCGGGGTCGCCGACGAGGATGAGCGGCGGCGTCTCGGCGGGAACGAGATCGATCGCCTGTGTGACGGTCTCCTCGGTCAACTGCTGCCGTTGCCGGTTGACGGAGTCCAGTTCGCGGACGATGACCGCGGCGCGCTCCGGGTCGTCGGTCAGCAACAGTTCGAGCGCGACGTCGGCGTGGTCGAGGCGTCCGGCGGCGTTGAGCCGGGGCCCAACGGCGAACCCCAGCGTTTCGGAGGTGATGCCGCGGGGCTCCACGCGCGCCGCGCTGAGGAGAGCCTGGAGGCCCGCAGAGCGGGTCCGTTGGAGCTCCCGGATGCCGTGGTGCACGATGAAGCGGTTCTCGCCGAGCAAGGGGGCCATATCGGTGATGGCGCCTATGGCGGCGAGTTCCATCAGCCCGACGTCCCAAGCGTCGCCGAACCGCGGTTGGAGCAGCGCCTGCGCCAGTTTGAGCGCCATGCCGACGCCGGTGAGGTGCTCGAACGGGTAGCGCGAGTGCGGCGTGTGAGGGTTGATGACGGCGGCGGCGTCCGGCAGGCGGGCGGCGGTGAGGTGGTGGTCGGTGATGATGACGTCGACGCCGACGGAGCGCGCGTAGGCCACGGCCTCGACGTCAGTCACGCCGCAATCGACGGTGATGAGGAGAGAGGCGCCGCGCCGCCGGAGCACGTCGATCGCGCCGTGGTTGAGGCCGTGTCCCTCGTCCACCCGGTGAGGGATGTAGTGCAGGACGTTCAGCCCGCACCGGCGGAGCGCCTTCACGAGCAGCGCCGTTCCGGTTACGCCGTCGGCGTCGAAGTCGCCGTACACGGCGACGGTCTCTCCGGCGCGGCGGGCTTCTTCCAGCCGCCGAACAGCGTTGTCGACGTCGGGCAGGGCCGCAGGGTCTTCGAACAGCGCCTCCGACACGTCGAGGAACTGCCGCGCCTCATCCGCCTCGCGGAAGCCCCGGCGCCACAGCAGATGGCCCACGGGGTGGGGCAGGGGTCCCAGGGCGGAAGCGTCAATGGGCTCGGCTACCCGCCAGGCGCGCCGTTGGCCGGCAAGGGTTGACTGTGCGTCGGTGGCCATGTGCCGCGCATCCTCGCAGCGGTCGCGAGAAGCGCGCAAGGGGAAGGGCGCGCCCTTTGTCGCAGGCTAGGGGAAGCGCCTGAAGGGCGGAGAAGGCAGGGCGCGCCTCAGTGCGAGACGTCGTGGCTGTTGCGCTCAGCCTCGTTGCGGGCGCGTTCGACCATCAACGCCAGCAGGCCTCCTGTGGCGAGACCGGCCCCGCCGAAGACCACCGCAAACAGGATGATCTCGATGCCCTGCGTCAAGCTGAAGCTCTGGATCTCCATCGCTACTCCACGCGCCTGAAGATGAGAGATGAGTTGTGGCCGCCGAAGCCGAGGTTGTTGCTCATGGCGGCCTTCACGACGCCCTTCTGCGCGTGGTGCGGCGTGTAGTCGAGGTCGCAGTCGGGGTCGGGGGTTTCGAGATTGATTGTGGGGGGAGCCGCGCTCTCCGCGACCGCGAGCGCCGTGACCGCGGCCTCGACGCCGCCGGCGGCGCCGAGCAGGTGTCCGGTCATCGACTTGGTGGAGCTGATCTTGATCTTGTACGCCTCATCGCCGAACACGGCCTTGATGGCGGCGGTCTCGAAGCTGTCGTTGAGCGGCGTGCCGGTTCCGTGGGCGTTGAGGTAGCTGATGTCGTCGGGCGCCATGCTCGCCTGTTCGAGGGCGCGCCGCATCGCGCGGGCGGCGCCCTCGCCGCCGGGCGCGGGTTGCGTCACGTGATTGGCGTCGGAGGAGCCGCCGTAACCGGCGAGTTCGGCGATGGGAACGGCGCCGCGACGCTCCGCGCTCTCCTCACTCTCGATCACGAGGACGCCGGCGCCCTCGCCCATCACGAAACCGTCGCGGTCCGCGTCGAACGGGCGGCTGGCGGCCTCCGGCGCGTCGTTACGCTTGGAGAGCGCCTTGCAGGCGTTGAACCCCGCCACCGCGATGGGGCATATGGGGGCTTCCGTCCCGCCGGCAAGCGCGATGTCGATGTCGCCACGCCGGATCATGTCGAGGGCGATGCCAATGCTGTCGGCCCCGCTGGAGCAGGCGGTGACCACGCAGTAATTGGGGCCTTTGGCGCCGTGGATTATCGAGACCTGGCCGGGCGCCATGTCGGCCAGCATCATTGGCACGAGAAAGGGGCTGACGCGGTCGGGGCCCTTGTCGTGCAGCACGCCCCACTGCTCGGAGAGTGTGAGGATGCCGCCGATGCCGCTGCCGATAACGGATCCCACGCGCGTAGGGTCTACGCTGCCGTCGTCGAGTTTCAGGTTCGCCTGCTCCATCGCCTGCGCGGTCGCGGCCACGGCGAACTGCGCGAAGCGGTCGAGGCGCCGCGCCTGCTTGCGGTCAACGTACAGGGTGGGGTCGAAGGCGGTCTGCTCGCCGGCGATGGTGGTCTCGAAACCTTCGGCGTCGAACGCCTGGATGGTCGCGATGCCGGACTTGCCCTTGAGCATGGCGCTCCACGTCGATTTGGCGTCGAGCCCCAGGGGTGTGATCATGCCGATGCCGGTTACGTAGACCTTCACGCTAGCCTCCTGAGCAGGCGCGGGCGCCGGGTGGGCGCGCTCATGCCTGCAACTCCTCATCGTACTCTTCGCCGCGCCGCATCAGGGCATTGATGTTGCGCGCAGTGTGCAGGAACCCGATGTGGCTGAACGCCTGCGGAAAGTTGCCGAGCCCCTCCCCCGTTCGAGGGTCGAACATCTCGGCGAACAGCCCGAGGTGGTTCGCAGTCTTGGCGACCGTCTCAAAGTGGGTCAGCGCCTCGTCTGTCTCGCCGATGGTGAGCAGGGAGCCGATGAGCCAGAAGGTCAGGATGTAGAAGGCTCCCTCCTCGCCCTCTAGTCCATCGTCCGTCTCGTCGATGCGGTAGCGGCGAACGAACGGGCCTTCGGCGAGTTCCTGCTGAACGCGCCGTATGGTTGAGCGCAGCCGCGGGTCGTCGTTCGCGAGGAAGCCGAGAAAGGGGATGAGGAGCGCGCTGGCGTCGACGGCTTCGGAGTCGTAGGCCTGCACAAAGCACTGTTTAGCGTCGGACCACCCTCGCCGCATGATCTCGTCGTGGAGCAGGTCGCGCTCGGCGCGCCATCGCTCCACGTCGCCGTCGTAACCGTGCGACTCCGCAATGCGGACTGCGCGGTCGAGGGCGACCCAGCACATGACCTTGGAGTAGACGAAGTGCTGCTCCGGCCCGCGGACTTCCCATATGCCGCGATCGGGCATACGCCACCAGCCCGCCGCCAGGTCCGCCATGCGTGAGAACAGCTCCCAGGCGTGGGGAGCGAGGGCGCCGGCGTAGCGATGGAAGAGGGTGAGGGTGAGGGCGACCTCGCCGAATACGTCGAGCTGACGGTGGAAGGCGGCGTCGTTGCCGATGCGCACCGGCTTGGACGCGCGGTAGCCCTCGAGATGATCGAGCGTCGTCTCCTTGAGGACGCTTTCGGGGTCGATGCCGTAGAGGATCTGCATGGAGTCGAGGCCCATCTGGCACTCTTTCACGGTCCACGCGAGGTAGGCCTGCCCGTCGTGCTTGCTGCCGAGCCGCTGGAGGATGCCCAGCGTCCAGGCGCTGTCGCGGAGCCAGGAGAAGCGATAGTCCCAGTTCCGTTCTCCTCCAACGGCCTCCGGCAGAGAGGTGGTGGGCGCGGCGACGATGGCCCCGGTGGGGCTGTACATGAGCAGGCGCAGCGTGAGGTAAGAGCGCACGACCTCGTCGCGCAGGTAGCCGTCGTACAGGAGCTCGGTGACGCTTGCGCGGTCGCGCCGCACCGCCCGGATCATCTTGTTGCGGCAGTCCAGCGCGTCGATTCCCGGCAGGCGCGGCAGGTTGTGCACGATGCCGATATGGACGGTGTCGCCCTCCGATACCGTGAACTCGGCCACGGCGCGCTCCCCGCCGTCATCTGCGCTTTCAATCTCGAAGGGGAGCTTGGCGCTGACGCCGACGCTTCCGGTAGGGTGGCGCGCAACGACGCCGTTGCGGGCGCGGGCAAGCCGCGTCTCGCCGCGCGCGTAGTCGAGCCGTGGCTGGAAGACAACGCGCACGGTGGGCGAGCCGGCGACGCACATGATGATGCGAATGATCTCGTGCGGCGCCTCCGGTTCGCGCGCGGAGGAGTGGGTCATGAAGTCGGAGACCTGGATGACGCCGTCGGCGCTCTCGTAGGTGGTTTCGAGCACAGTGGTGTCGGGAACGTAGCGCTGTGAGACGGAAGTTGCGCCCTCGACGTGGATGGCGCAGCGCCCGCCTTTGACGTCGTCGAGGATGGCGGCGAAGCAACTGGGCGAATCGAACCGGGGAAAGCAGGCCCAGTCGATGGAGCCCTCGCTGCTGATCAGCGCGCAGGAGTTCCTGTCGCCGATGATTCCGTAGTCGTGGATGGGCAGGTATGGCACAGGGCCGCTCCGTGGCGGGGCATGGACGTTAGCCGAGCGCGACGGGGCGGAGCCTGAGCTTTCCGCCCCGGTCCTGCAGGTAGCCCGCCTTCTCATTGACGCCGTGGCTGAAGACGAGGAGCCACCCGTCCTGCACGGCTTCGCGGAGCACTTCTCGCTTGACGGAGAGCGTCTCTTCGGGCTGTCGGTCGCTTGCGGCGATGCAGGCGAGCTGAAGATGGAAGGGGGTCGGCACGAGGTCGCCGAGGACGGCGACGCGCTCGCCGCCATGGGCGACGAGGACGATCTGGTGGCCCTGGTAGGGGCCGCTGGCCGAGCGCACCTGCAGGCCCGGGGCTATGATGGCCTCGCCGTCGATGATCTCGAGCCGTTCCTTGTTCTTGAGCGGCAGGAAGTCGTCGGTGTTGAAACCGTTGATCCCGCGCTCGGTTGGTGACTCGGCCTCTTCCAGCGCCTCTCGCTGGACAAAGTAGGCGGCCTTGGGGAAGGTGGGGACGAGTTCGCCGCGCCGGTTGACGCGCGTGCAGCCGCCGGTGTGCTCGAAGTGCAGACTCGTGAGCACCACGCCGTGGATATCCTGAGGCGAGAGTCCGTGGGAGCGCAGCTCGGAGAGCAGCTGGCTGGTCGAGAGACCGTAGAGGTCCTGCTCTTCCTCGTTGTGCTTGACGCCGATGCCGGTGTCGATGAGGTAGTTCTGGTCGCCGAGGCGAATGAGCAGGCAGTTGAGGCCGAGCCGGACGCGGTTGCGCCGGTCGGCGGGCATCCACTCCTGCCATTGGCTCTTCGGCGCCTGTCCGAAGAGGACGCCCCCGTCGATTTTGATGAAGCCGTCCGAGATGATGTGCAGGGCTGTTCTACCGCCCATGGCAGGACCCTCGGTTTGTCAAAGAGTGCTGGTGCTGCGGGCCGCCGGGCTGGGGAAGCCGGGGCAAGACGAGTGCATCATGCGGCGCAGTCCGGCCTCTCCTCCGCAGTTGCGCCTTCGGCGAGCGGTCGCCCGCCGCACAGTGCGGCTACACTACATAGCGCGTTCGGGGGCTGTCAATGCCGCCGGGCGCCCCGCCGTTCTTCCGCCTGGGGCCACTTTACGACGCGTTTGTTACGAAAGTCGCAGCGATTCGGCTGCACGCTGCGCGGGAGCGGCGAGGCAGCATGAAATTTCGCCGGAGGCGCGCCATGACACGAGTTCTCGGATTGGACCACATCGTGCTGAAGTCGCCGGACGTCGAGCGTTCCCTCGCGTTCTACCAGGGGGCGCTCGGATTGCAGGGCGACAGGATCGAGGAGTGGCGGCGGGGCGAAGTGAGGTTTCCGTCCGTGCGCCTGAGCGCGGGGACGATCATCGACCTGTTCCCCGCGGACGCCCCCGCAGCGGACGGCGCCGGTCAGCATCTCGATCACTTCTGCCTTGTGCTCGAGCCGGGATCGCTGGACGAGACGCTTGCGCTGGTGGAGTCGTTCGGGCTGTCGCCGGGGCCGAAGCAGTCGCGTTGGGGAGCGCAGGGCAGGGGAGAATCATCGTACGTCGTAGGGCCGGAGGGCGTCACGATCGAGCTGCGGCACTACCCGGCGTGAGGCGGACGAGAGTCGCGGTTCGCAAGACAACGCTGGCTGTAGACGGAGCCCGAGATTCTTCGCTGCGCTCAGAATGACAGGCAGGGGCGTACGGGAATGGCAGGCAGGCCTACGGGAATGACAGACAGCGGCCTACGGGTAGGAGACGAGGCCCTCGATGACGTGGACGGGCTCACGGTGGTGGATGACGCGCGGGTCCTCGACGGTCTCGGCGAGGGAGGCGCCGGGCGGCACCATGGGGTAGACGTTCTCCTCGGGGCTGACCCGGAAGTCGATGAGGTAAGCGCCGGGGTGGTTGGCGGCTTTCGCCAGGGCCATGCCCACTTCGTCCTTGGTCGTAACCGCGCAGGCGGCGATGCCGTAGGCCTCGGCGAGTTTCACATAGTCGGGGCTGCTCATGGCGACCGCCTTGTAGTGGTGGTCGTAGAAGAGCTCCTGCCACTGCCGCACCATGCCGAGATAGCCGTTGTTCATGATGCACAGCTTCACCGGCAGGTGCTCCTGCGAGATCGTCGCGAGCTCCTGGAGCGTCATCTGGAAGCCGCCGTCGCCGCAGACGCCCCACACTGTGGCGTTGGGCCGCGCCACCTGCGCGCCAATCACGGCGGGGGTTTCGAAGCCCATCACCCCGAGTCCGCCGGACGACACGAATGAGTTGAGCGTGGGCATGAACATGAACTGGGCGGCCCACATCTGGTGCTGCCCGACGCCGGTGACGATGACGGGGTCCGGGCTATGCTCGACGATCTTGTTGAGCTCGCGGAGCACGTACTGCGGCGTAACGGCGTCGGAGTCGGGCACGTCGATGCTGGGGTGCCCGTGCTCCAGGTCGTGCAGGCGGCCGAGCCACTCGGCGCGGGGGTGAGGGTGTACGAGCGGCATGAGCGCCTCGAGTGTGAGCTTGACGTCTCCGACCAGCCCGACCGAGGAGCGAACGTTCTTGCCGATGTGCGAAGGCTCGATGTCGAGGTGGATGATGTCGGCGTTGGGGCCGAAGGTGCCGGGCCGGCCGATGACGCGGTCGTCGAAACGCATGCCGATGCCGACGATCACGTCGGCCTCGTTCGTGGCCACGTTGTTCCAGAACATGCCGTGCATGCCGAGCATGCCGTAGCCGAGGCGGTGATGCCGGGGGAAGGCCGAAGTCCCGTGCAGCGTGTTGAGCACGGGCGCGTTGAGCTTCTCGGCGAACTCGAGCAGTTCATCCCAGGCTTCGGAGATGTGGACGCCACGTCCGGCGATGAGCAGCGGGGATTCGGCTTCGTTGATGAGGCGCGCGGCCTCGCAGACGCTCTCGCCTGCGGCGGCCCGCAGGGGAGCGCGCTCATAACTGCGCTCGACAGGCGTGAAGTCGAACGACTCCGCCTGTACGTCCTTCGGGAGGTCTATCAGCACGGGCCCCGGGCGCCCCTCCTGGGCGACCTGGAAAGCCTCCTGGATGGTGGGCCCGATGTCTTCGGGGCGCATGACGAGGTACGCCTTCTTGACGATGGGGGACGCCATGCCGACCGTGTCGCACTCCTGGAAGGCCTCGGTGCCGAGGAAGGGGCGGGCGACCTGGCCGGTGATGGCGACCAGGGGAGTGGAGTCCATCTTGGCGGCGGTGAGGCCGGTCATGAGGTTAGTGGCGCCGGGACCGGAGGTGGCGACGCAGACGCCGACGCGCCCGGTGAGGCGGGCATAGGCCTCGGCGGCGTGGGCCGCGGCCTGCTCGTGCCGCACGAGCACGTGCCGCAACTGCGGGTAGTGATAGAGCGCGTCGTAGAACGGCAGAATCGCGCCGCCGGGGTGTCCGAAGAGGACCCCGACGCCTTCGGCGAGCAGGGATTCACAAACGGCGTTGGCGCCGATGGTTCGCATGCCGTGTCGTCCTGTTCCGTTGCGCGGCGTGATGGAATTCGAAGCCCAGCGCATGGGCTGAATCCACGGGCAGCCGCGCACAAATAGCCGGCGCCCCGTCAGAGGGGCGTAGTTCCCGAAATGATAGCGAGCGCCTGCTGAGAGTGTCAACGCGAGTGCGTGCATTTCACTGCCGACAATGCGCCGTTAACCCCCATCCCCAGTGCGGAATACGCCGCCGCTAACGGCGGAATCAGCCCTCTCGCCGCATTGAGGGGCTGCCAGGCTTTGGTCTGCGCGAGAATGACGAGGGATTTACACTCCCGTCATGAGCTACACGGCGGACCTTCACATCCACTCCCGTTATGCCGCCGGAACCAGTCCCGGCCTTTCGCTGGAAACCCTGTCGTGGTGGGCCGGCGTCAAGGGAGTGGACCTTCTCGCGTGCGGAGACTTCACCCACCCGGCATGGTTCGCCGAGTTGAAGGAGAAGCTCCGCCCCTCCGACGACGGCCTGTTCGGCCTCGCGCCCGAAGCCGCGCGCCCGCCCGCAAGGGGCGCGGCCCGCTCGCCACGGTTCGTCCTGGGCACGGAGATCAGTTGCGTTTACTTTCAGGGCGGACACGGACGCCGGTTGCATCTGCTCGTGCTTGCTCCCGATTTCGAGGCGGTCGACGGCCTTCGCTCCGCCTTTGCGCCGTACGGCGATCTCGACGGCGACGGCCGCCCAACGCTCCGGCTTTCGGGGCGAGACGCGGTCGAGTCTGCGCTCACGGTGGACCCGGCGTGCGAGGTGATTCCGGCGCACGCATGGACGCCGTGGTACGGCGCCTACGGTTCGCGGGGCGGGTTCGACTCGCTGGAGGCGTGCTTCGGCGACATGACGCCGCATATCCACGCCGTCGAGACCGGGCTGTCGAGCGACCCTGCGATGAACTGGCGCGTGCGCGAACTCGACGGGCGAACCCTGGCATCCTTCTCCGACGCGCACTCAGCGCCACGGCTGGCGCGCGAACTGACGACGTTCCCCGGCGATCCGAGCTACGACGGCCTGCTGCACGCGCTCCGGCGCGGCGGTGTCGAATGGACGGCCGAGTTCTATCCCGAAGAGGGCAAGTACCACCTCGACGGGCATCGCAAGTGCGGGGTGCGCCTGCATCCCGCCGAATCCATGGAGCGGCGCGGCGCGTGCCCGGCGTGCGGACGCAGGCTAACGCTGGGCGTGCTGCACCGCACGGAAGCGCTCTCCGAGAGGCCGCCCATCGAGCCGGAGGCGTCGCCGGACGGACTGCTGCGCGACCCGAATGGCGCGCGTCCGCCGTTCCGGCGCCTGCTGCCGTTGGAGGAGATCATCGCCGCCGCGCAGGGACGCCGGGTCGCGGCGAAGTCGGTGCGCGCCGCCTACCTGCAACTCATCGAAACTGTGGGACCGGAGCTGCGCGTGCTGACCGAGGCGGCGGCGCCGGACATTGCCGCCGTCGCGGGAGAGCTGGTCGCGGAGGGCGTGCTGCGCGCACGCCGGGGAGAGGTAGTCGTATCGCCGGGCTACGACGGCGAGTACGGCGCCGTCAATCTGTGGTGAGGTAAGCTTCGAGCGCGGGCCGCAGGCGCGAACGAGTATTGTTTTGCCGTAAGCAGAGGTCGCATGGACGAGATCATCTCGATGGAAGACATGGCCAGGGTGTACGAAGTGACGGACGAGCTGGGCATCGACCGGGAGTCCATCAACGTCGAACTCGGCAAGGAAGATCCGGGCCGGTGGGGAAGGGGCGATGGCGGGATGATGAAGCGCGAGGTCATCGAGATCACGCTGCCGCTGTCGACTCCGCTGGATGAATGGCTGCCCGCGCTGAGGGACGGGCTCGCCGAGTTGCTGAAGGAGTGACGCGATGAGGACCACGACCAGGTTGCGCGAGCTGCTCGCGGACGACCGTATGCTGCTGGCGCCGTTCACCTACGACGGCTTCACCGCTCGCGTTGCGGAGGAAGCCGGGTTCGACGCCGTGTACATGTCCGGCTTCGGCACATCGATGTCGAAGGGGATGCCGGACGTGGGGCTGCTCACCCAGACCGAGATGGCGCAGAACGCGGCGTACATCGCCTCGGCGGTCGGCGTTCCCGTCATCGCCGACGCGGACACGGGCTACGGGAACGCCATCAACGTCCGGCGCACGGTGCGCGAGTACGAGCGCGCGGGCGTGGCCGGCCTGCACGTCGAGGACCAGGTCGCGCCCAAGAAGTGCGGCTTCTTCGACGGCAAGGAGGTCATCCCGCTCGACGAGGCTGCGGCGAAGGTGCGCGCCGCCGTCGAGGCGCGCGATGACGCCGATTTCGTGGTCATCGCGCGAACCGACGCGCTGGTGGTCAACGGGTGGGACGACGTGGAGCGGCGCTGCCGCGCGTTCGTGGAGGCGGGCGCCGACCTCGTGTTCGTCGACGGCATCCGCACGTCCGACGACCTCGCGGAGTTCGCGGCGCGGCTCGGCGACCTGCCGCGTATGTACAACGGCGAGGCAAACCCGGCGGAGGTCGAGCGGCTCGGTTTCCGACTGCAGGTCCATCGCGGGCCCGTGTTCTCGCTCTACCCCATCGTGAAAGAGATGATGGTGGAGCTTCGTGAGAGCGGGCGCATCTCGGCGCTCGACCGCTACGGCTCCGGCGGCGAACTGCGGATGTCGATCGCCAACGCGCTGGGGCTCGGCGAGATTACGGAACTCGAGCGGCGGTACGCCGCAAGCGAGGAGGCGGCGTCATGAGCGACATCACTCTCGAAGAAGCTAACCGGGTCATCGGCGCGGCAATCGCGAAGGCGAAGGAACTCGGATTCAACATGGCGATTGCGGTGGTCGACCTTCAGACGAGCCTCGTGGCCTCGGCGCGGATGGACGGCACGAACCCGTTCACGCCGGACGTCGTCCGCGGCAAGGCGGTCGCCACGGCGGTGACGAAAGGGACGCCGAGCGGCGTGGCCGCGGCGCGGTTCCCTCAGGCGCTGCTCGACACGGTGCGCGACCTGTATGGCGGGCGCATCACCTGGGTGCAGGGAGCCGTGCCGCTCATGAAGGACGGCAAGCTCGTGGGCGCCGTCGCCGCGGGCGGCGGCCCGCCCGACAAGGACGAGGAGGTCGCGCAGGCCGGCGCCGACGCGCTGTAGCCAGGGCTGACGCGCTGTAGGTTCGTGGTGAGCTTGTCGAACCACGAACCGCCCTCCTGTCATTCTGAGCGCAGCGAAGAATCTCGGGCTCTCGCTCGCGGACGGCGTTGTCTTGCAGGCAGCGATCTTTAGATTCTTCACTCCGCTCCGCTACGTTCAGAATGACAGGGAGAGCGGTCCCTTTCGGTTCGTGGTGAGCCTGTCGAACCACGAGCCGAGGAGAATCTGGCCGTGAGGTAGGCGCCGTCGTTCCCCGCAACGGCTCCTACTCTTCGCCCGAGCGGATTCGCTCGATGAGGCGGCGGACATACCAGGCGTCGGGCGCGGAGAACGAGGCTTCGAGGTAGCGTTCGAGGTCTTCCAGCGCAAGGGCGCTATCGCCGCGCTTGTAGCGGAGCATCCCTCGGTCGCGCCAATGGCCCGACTCCTCGGGCTGAACGGCCATCAGCAGACCAAGAGCGAGGATGGCATTCGGGGCGTCGTCGCGCTTCACCCAGACCGCGCTGAGATTCCTGAGCATCCTGGCGAGAATGGCCCGGTCCGTCGCCGGGGTGAGGAACGCGCGTTCCCACCGCACAGTGTCGCTGATCCGGCGCAGCCGTTCGGCGCATTCCGTTTCATTGAGCAGAGCGCCCCGGTGAAAGGGGTCGATGTACAGCGATGGTTCGGAGTCGTGACGCACGAGGAAGTGCCCGGGCATCCCGACGCCTCGCAATGGCATTCCGAGCCGCCGGCCCGCCTCGATGTAGACGACCGAGAGCGTGATGGGAATACCGAGCCGCCGCCGAAGCACCTCGTGCAGCAGGCTGTTGCGCGGGTCATAGTAGTCCCCGTCGTTCCCGGCGAACCCGACGTGGTCGAACAGGTACTCGTTCAGCTCGTTGATGGCCGTGAGCGGGTCGAACTCGGAGGAGACGCGGCGCGCCGCCCCTTGCGCCAGGGCGTCGAGCACGCCGATCTCGCGCTCCACGTCGAGGTCGGGGTCGAACGCGGCGGCGATGAGCAGCGCCCCCCGATCGAGGGGCAGGTCGTCGCGGGCGTCTGCGGCGAGTTCCGCGAGCGCGTCGGTTGCCGATTGCGCGTCCACGCGGCAAGTATACCGAGTAGACTGTCGCCGGGACCGGAGGAACATGCAAGCGCTTCAGGGTTTACGGGTCGTCGACCTCACGACGATTGTGTCCGGGCCGTATGCGGCGGCGATACTCGGCGATCTGGGCGCCGACGTCATCAAGGTGGAACCTCCGGGCGGAGAGAACTCGCGACGGTTCGGCGACAACCCCGCCCTGATGATGGGCTCGCTCACGGCGCACATCATGAACCTCCAGCGCAACAAGCGCGGCGTCGTGGTCGATCTCCGCAGCCCCGGCGGCAGGGAAGTGTTCGCCGACCTTGTGCGCTGGGCGGACGTCGTCATCGACAACTACCGGCCTGGCGTCACGGAGCGGCTTGGCGCGGACTACGCGTCGCTGCGGGCGCTGAACCCGCGCGTCATCGCGTGCTCCATCACCGGTTTCGGCCTGACCGGGCCGGGACGCGACCGGGCGGCGCTCGACGCGACGGTGCAGGCGTACGCGGGCGTAATGGGAATGACGGGCGACCCCGAGGGCGCTCCGGTGCGCGCGGGACCGCTCTACGGCGATCTGTGCGCGGGAATGGCGGGCGCGCTCGGCGTCCTCGCCGCGCTCGCGGCGCGGGAGCGCACCGGCGAGGGACAGCACGTCGATATCTCCATGCTCGACGTACAGATGTCGCTCATCAACTACCACGCGGTCATGCACCTCATGTCCGGCATACCCACGCCGCGCACCGGCAACGAGATGGCGCTGCACGTGCCCTACAACGCCTACCGCGCCGCCGACGGCTGGCTGTTCATCGCCGTGAGCGTTGACCCGCACTGGCGGGCGCTCGTGGAGGCGGTGAGCGACCCCGGCGCCGGACTGGAAGGCGCCGCCCGCGACGCCGCCGAGTCGCTCGCCGACCCCGCATTCGACGGACGGGCGGGCCGCATCGCCAACCGGCAGCGCATCAACGCGGCGCTCGAGACGGTGATCGCGGCGGGCCCGCGGGACGAGTGGGTCGCCCGCCTCGCCGCCGCCGGCATCCCCGCCGCGCCGGTGCACACGCTCGACGAGGCGGTGCAAGACCCGCAACTGCGCGAGAGGGCGATGATCGTCGAGGTCGAGCACCCGGAGGGGGGCGTGTACGAGGCGACGGGCAACCCGTTCAAACTGTCGGCGGCAGGGGAGGAGCGGTTCACCCCGCCGCCGACGCTCGGCCAGCACACGGAGGAAGTGCTGCGAGGCGTGCTCGGTTACGACGACGAGCGCGTCGCCGGGCTCTATGCGGACGGCAGCGTGGCGTAAGCCCCGCTTGACAGGCGGCGGCGCGGGCTAGTCCAATCCGCGCATGGTTATCGAGCAATACAGCACTGCGCTGAACGACATCCGACTCGCAGTCCGCGAGGTTTGCAAGAAGTACGACGGCGCCTACTGGCGGGCGCTCGACAAGGAGGGCGCCTACCCGGAGGCGTTCGTCCGCGAGCTCACCGAACTCGGGTGGCTTTCCGCGCTGATTCCCGAGGAGTACGGCGGCGGCGGGATGAGTGTCGGGGAGGCCAGCGTCATCCTCGAGGAGATCAACCGCTCCGGCGGCGACTCCGCGGCCTGTCACGCCCAGATGTACATCATGGGCGTCATCCTGCGGCACGGCAGCGAGGAGCAGAAGCGGCGCTACCTGCCCGGCATCGCGAGCGGCGACCTCCGCCTCCAGGCGTTCGCCGTCACCGAACCGAACGCCGGCTCGGAGACGACGCGCATCGAGACGACCGCCGTGCGCCGTGGCGACGTCTACGTCGTCAACGGCCAGAAGATCTTCATCTCGCGCGTGGCGCAATCCGACCTGATGCTCCTGCTGGCCCGTACGACGCCTTACGACGAACTGGAGAACAAGACCGAGGGGCTGTCGGTGTTCGTCGTCGATATGCGCGAAGCGGGGGAGCGGCTGGAGGTCCGCCCCATCGACATGACGTTCAACCGGCACACCAACCAGCTCTTCTTCGACAACCTGGAGGTCGCGGCGGAGAACCTCATAGGCGAGGAGGGCAGGGGGTTCCGGTACATCATCGACTCGTGGAACGCGGAGCGGATACTCATCGCCGCGGAGGCGATAGGCGACGCGCGGTTCTTCATCGAGCGGGCCGCCGAGTACGGGAGCGGACGCGTCGTGTTCGGACGCCCCATCGCAGCGAACCAGGGCGTGCAGTTGCCCATCGCGCACGCGTACGCCAGCACCGAGGCCGCCGACCTGATGCGCTGGGACGCCGCGGCCAAGTTCGACCGCTCCGAGCGCTGTGGCGCGGAGGCGAACATGGCGAAACTGCTGGCCTCGGAGGCCGCTTGGGAGGCGGCGAACGCCTGCCTCAACACGTTCGGAGGTTACGGTTTCGCCACGGAGTACGACATCGAGCGCAAGTTCCGCGAAACGCGGCTCTTCATGACCGCGCCGGTCAACAACAACCTCGTCCTCGCCTACCTCGGCCAGAACGTCCTCGGGATGCCGAGGTCGTACTAGGGCTGACGGGCCTGGGGACGCCAAGGCGGCTTTGCTCATGACTGACGACGCTCTCGCACGCTCCTGGCTGTACGTTCCGGCGCACAAGCCGCGCATGATCGCCAAGTCCGTCGAACTGCCCGCCGACGTGGTCATCTACGACTACGAGGACGCTGTGCCGCCTGCGGAGAAGGATTCCGCGCGCGCCGTGCTCGCGGAATCGCTCCCGGCAACGCCGCCTCCCGGCTCGCCCCGCCGGTACGTCCGCGTGAACCATCCCCGCCACGAGGCGCTGTTCAGCGCCGACGTCGACGCCGCGCTCGCCCTTAACGTCGAGGGCGCCGTCGTGCCCAAGGTGGAGGACGCAGCGCAGGTCGCGGCGGTGAGCGCGGCGCTTGCCGGCGCCGAGGAGCGGGCGGGGCTGCCGGTCGGCTCAACGCGGCTCATGCTGCTCATCGAGAGTCCGCTGGGGGTGGTGAACGCGTACGCCATCTGCTCGGCGGACCCGCGCATCATCGCCGTGCAGTTCGGCGGTGAAGACTTCTCGCGCGAGATGGGTCTGCCGCTCGTCCGCACGGGGGAGGCGAAGGAGTTGCTCTACCAGCGCTCCACCGTCGCCACCGCCGCCTCCGCGGCGGGAGTGCAAGCCGTCGACGTCATCTGGACGGCGCTGGACGACCTCGAAGGACTCGCCGGGGAGTCCGCGCAGGCGAGGCGGCTCGGCTACACGTCGAAGGCGGCCATCCACCCCTCCCAGATCGAGCCCATCAACGCGGCCTTCAGTCCCACTGCCGAGGAGGTCGCCTACTCGCGGGAGGTCATCGCCGCGCTCGAAGAGGCTGTCGCGCAGGGAACAGGAGTGCTCAATTACCAGGGCGCCTTCCTCGAAGAGCCCGTCATCGCCCGCGCCCGCCGTACTCTCGAACTCGCCGAGCGCTTCGGAATGGGGTAGGGTGGCGCGCCGCTTCCACGCGGGGAGGTCCCCCTCGCTCGCCTTGGACACCGACCGCCCCAGCCGGTAGAGTACGCCCAACCCGACAGGGAGGGATCGATTCCCATGACGCTCAAGACCGGCTGGCAGGGCCGCTACCTGGAAGACTTCGAGATCGGCGACGTCTACCGTTCGTCCGTGGGACGGACGCTCCTCGAGGCGGACAACACCTGGATGACGCTGCTGACGAACAACGACAACCAGATCCACTTCAACGCCGAGTACGCGAAGAACACGCAGTTCCAGCGTCCGCTCATGAACAGCCTCGTAACGCTGGCGGTGGTGACCGGCCTGACGGTTCCCGACATCAGCCGGAACGGCATCAATCTGGGCTGGGACAAGGTGCGCCTGCCGCACCCGGTGTTCGCCGGCGACACCCTCTGGTCGGAGACCGAGGTGACCGCCGTGCGCGAATCGAAGTCCGATCCGCGCCGGGGCATCGTCCACATCAAGACGCGCGGGCTCCAACAGGAGGGGGCGGTCGTCATCGAGTTCGAGCGCGACGTGATGGTATGGAAGCGCGAGCACGCCCCCAGCATCGGCGTGTTCCCGGAGCCCGCACAGGCGAAACAGGAGGCCTCGTAATGGCGACCGGCATAACGACCGCTCTCGTGGACTACGCCCAGTCCCTGAAGTACGAGGACATCCCGCCGGAGGTGCTGGAGCGCACGAAGCAGATGCTGCTCGACTTCCTCGGCGTGGCGTACGGCGGCATGGTCGTCGCCGAATCGTCGGCGCCGATTGTCGACGGTGTGCTCGACCTCGCAGCCGGCGCCGAGGGGCGGAGCGTCGTGCTCGGCAGGCCGGAGCGCCTCCCCGCGCACTACGCGGCGCTGCTGAACGCGACGTTCGCGCACAGCATGGACTTCGACGACACGCACCGCGAAGCGGTGATCCACATCGGGACGCCGCTGTTCGCGACGCTGCTGGCGTTGGCGGGGGAGCACGACGTGTCCGGCCGGGAGTTCCTCACGGCGGCAGTGGCCGGCTACGACGTCACTGGCAAGGTGGGCAAGGCGCACGGAGGCGCCGTCCACGCGCGCGGGTTCCACCCCACCGCCACGACGGGCGTGTTCGGCTGCGCCGCAGCTGGCGGGCGTCTGCTCGGCTACGACGGCGGCCGCATCGCCAACGCGCTCGGCCTGAACGTCAGCCAGTCGGCGGGCTCGACGCAGTTCCTCGAGAACGGCGCGTGGAACAAGCGCTTCCACACGGGCCTCACGGCCCACAACGCCATTCTCAGCCTCGTTATGGCCCGACACGGATACCTGGGCGCGACATCGCCCCTGGAGGGAGCGCACGGCTATTTCGCGCTCTACGCCGACGGGGCGGACGGCGCGGATCGGGCGCTCGACGGGCTCGGCAGCGATTTCGAGGTGATGAACACCGCCGTGAAGCCATACCCGTGCTGCCGGTACAGCCACGCGACCATCGACGCCGTGTCGGACATCGTCCGCGCCGAGTCGCTCGCGGCGTCGGACGTCGAAAGCATCGACATCGCGATGGGTGAGACGGGATACGGTCTGGTGGCCGACCCCGCGGAGGCGAAGCGCGTCCCGTCGAACGTCGTCGAGGGACAGTTCAGCGTCTACTTCGCCGCCGCAGTCGCCGCGAGCCGGGGCGCGTACGCGTGGGCCGACTACGACCGGCTCGACGACCCGGAGGTGCGGCGCCTGATGCAGGGCGCCTCGGTGCGGCTCGTCGACGGCGTCGGCGCCGGCATGGAGACGACCGTCGCGCTCCGGACATCGGACGGGCGGACTGTCGAGCGCAGCGTGCCGTTCCCCAAGGGGGAGCCGGAGAACCCGATGTCGTGGGAGGAGATGCAGGCGAAGTTCACGGAGTGGAGCGCGCCCGCCATCGGCGAGGAGGGCGCCTGCCGCGTGATCGAGCAGGTGTCCGCCCTGGAGTCGCTGGGCTCGATGCGGGAGCTCGTCGCCGGCCTCGGCGGATAGAACCCCTCCCCCCGAGGGCAGGGGCAGGGGAGAGGGAGCGTTCCGGCCCCCTCCCCCGAAGTCGGGGGAGGGTTGGGGCGAGGGTTTGCGCGCAAAGCGCGCATCCGGCTCCCTCCCCCGTGGAGGGCCTGCGAGAGAATTCAGAACCCCTCCCCCCGAGGGGGAGGGGCAGGGGAGAGGGCGGAGAGGAGCGCCTCATGCCAAACCGCCTCGAAGGCAAGGTCGTAATCGTAACCGGCGCCGCGAGCGGGCAGGGGCGTGTCGCCGCGCAGCTGTTCGGCGCCGAGGGCGCCGCGCTGGTGCTCGCCGACATCGACGCGGAGGGGCTCGCGGAGACGGCCAACAGCGTCGCGGGCCTGACTCCCGCCGCGCTGACGGTGATTGCCGACCTCACCGTCGAGCGGGACAACGAGCGCGTCGCCAACGCCGCGCTTGACGCTCACGGACGCATCGACGCGCTCTACAACGCGGCGGGGCTCGTCCGTTTCGGTTCGCTCCACGAGACGAGCCTGGAGGACTGGCGGTTCGTGCTCGACCACGAACTGACGATGGTGTTCCTCATGTGCAAGCACGTGCTGCCCGCGATGATGGCCGCGGGATCGGGCAGCATCGTCAACGTCTCGTCGGTCTCCGGCTACGCGGCGGGGAGCAAGCGGCATCCCGCGCACGCGGCGGCCAAGGCCGCCATCGCCGGGCTCACCAAACAGATTGCCGTCGAGTACGGCCCGTACGGCATCCGGTGCAACGCCATCGCGCCCGGATTCCTCGTCTACGGCGAGGGCCAGCGGCGCATCGCAGGCCAGAGCGGGAGCGGCCCGCCGGTGGAGGGCGTACCTATGGGGCGTCACGTGAAGCCGGAAGACACCGCCCTCTGCGCCCTCTATCTCGCGTCCGATGAGTCCGCGATGACCAACGGCCAGACGATCGTCGTCGACGGCGGCCGGTCGATCGCCTGATGAGGTCCTTTATGCCGAGCGACGCAGAAATCGACCGCCATCTCGCCAACCTGCGGGACCAGTTCGGCGCGCGGCTCACGGATGAGCAGGTCGCCGTCGTGCGCGAGCGGCTGACCGCGGCGCTGCAGGCGGGAGAATCCATGCGCGCCGTTCCGCTCGACAACGCCGACGAACCCTTCACCACGTTCACGCCCTACCGTTCGCTCTCCCCACAGGAATAGACCTTGCATAACGCACCCGTCATTCCGCGCCTCACCCGTCATTCCCGCGAAGGCGGGAATCCATCCGGCCCCCTCCCCCCGAGGGGGAGGGCTGGGGAGAGGGCGGAAGGGTATTGGGCAGGGAGGGCTCAATGAGTGAACTCGTCTACAAACCCGTCCGGGAACTTGCGGAACTCCTGAAGGCGAAGCAGGTCTCGCCCGTCGAGTTGACCGAACTTGCGCTCGCCCGGCTCGAACGCCACGGGCCGGCGCTGAACGCGGTCGTTACGGTCACGCGGGAGCGCGCGCTGCAGCAGGCCCGGCGCGCCGAGGAGGAAATCGCCCGGGGCGAGTACCGCGGGCCGCTGCATGGCGTCCCCTGCGGCGTCAAGGACCTGCTCGCCACGTCAGACGGCATCCCCACAAGTTGGGGGGCTGCGCCGTTCGCCGGACAGTCGTTCGACCGCGACGCAGCGGTCGTGCGGAGGCTGGAGGAAGCCGGCGCCGTGCTCTGCGCCAAGCTCGCGATGATCGAGTTGGCGGGCGGCATGGGCTATCGCCAGCCCAACGCTTCCTTCACCGGCCCGCCGAAGAACCCGTGGAACACCGGCCACTGGACCGGCGGCTCGTCGAGCGGGTCGGGCGCCGCCGTCGCCGCGGGCCTCGTCCCGTTCGCCATCGGCTCCGAGACGTGGGGCTCCATCATCGGCCCGGCGGGCTTCTGCGGCGTCGCGGGGCTGCGTCCGACCTACGGACGCGTCAGCCGGCGGGGCGCGATGGCTCTCTGCTGGACGCTCGACAAACTCGGCCCGCTCGCGCTGAGCGCCGACGACGCCGGCCTCGTGCTCGACGCCATCGCAGGCCCCGACCCGGAAGACCCGTCGAGCCTCCCAGAGCCGTGGACGTACCGCCCGAACGACGGCCCGGCACGCCCCCGGCTCGGCGTCGTCCGCACGACCCTCGATTACGTGTCGGACGAAGTGAAGGCGAACTTCGAGCGCTCGCTGACGGAACTGGCGGAGTTCGCCGATCTCGAAGAGGCGGCGCTGCCCGACCTGCCGTACATCGCGGCGGGCCAGACTATCCTGGGGGCCGAGGCGGCCAGCGCGTTCGAGGAGTTTCTGCGCGAGGGCAGGGCGGACGAACTCACTGCGCCGGAGGACGCCTACATGTGGCAGGCGCGGTTCGCCATCCCCGCCGTCGACTACCTCCGCGCCCTCCGGCTGCGCGGCGTCATGGCGAAGGCCGTCGACGAGGCGATGCGTCCCTACGACGCTCTGATAGCCCCTTCGCGCCAGATAATCGCCTCCGAGATAGACAAGGAGATGCCTAGTTCGCAGGCCACCGATGTTATGGGCGCCGCGGGCAACCTGCTCGGCCTGCCCGCCGTAACCGTTCCCAACGGTCTGGCGTCAGGCCTCCCCACGGGCCTCCTCTTTATGGGCCGTGCCCACGACGAAAACCGCATCCTCGCCGCCGCCCGCCTCTACCAGTCGCACACGGAATGGGCCGCCCTCCACCCGCCTGGCTGGGAGTAGGGGCCCCCTACGCCCGAGGGGAGAGGATTCATGCGCCGAAGGCGCAATCCCACCCTCGCCACAGGTGTGGGGAGGGTCGAGCGCAGCGAGGGGAGGGGTCTGCGGGAAGGTGTCCGGACGGACGCCCACTGCGACATTTGGCCCTTACCTCATGGTCGGCGCCTCGCCTATCATGGATCGCGGACCGGATGACCCTTCCCCGCAGGGGCGCCCCCCGTGGGCACCCCTCTATTTGGGGGCGGAGCAGCACGGCGACCGCAGCCCATTCCACGAGTAAATGACCCAGAATGAGCCACAATGAGCCCGTTTCACGGAAAACCGGCTCGTCCGCACGCCTGACGGCCGCTCTCTCCCGAATGACGAAGGACGCCGCCGTGGGACCATTCCGCTCCAAACGGAGCACGGAGGGGGCCTGAGGCGGGCTTAGCCCGCGTCCTCCGCAGCGGACGTTCCGGCGATCTTGCCGAAGACGGAGCCCTGCATGAGGCCCGCGCCGCCCGCGTAGTTGTGGTAGAAGAGCCCGCCGACGATCTCGCCCGCCGCGTAGAGACCGGGGATCGGGTTGTCGGTCGTGTCCATCACCTGCGCGCGGCGGTTGATGCGGAGGCCGCCAAACGTGAAGGTGATGCCGCACGTAACCGCGTACGCCTCGTAGGGGGGCATGTCGATGGGCAGCGCCCAGTTCGACTTCGCCGGCTCGACGCCCTCGGTGTGGACGCCGTCCAGCACGGTTGGGTTGTAGTCGCCGGGGACGCACGCGGCGTTGTAGTCGGCGATGGTCCGCGCGAGCGCCACGGGGTCGACGTCGAGCTGCTCGGCCAGCCCCTCGATGGTGTCCGCTTCGGCCTTGGTCACCTGGTCGATGCGGTACTCGTCGCGCAACAGATGGAGCGTCTTCTGGTCGAATATCTGGTAGGCGACGCGCTCGGGCTGGAAGAGGATCTGCTTGCCGTATTTTGCGTAAGTGTAGTTTCGGAAGTCCGCGCCCTCGTCTACGAAACGCTTGCCCTCGTGGTTGACGATGAGGCCGAACGGGTAGGAGTGTTTCTGGTAGAGGTCGGTGATAGCGCGGTTGCCGAACGGCGGCGCGTTGAGGTCCCAGGCGACGGCGTGACAGCCGCTGTAGTGGCCGAACGCCTGCGCGCCGATCTCGAACGCCATGCGGTGGCCGTCGCCGGTGTTGTAGCGGACGCCGCGCACCTTGGCGAGTTCCCACCCGGGGCCGAGATAACGGGCGCGCATCTCTGGGTTCGCCTCGAATCCGCCGCACGCCATGACCACCGCCCCCGCGTTCAGCGTTCGCCGTCCTTTGGGCGTGCGGACGGTGACGCCGTTCACGCGCCCGGCCTCGTCCTGCTCCAGCCGCATGGCGGTGTGGTCGTAGCGGATATCCACGCCGCGCTCGATGGCGATCTCGAACAGTTGGTCGGAGAGTCCCTTGCCGCCGCCCACGGCCTGGAGGCAGAGGCCGCCCCAGAAGCGGAACTTGCCGTCGACTTTGAACGCCTGGTGCGTCCACGACGGCACGAACCGGACGCCCTGCGCGTACATCCACTGCATCGTCGGGAACGACTGCCGCACGAGCGCGTCCGCCATCTCCTGGTCGGACAACCCCTCGGTGACGCGCATGAGGTCCTCAAAGTACTTGGCTTCGGTGTAGGAGCCGACCTCCATCACCGCGAGCTCGGCCTCGGAGAGGTCGGGCACGAGTTGAACGACGTCGTCGATGCCCTTGTAGGCAAAGCGGATGGCGCCGCCGGTGAAGTAGGTGTTGCCGCCGCGCATGGGTTCCGGCGCCTTCTCGAGAACAATGACGCTCCTGCCGCCCTCGCGGGCCGCGAGCGCGGCGCAAAGGGCCGCGTTGCCCGCGCCGATGACGATGATGTCCGCCTGGTTGCCTGTCGTGCTGGTGCTCATGGCGGGGTAGGGTAGCAGATTCGCCGTTGGCCCTCTCCCCGCCATCAAGCCAGTTTGACACCCCCACAGGCGGCGGGTATGTTCGCAGCACCGAATGACGGGGAGGGAACAGACATGGCGGACCGGCTGCAGCTCAGTTTCATCTCGGCGCGCAACGAGCGCATCGGCAAGCTCCTCGACGGCGAGGTGAAGGTCGAAGGCGCGGACCTGGTGTGGACCAACTCCGACCCGTCGGAGACCTTCTGGCGACAGCTCAAGTTCGGCGAGTTCGAGGTCTGCGAGATGTCGTTCTCGTCGTTCCTCATCGCCAAGTCGCACGGCGACCCGATGGTGGGGATCCCAGTGTTCCCGTCGCGGCGTTTCATGCACGCCCAGCTCTCCGTCAACGTCGACTCCGGCGTCGAGAAGGCGAACGACCTCTACGGCAAGCGCATCGGGGTAGGCGAATACCAGCAGACCGCGTCGCTCTGGATGCGCGGAGTGCTGCAACACGACTTCGGAGTCGACCAGTTCAGCGTCGAGTGGTGGATGGAGCGGTCCGAGGAACTGAGCCACGGCGGGGCCACCGGCTTCAAGCCGATGGACGGCATCAAGTTCAACCGCATCCCGACGGACAAGAGCCTCGCGACGATGCTCACGAGGGGCGAACTGGACGCGGCCCCCATCGGCAGGGCGTTCAGCAACGAGAAGAACGTGATCGACCGCTCGACGACCATCCGGCCCCGCGCCGAAGAGTTCGCCAAGGTGAAGCCGCTCTTCCCCGACCTGATGGCCGAGGGCAAGCGGTTCTTCGACACGCACGGCTACATTCCGGCGAACCACTGCTACGCCATCCGGGGCGACGTGTACGAGAAGCACCCGTGGCTTGCGTTCAACCTGTACGCCGCGTTCGTGGCCGCCAAGGAGGCGTGGTACGCCGAGCTGTCGAGCCGCGTGCCGAGCGACCTCATCTTCGGGCCTCAGTACATGGCGCAGACGCGCCGCATCTTCGGCGCCGACCCCTTTGCCTACGGGGTCAAGGACAACGAGAAGATGATCAACACGATGATCGACTTCTCCCACGAGCAGGGGTTCATCCCGCGCAAGCCGGCGATGGAGGAGCTCTTCGCCGCGCCGCTCCTCGACCTGTAGGCCGGCGGGGGAGAGCCTGTCAGGCGTGGACGCGCCCGCCCCGACCGTCAACGACTTCGTCGTTCGGCTCCTCACGCTCACGCGAGGATCGCTCGAGGCGGCGATCGACGGCCTCGACGACGAGCAACTATGGGCGCGTCCGGCGCCGGACGCCAACTCCATCGCGTGGCTCGCCTGGCACTACAGCCGGTGGATGGACGGCATGACGGCGAAGGCGTCCGGCGAGGAGGACACGTGGACCGCCGGGGGCTGGCATGACCGGTTCGGCATGCAGGCGGACGCCAACGGCTACGGTGACACGCCGGAGCAGGTCGGCGCCTTCCGGCCCTCGCGAGCGCTGCTGCTGGGATACGTCGACGCGGCGCACGAGTCCTCCGTTCGCCGCGTGCAGGCGTTCACTCCCGGCGACCTGCTGCGTCCCTTCCAATATCAGGCGTGGAGCGCCGAGCGGCCCGTCTGGCAGTCGCTCGCGAACACGGCGATGGACTTCACCCAGCACGTGGGGCAGATCGCCTATCTGCGCGGGTTGCTCTCAGGCTACGGCTGGTGGAAGGGGCGTTTGACCCCTCCGAGGCCCAATCCGTAGCATCGCGTTATGGACGCAACGGGCGTGAGCCGGGCCCTCTTTACCGACCTCTATGAGCTGACCATGGCGCAGGCCTACTGGCAGCACGACTGCCTCGCTCCCGCGACGTTCAGCCTGTACTTCCGCAGCAACCCGCCCGACCGCGGCTACGCCCTGCTCGCAGGCGTCGAGGAGGCGCTCGACTCCATCGAGGCCCTGCGGTTCACCGACGCGGACGTCGCCTATCTGCGCTCGCTCAACCTGTTCGACGACGCGTTCCTCGACTGGCTGCCGTCGCTGCGGTTCACCGGCGACGTGCGGTCGATGCGCGAGGGCGAACTGCTCTTTCCCGATGAGCCCGCGCTGGAGGTGACCGCCCCGGTGATCGAGGCGCAGATGGTCGAGACCGCCGTCATCAACGCGGTGAACCTGCAAACGATGTTCGCCACGAAGGCGGCGCGCGTGCTCCATGCCGCGCAAGGGCGAACGGTCGCCGATTTCGCCGCTCGCCGCACCCACGGGCGCGAGGCCGCCGACCGGCTGGCGCGCGCCAGCTACATCGCCGGCTTCGTCGGGACGAGCAACGTGCAAGCCGCCGCCCGTTACGGCATCACGCCTATAGGCACCATGGCCCACTCGCTCATCGCCGCTTTCCCCACCGAGGCCGACGCATTCCACGCCTACGCCGAGTCCTTCCCTGACACAGCGACGCTGCTCGTCGACACGTACGACACGGTGAACGGGACGCGTCACGCCGTCGAGACCGGCCGCCGCCTGCGCGAGCGGGGACACGCCCTGCGGGCGATCCGCATCGACAGCGGGG
>DAOUKL010000081.1:0-7630 GCA_034421335.1 Dehalococcoidia bacterium | reverse complement strand
TGGAGCGTCTCCCGGCGCTTGACCGCCGACACGCACCTCGCCGCGTACGGCGCCTCGTTCCGAAGGATCCGGCCGATCATCCCGTGCCAGTTGTCTGTCAGGTATTCCTGGATCACCCCGTAGGTCGTGAGCTCCACGGGGGTGTGGCCGCAGCAGTGCTCGTAGTGCCGTTCCTGCACGTCGCGCATCTCCCGCAGCAGCTCCTCTTCCGAGTGCCCCAGCGAGAGCAGCATGTACTTGTACGGCGTGTAGTGCGTGTGCTCGTCGGGAGTCCAGATGTTGTCGTTGAACCGCGCGAGCCACGGCGCCCCGAACTGTCTCGCGCCCGCCTGGAACACCGCCGAGTACGAGTCCGTCGCGCACTCCGTCAGCATCGCCAGCTTCAGAATGCCGACGAAATCCTCCTCCGTAAGCCCGCCCGGCAGATTGTCCGCGACGGCTCTGACGTTGAGGTCGTCGCACGACTTGCGGATTTCCGACACGTCGATCAAGGGTCCCGGGTTGGCTTCGATGGAGTCCACCAGGGCTTCGAGCTTGGGCGCGGCGCTGGGCGGCAGGTAGTAGCCTGTCGATGCGCTCATGTCGGGATGCTCCTCACGTTCGCGGCAATTTGAGAGTTATGGATTGGCGTTGTGGAATCGTCGCTTGGTTCAAGGCGGGCGGCCGCTGCGCCTGATAGTTCATGCCGCATATGCACTTCGCCACTATGATTCTATGCGGTCGGCTGCTCGTATTGTCAATGTTGACGCAGCCTGTTTGCTCCGGTTATGCGTTCTCGACTCCAACTCGCTCGGGAATCGTCGGCGACGGCGGCGGTTCGCTTCGCGCGGACGGCGGGCCCGTCATCGTCAGTTCCACGCACGGCATCCGGTCGAGCACCCGCCGCACACAGTAGAACGGGCCCCACCACGGAAGCCGCAGCGCCCGGTTCGCCCGCGCCGCCCGAATCACCCACAGCAGCATCCGCCGCTCGCTTCCGGGCAGGCTCGTCCAGCGCTCCACGTACCGCATGATGTGCGCGCTTCGCTCTCGCCGGTCCCGCACCACCCGCGCCCGGACGGGGACCTCCAGCCATGGATGGCCCTCCACCGTGTAGAGCGTCAGGTCAGCGCCCGCCCCCATGTTCGCGACCCAGTCGCGCCTGCCGGGGTAGCCCGACAGGTAGACCTTGTCCGCGCCGTCCCAGTAGTACGTCGTCTCCAACACCCGGGGCGCGCCGCTTCGGCGTCCCGTGTGCGTAACGCGCACCACGAAGCTCGAGGCCAGCGCCCGCCGGAGCCCGTCGTCGAGCGTCATTGCGGACGTTCCCTGTCCGCCAGCGCGGGAAAGATGCGCCGGAGCAGCACGATGCTCACGAGCCCCGCCAGCGCCACGTACGTCACTCCCTCGCGCGGGCCCACCAACTCGCCGATAAGCCCCATCACGAACATCCCCGGCGCCTGGAAGCCTATGCCAAGCACGATGCCTCCCATTGCGCGGCCCCGCTGCTCCGGCTCGACCGCCTCCATCGGTATCACCGGCTGCATGCTGGCGAACGCCGCCAGCCCAACCCCCGCGACGAACATCCATCCCAGCGCCACGGGGTACCACGGCGTCCACGCGTACGCCGTCGCGGCCGCCATCAACAGCGCCGACCCCAGCGTGTACACGTTCCCCTTTTTCGCCGGTTGCGCCGACGCGATGATCGCCGCGCCCACCAGCGCTCCCAGTCCCAGCGCGCTCAACAGGAACCCGTACTGCACCTCCCCCACCCCGATGATGTCCCGCGCTATCACCGGCACCATCTGAATGAACGGCCACCCGAAGAAGTTGAACGACGCCGTAACCAGCACCGCGCCCAGCACCGTGCGGTTCCGCCGCATGATGAACGCCGCCTCCGCTATCTGACGCAGCGCCGACCCCTTCTCCGGCGGCCGCGCTTGCCGCACAGGCGCCCGCAGGCCGAGCACCAGCAGCAGCGCCGCGGCCATCATCAGCGCGATGCCGACGTACGCTCCGCCGAAGTCCGTGTACCGCACCAGCAGCGTCCCCAGCAGCGGCCCCACCATGTTCGACCCTGTTACGAGCCCCGAGTCCAGCGCCACCGCGTTCGTGAGCGCGCCTCCCCGGAAGATGTCGGCCAGCAGCGCCCGGCGGGCCGCGTAGTCGATGGCCCACGACGTCCCGGTGATGAAGACCATCGCGAACGCGTGCCACGGCTCCGCCCATCCCTGGTACAGCAGCACGACCATCACGATCGCCGCGACCAGGTTCACCGATTGCGCTCCCCGCATCAGTTGATGGCGGGGGAGACGGTCCGACAGCCCTCCGGCGATGAGCCCGAACAGGAACATCGGCGCTATCCGGCTCACCCCCACGAGCGCGACCTGCAACTCCGAGCCGGTGAGCGTCAGCACGAACCACGAGAGCACCGCGATCTCCGTCGCGCGGTACGTGTAGTAGAAGGCGCCGATGCTCCAGACGCGCCGGAACGTGGCGTCTTCCAACGCCGCGAACGTCCCGAAGCGCGAGAACAAGCCGAGTGCGAAACCGGGTGTGCGGGCCATGAAGAGCTATTCTACGCGACAGCCGTCCTACGCCGGCGTCCAAGAACCCGTTGCCCACTAAATCGGAACGTTTCTAGCAATTGTTCAACATAGTTTTCCTGCCTCCGCAGAACGACGGGGCGCGCACTCCGCTCCTGTAAGAGCGTCTGGACACCCCCGGCCTCCCCTCGTACACTCCTTCCATGCTGAAGTCCGCCCTCATCGGCGCGGCCGTCACCCTGGCCTGCATCGCCGTTCCCGTCGTCCACTTCATCACCGCTATCCCCTCCGCCTTCATCGGAGGCTACGTCGCCGGCGCGCGTTCAGCCTGCACGCCGGGGCAGGCCCTCGTAGTCGCAGGACTCATGGCGGCCATTCTCACGGTCCCCGTCCTAGCGGCGGGCGCGGCCGTCCGGATCATCGACGCCGACTTCCCCGTGCGCTGGGTGGCCCTGACGGCCCTGTTGCTGCTCGCATGGTTCGGCGGCAGCGGCGCAGTCGGCGCCGCGCTCGGCGGCGGGAACGCCCGGCGCAGGGCCCTCAGCTAGCCGTCTCGCGGCGCTCTCCGCTCCTTGTCCGGGCGCCGTCCCCCGCCTCCTAACCCCCTCATATGGGGCAATCTGCCGCCGATTTGCCCCCATTTCGCCCAATTTTTGGCCAATCTCTAGAAAAAGTATTGACATTTGTGAAATCACCGGCGGATAGTAGCCGAACGTTCGTGCATGGAGGCCTCTGCTATGCCTAACGCAAAGAAACCATTCGCCCGGCTCCTGCGCATCGGAACCACCCGTCCCGACGGGGGATGCCTTTTCGGCGCCACGCCCAAAGCGACCTGGGAGACCTTTGCCCAACCCGATCGCCAGAACCGTGTCGCCATCGGCAACTTCTCCATGATCATCGATCACCCCGACGGCTGGGTCCTCGTCAACGCCGGTCCCGGCGACAAGCCCCCGCTCGACTTCAACGTCATGCCGTCCCGAAGCCGCTCCTCGCTCCTGCGGGAGCTCAGAGACCTCGGCATAATGCCGAAGGACATCGCCGTCGTGATCTACACCCACATGCACGACGAGTACACCGGCGGCGGCACCCACATCACCTCATCCGGCCGGACCATCCCCACCTTCCCCAACGCCCGCTACGTCGCCCACGACGCCGCCCTCAACGACGCTCTCTCCCCCAACGAGCGCAGCCGGCGGCACTACCGGCCCGACAACGTAGAGCCCCTCATCGACTACGACGTTCTCGAGACAGTCGACGGCGTCGCCGAAGTCTGCTCCGGGGTATGGGTCGAGCCCGCGGCAGGCCCGACCCCCGGCCACCAGATAGTCATCTGCCAGAAGGGGCAGTCCACGTACGCCTTCCTCGGCGCCCTGGTTCCCACCACGATGCACCTGTGGCCGAGAGTCAACTCCGCCGCCGACTGGAACCCCGAGGCGACCGCGCGCACCAAGAACGAGGTGCGCCGGCAGGCCGTCGCTGAGCGGTGGTTTGTCGCTCCCGTCGGACACGACGAGTGGACGCGCGCCTCCGAACTCGAAGCGCTCGCCGCATTCAGCATCGGCACGACCAAAGTCGCCGCCGAGACGCGCCGCAAGGCCGCCGCTCCCGCCGCTGCGCCTGCCGGCAAGGCCAAGGCCGCATCTCCGGCCAAGACTCCCGAACCCGTCGCCGTCCCTGCCTGAAGCGCCTCCCCGAAGACGGAGGGACGGAAGGCGGTATGAGGGGAGGGGAACTCCCTCGCCATTCCTGCGGGGGACTCCTTCGTCATTCCCGCGAAGGCGGGAATCGCGCCCCCTCTGGGAGAGATGCCTGAGGGCAGAGAGGGCATGGCGCGGTCAGCCATCCGGCGGACGCCACCCGAGTTCCGACAGCGCGCGCCGGTCATCGTCGCTCAACTCAGCGCTCGCCAGCATGTCCGGCCGCCGCTCCAACGTGCGCCGCAGCGCCTCCCGGCGGCGCCACCGCGCTATCGCCGCGTGGTCGCCCGATAGCAGGGTTTCCGGCACGGATGCGCCCTCGAACTCCGCAGGCCGCGTGTACTGCGGGTGCTGCAGCAACCCCGACGTATGCGAGTCGTCCGACAACGCCTCGCTCCCGTGGCCCAGCGCCCCCGGAAGCAGCCGCACGACCGCGTCGATCACCGCCATCGCCGCAATCTCGCCCCCGCTCAGCACGTAGTCCCCGATGCTCAGTTCCTCAACGCCGGGCAATTGAAGCACGCGCTCGTCTATTCCCTCGTATCGCCCGCACACCAGCAGAAAGCGCTCCATCCCCGCCAGGCGCTCCGCTGCGCGCTGGTCGAACAGCCGCCCTTGCGGGCTCAGCACGATGACCGGCGTAGACGCCGACTCCCGCAGCGTCGAGATCGCCTCCACGAGCGGTCCCGGACGCATCACCATCCCCGGCCCGCCGCCGAACGGCGCGTCGTCCGTCGAACGGTGGCGGTCGTGGGTGTACGCCCGCAGGTCGTGCGCCGTCGCCTCCGCCAGGCCCGACGCGATCGCCCGGCCCACCACTCCGGCCGAAAGCGCCGGCCCGAACATCTCGGGGAAGATGGTGATGACGTCGATGCGCATGTTGATTTCACTCGGACCTGCGGCGCGCTCGACCCTCCCCACTGGTGTGAGGAGGGTGGGGGAGTTAGTGGCCGCGGTCTGCGCCGGTGAGTTGGCCCAGCGCGTGCAGCAGGATGGGCGTGAGCACTTCCAGCCCCTCGCGTACGCCCTTCGGGCTTCCTGGCAGGTTCACGATGAGCGTGCGGCCACGGATGCCCGTGACGCCCCGGCTCAGCATCGCCATCGGCGTCTTCGTCAGCCCGTAGGCCCGCATCGCCTCGGCAAGACCCGGGGCTGCCCGGTCGACCACGGCGAGCGTCGCCTCCGGCGCCACGTCCCGGTCGGTGAAGCCTGTGCCGCCCGTCGTCAGGATCAGGTCGAGGCCGTCCTCGTCGGCCCACTCCCGCAGTGTCGCCTCGATGGTCGCCTGGTCGTCGGGCGTCACCACGTAGCGGCGGCAGTCGTAGTCCGGCGCGCCGAGCATCTCGCGGATGAGAGCGCCGCTCGTGTCCTCGCGCTCGCCCCTGGCGCCGGCGTCGCTGCTGGTGAGTATGCCGATGGTGTACATCGCCGCTCCGCCGCCTAACCGAGCGCTTCCAGCGCCCGCAGCGCGTGGCTGATGTGGTGGCTCATCACCAGTTCGTCGTGAAAGGCCCCGCGGACGACGCCTTCCCCGTCGATGACGTAGGTCACGCGCGACGTCCCCATGTGGAAGCGGCGCGCCACGTCGTACAGCCGGCGCGCCTCGCCCGATGCGTCGCTCGCCAGGGCGAACGGCGTTCCGCACGCTTCCTGGAACCGCTGGACGGTGTCGACGGCGTCGGTGCTGATGCCGACGATGATGGCGTTGAGCGCGTCGAACTCGCCGTAGGCGTCGCGGAACCCTCTCGTCTGCAGCGTGCAGCCGAGCGTGAAAGCCTTCGGGTAGAAGTAGAGCACCACGTTCTTCCCCCGGTGCTCGGAGAGCGTGAACGACCCGCCGTCGCTGAGCGGCAGGGTGAAGTCGGGCGCCTGTTCGCCGATGCTGAGCATCGTCTCGTTCATCCTCGTTCGCCGTTGCGCGTTCGGTAGGTTATCACCCGCCAGCGTCTCGGGTGAAACCTCGGCGGCGCCGTACCTGCTCACGCCGCCATTCCGCAGGTCCCCGGGTTGAGCGGGCACGACGCGCAGCCGGAGGCGGAGTGCGCCGCATGCAACTCCACCGTGCGGCGCGGAGGCTGCGCGGTCGTTGCGGACTGCTCGCGAAAGAGCGCCAGCTCGCCCTGCTTCGCGGGCGCGGGCCTGTGGCCGGGAAAGCGCAGGAAGGGCATGGCGCGCTTCAGCACCACGCCCATCGCCTGCAGCTCCCGGCGCTGCGTGATGGAGTGCTGCGACCGCTGCTTCACGATGCGGCTCGCCGCCAACGGCCCGACGCCGGGGACGCGCAGCAGCTCCCGCTCGCTCGCACGGTTCACGTCCACCGGGAAGCGCTCGAAGTTGTTCATTGCGATCATCAGCTTCGGGTCGGCGCGCAGTTCCAGGAAGCCTCCTGTGTCGAAAGCCGGGCGCAACTCCTCAGTGTCGTAGCCGTAGATGCGCGACAACCAGTCCATCTGGTAGAGGCGGTGCTCTCGCTCGGGAGGCGTCGCGGGGTGCTCCTCCAGCGGCGTGTACGCCACCGGACGAAACGCGGAGTAGTAGACGCGCTTGAAGCCGTACTCCCCGTAGAGGCTCCGCATCCGCGTGTAGATGTCCCAGTCCGACTCGTCCGCCGCGCCGACCACGAGCTGCGTCGCCTGGCCGACCGCGCCGCCGTAGCGCTCCTGCATGAGCTCGCTGATGCGCTTCATCGGCGCGACGATGCCGTTGTCGAAGTCCTTCATCGTGCTCACCTTCCGCAGGTGCTCCGCGGAGGGGGACTCCATATTGACGGAGAGCCGCGCGCCCAGCCGCTGGCTCTCCTCGATCAGCGCGCCCGCGCTCGTGCCGGGCATCACCTTCAGGTGCACGTAGCCGCGGAACCCGTAGCGGGAGCGCACCGCCTCCACCACGTCCAGCAGGCGCTCTTGTGTCGCGTTGGGGTCCTTGAAGATGCCGGAGCTCAGGAAGAGTCCGTCCACCATGTGGCGGCTGTGCATCTCGTCGAACAGCCGCGCCAGCTCGTCCACCTTGAACCCGTAGCGCCTGCGCGGGACCCAGTAGGAGTTGGGGCAGTAGTGGCAGTCCATGATGCAGTGGTCGGTGAACATCACGCGCATCAGCGAGATGCGCTTCCCGTTCGGCATCGCCGCCCTGTAGACCCCCGCGTGCGGCGTAACTCCGCCCCGAGGCCCGACGCGCCCCCAGCCCTCGCTCGGACGCGCGGCGCCCTCCGAGCGCTCGGACGGCGACAGCACGTCGTCCGTCGCCATTCCGCCGAGATGGCGCAGCTTCTCGTACACGTCCGGAGCGCGCTGAATGAGCATGGCCCTTCCTCCATAATAGAACTAATGTTCTAACTAGCAGGCTCCGCCCCATCGCGCAACCCCTCGCCGTCACTTCCCGCGCTTTACCCCCCCCCCCCCCCCCCCC
>DAOUKL010000080.1:0-3738 GCA_034421335.1 Dehalococcoidia bacterium | reverse complement strand
GGCATGTCGACGCAGGCGCCGTCGACGTCGAACTTCCAGCCGTGGTAGACGCAGCGGAGTCCCTCTTCCTCGTTCCTGCCGAAGTAGAGGCTTACGCGGCGGTGGGGGCAGGCGTCGGGCAGCAGGCCCACACGCCCCTTCGAGTCGCGGAAGGCGACCAGGTTCTCGCCAAGGAGGCGGACGCGCACGGGGTCGCAGTCGGGTTCCGGTAGTTCGAAGTCCATGAGCGCGGGAATCCAGTAGCGGCGCATGGCGTCGCCCATAGGCGTGCCGGGGCCGACTCGCGTGATCAGGTCGTTGTTTTCCTTCGAGAGCATCCTGTCTCCTCCAGTTACAGATTGGGCGGACGCTGGTTCTAGCTATCGACCATTCTACTACGTCAGGGGGCTGCTATTCACCTGCCCGTTATCCGCGCCTGCGGGAGAGCGGGCCGGCGGTTCATCCGCTTCGGGCGCCGTTGCGCGCGAGGCGCGTGAGCCATTCCGTAGCGAAGGCGACGATGGACATGGCGACGACGCCCACGATGAAGTTGATGACCAGACGGAGTGTCTCGTCGGGATCGAACCGGTCTTCCCACCACTCGTCCAACCCGAACCATTCGATCCAGTGGGGGACGTTCCATTCGGCGAGCAGGAGCTGACCGTAGATAAAGATGATGACGGCGAGGAAGAAGGCCGCGGCGGGCACGGTCCAGTACCAGCGGACGTTGCCGAGGATGATGAGGTAGAGGATGGTGTAGAGCGGTATGCCGACGTGGAAGCCGAGCGTCCATACGCTCACAAGGAGGGCGGCGGTGCTGAGAATCAAGAGCACCCATCGCCGGGCGACGACGGAGGGAGAGTCCTCGGTCTCGAGGAACCCTGTGTCCATAATCTGGCCGCCCTCGCCGGAGCTGGTGCGGAAGAGGTTGACGAACCGCCAGACGACCGCCAGCAAGACAGGCAGCGTGTACGTGGGGACTGTCCAGAGGGGGCCTGCGAACAAGAACCATACGAACCACCAACTGAGCGCCAGGAAAACCACCGCCAAGGCGATGGGCAGCCGTTGCCGTATGAGGCGGTATTGGGGTGCGGCAAAGACCACTTCGATAATCTCTCCCATGCGCCAGATCCAGAACGGGGCGCCGATGCCGATTGAGATCCACGGAACGATCTGGGCTCCAAGCCCCCAGTCCCGCGAGTCCAGCATCATGTAAACGAAGAAGATGCCGACGCCGACGAGCAGGATCACCTCCCCGATGACTTCGACGGCGAGAAGCCTGGCCAGGGGCGACTTCTGCGTTTCGGCGGCGCTGGTCATGACTCTCTCCCGAGTTCGCGGGCGGGGCCCGCCTCTTCCTCGGGGGCCTCGGCGTGGGCGATTGTCGCGGCGCTCCGCTGGACGCGCATGCCGATGAGGGCGGCTATCGCCACGGCGATGAGGATGCCGATGAACTGCGGGCGCTGGAACATCTCCCAGCCGTAGGTGTTGACGGCGATCCAGAGGTACTTCTCGACGACCTCCGCGAGCACGATGGCGATGACGATGGGCGGCCGCGGCCAGCCGTACGCCTTCATGAAGAGCCCCAGCACCCCGGCGACCGCGAAGAGAACGAGGTCGCCGACCGCCTGCGAGGACTGGAAGACGCCGATGGTGATGATGGCCATAACCAGCGGGAAGAGGATGTTGGGCGGAATGACGGTGACGCGCGCGATGAGCGGCGCAAATCGCAGCACGATCGGCACGACGATGATGTTGGCGATGGCGATGGTCCACACCAGCGAAATGGTGAGGTCGAGGTTCTGGTTCAGCATCGGGGGCCCGGGCTGGATGCCGACCAGGATGAGCATGGCGAGGATGAGCGCCATGTTCGGGCTGCCGGGGATCGAGAAGAAGAGGGTGGGGACGAGGACGCCGCCGTCGATAGCGTTGTTGGAGGCCTCCGGGGCGATGACGCCACGGATGTCGCCGGTGCCGAACGTTTCGGTGGCCCCTTTTTCGGTCTGCCTCGCCTGCGCGTAGGCGATCCAGTGGGCCGGGACCGCGCCGAGGCCGGGCATCATGCCCACGAACATGCCGATGACGGACGAGCGGGTGATGAGCCACTTGTGGCGCATGGCCTCGCCCATGCCCTTCTTCACGTCGCCTCCGGAGCCTTCGAGCACCTCGTCGAGCCGCTCCGTTGCGATGGCGGTGTTGCTGACCACGAGGTTGGCGAGTTCGGGGATGGCGAATAGCCCCAGCAGCATGGGAACGAGCGGCAGGCCGTCCCACAGGTAGCCTATCCCCATATCGGCCCGCACCTGTCCGGTGATGGGCGAGAAACCGATGAGGGCGATGGCGAGGCCGAATGCCGCGGTGAGCATCCCCTTGACCATCGCGCCGGTGCTGAGCAGGGCTACGGTGGCGATGCCGAGCAGCCCGAGCAGGAAGAACTCGGCGGAACTGAAGATCTTGAGCACTTCGCGGGCGACGGGCAGGACGGCCATGAGCAGGGCGGCGCCGATGAGCCCGCCGATGAGGGAGGAGACGTAGACGGCGCCGAGCGCTTCGCCGGCGCGCCCCTGTCGAGCCATCGGGTAGCCGTCGATGATCGTCGCCTGCGAGCCGCGGGAGCCGGGAACGCCGATGAGAATGGAGGGAATGGGTTCGGTGGCGTCGTTCGCCGCCGCGTAGAAGACGGCGGCGGGCAGCGCGATGAACGGGTCGAGCTGGGAGGCGAAGGTAAGGAGGAGGATGAATACCGGCACGCCGCCGGCAATCATCACGCCGTTGAAGAGCGCAATAGGCGTGATGATTGCGAAGGCAATCAGCGGACCGGGAGAGAAGAGGTTTTGGGCCGCGCTGACGCTGGCCGTCCCCATGACATCCCAGTTTTCCTGTAGCGCGGTCAGGAATGCGTCCATTGGCGTTCCTATGGTCTCCGGGGCCCGTACGCGTAGCGCGGCGCTCGGGGAGTGTTCAGGCATTCGTGCGTGGTAGCGGCAAGTTACGCTGATACGCAGGTTCTGTCAATCAAACCGCCGCACGGAGTTGGAGGCAAAGGCCGGGGCCGGCGATATCGCCGGCCCCGGCTGGGCGCGTCGGGAGTTTGAACAGTCGGGGTTAGTTGACGTTGAGGTCGCCGACGCCGCTGATTTCAAGCACGATCTGCTTGGCCTCGGGACTGAGCGCCTGCACCGTCCGCACGATGTCGAGGATCTCCTCGGAGCGTCCGTAGCCGTAGGACGTCTCGTACCCGGCGACGATGACGGCCTCGATGAACTGCTCGTCGATCATCATCTGGTCGAATTGCGACTGCCAGTATTGCCGGACGTCGTCGGGCACACCCTCGGGCATGATGAACGCGCGTGAGATTTCGGTGACGAGCAGGTTGGCCTGAAGCGCTTCGAGTTGCGCCTGGTTGATGTCGAGCCCCGGTAGTTCCATGAAATTCGGCAACGGGTCGGAATGCCTGAGGAAGGCCAGCCACTCATCGTCGATGGGCTGCTTCACGTAGTAGAGCGGGATGAGGCGCCCTTCGTCGTACCACTCGGGGAACAGGCGGTAGGAGGCGCCGCGTCCGCAACCGATCAACTCGACTTCGCCGCGGTCGAAGGCGGCGGCGATTTCGGACGTTCCGCCGTAGCCGTAGATCATCTTGAACGGGCCGCCGTTGGCGGCGAGGAATTCCGGCGCCGGGTCGTTGCCCGGCGCGGTCGAGCCCTTGGTGAGTGGGCGGCCGAGGTCGAGCACTTCCTGCCACGAGGTCGCCACGCT
>DAOUKL010000079.1:0-20008 GCA_034421335.1 Dehalococcoidia bacterium | reverse complement strand
ACTTCCTTCCCGATGCCGTTGGGGAGCATGGCGACGCCGCGCAACTGCTGGTCGGCGTGGCGGGGGTCGGCGTTGGTGCGCACGTGCAGTTCAACGGTCTCGTCGAATTTGGCGGCGGACGCCTGGCGCAGAACGCCGAGCGCCTCGGCGGGTTCGTAGCGCTTGTCGCGCTCGACGAGCGCCGTAGCGGAGCGGTGGCGCTTTCCGTGCTTCGGCATGGCTACTCTCCCTCCACCGCGACGCCCATGCTGCGGGCGGCGCCTTCGATGATCTTCATCGCGCCCTCGATGTCGGCGGCGTTCAGGTCTTTCTGCTTCATTTCCGCTATCTCGCGGAGGGCGGAGCGAGAGATGACGCCGGCCCGCTCGCGGCGGGGGCTCGACGATCCCTTCTCGATGTTGGCGGCCTTGCGCACGAGTTCCGAGGCCGGAGGCGTCTTTGTCACGAAGGTGAACGACGTGTCCTCGAACACGGTGATCTCGGCGGGGATGATGGTCCCGGCCTGGTTGGCGGTCCGCGCGTTGTACTCCTTCACGAACTGCATGATGTTGATGCCGTGCTGTCCCAGCGCCGGCCCGACGGGGGGCGCCGGCGTCGCGCTGCCCGCGGGCAGCTGCAGCCGCAGCACTGCGCGAACTCTCTTGGCCACTACGCTCTCTCCACCTGCAAGAAGTCCAACTCAACCGGCGTCTCGCGTCCGAAGAACGACACCAGCACGCGGACCTTGCCCTTGTCTTCGTCGACGGCGTCGACCGAGCCGATGAACTCGGCGAACGGGCCGCCGGTGATGCGCACCATCTGGCCGGCCGCGAGGCCGACCTTGATGCGGGGCGACGGCTCCTCCATTCGGCTGAGGATCTGCTCGACCTCGCGCGGCTCCAGGGGAACCGGCTTGGGCCGGCGCTCCCGCTCGTCCTCCGCGGAGACGAACCCGGTGACGCCGGGGGTCTCGCGGACGGTGCGCCAGCTGTGGTCGTCCATCTTCATCTGGATGAGGATGTAGCCGGGGAAGATCTTGCGGTGGACGGAGCGGCGCTTGCCCTCCTTGATCTCCACCTCTTCCTCGGTGGGGACGACGACCTTGAAGATCTTGTCCTTCGCGTCGGTGGATTCGATGCGAAGTTCGAGGTTTTTCCGGACGCGGTCTTCCTGCCCCGAGTAGGTGTGGACGATGTACCAGCGGGTTTCGGTCTCGGGAGTCGTGGCTTGCTCTGTCATGCAGTCTCTCTGTTCTCGCGGGCGCGGCTAGAGGAACACGCGCTCCACGATCTCGCTGAACCCGAGGTCCCACAGGCCGAGGAAGACGCCCATGACGGCGGAGACGACGAGCACCAGGATGGTGAGGCGCACGGCGTCCTCGCGGGACGGCCACGTCACCTTCGTGAGTTCGCTGTAGACCTCGCCGATGAACGCGAAACGCCCGCGCCTTCGCCCCTGCCCCTCGTCCATGATGGCGCGAAGGGGATTTCGGCCTCTTGCCTGGGCCACGTTACCGCACCTCGCGGTGAAGCCGGTGAGACCGGCAGCGCGGGCAGTACTTGTTCAACTCCAGCCGGTTCGGGTCGTTCCGGCGGTTCTTCTCGCTGTGGTAGGTGCGCTCGCGGCACTCCGTACAGGCGAGGTTGATGAGCTGGCGGACGTCTCCCCTCTTCTTGGCCACGCGGCCTCCTTAGGCGACGCTGGTGATGACGCCGGCGCCGACGGTCCTGCCGCCCTCGCGGATAGCGAAGCGGAGGCCGGGCTCCATGGCCATCGGGCTGATGAGCTTGATGTGCATCTGCGTGTTGTCGCCGGGCATCACCATCTCGACGCCGTCGGGCAAGCCGATCTCGCCGGTGACGTCGCTGGTGCGGATGTAGAACTGGGGCTTGTAGCCGCTGAAGAACGGCGTGTGGCGGCCGCCCTCGTCCTTGGCGAGCACGTACACCTCGGCTTCCGCCTCGGTTACGGGCTTGATGCTGCCGGGCTTGGCGAGCACCTGGCCGCGCTCGATGTCCGTGCGCTCCACGCCACGCAGGAGCGTGCCGACTGCGTCGCCGGGCTCCGCCTCGTCGAGCAGCTTGTGGAACATCTCGACGCCTGTGACCGTGGTCTTGGAAGTGGAGCGAATGCCGACGACCTCGACCTCGTCGCCCGGGTGAATCGTGCCGCGCTCGACCCTGCCGGTGACGACGGTGCCGCGGCCCTTGATGGAGAAGACGTCCTCGACGGGCATGAGGAACGTGCCGTCGCGGGGGCGGTCCGGGATCGGAATGTAGTCGTCGAGCTGGGCGACGAGCTCATGGATGCTGGCGTACTCGGGCGCGGCGGGGTCCGTACTGGAGGACTCGAGGGCGCCGAGGGCGCTGACCCGGACGATGGGGGTGTCGTCGCCGGGGAAATTGTACTTGCTGAGGAGCTCGCGCACCTCGAGCTCGACGAGCTCCAGGAGCTCCTCGTCGTCCATCATGTCGACCTTGTTGAGGGCGACGACGATGCGGGGCACCTCGACCTGCCGCGCGAGCAGGATGTGCTCGCGGGTCTGGGGCATGGGGCCGTCGGGCGCCGAAACGACGAGGACGGCGCCGTCCATCTGGGCCGCGCCGGTGATCATGTTCTTGATGTAGTCGGCGTGGCCGGGGCAGTCCACGTGGGCGTAGTGGCGGTTGGGGGACTCGTATTCCACGTGGGCGATGTTGATGGTCACGCCCCGCGCCTTCTCCTCGGGCGCGCTGTCGATCGAGTCGAACGCGCGGAACTGGCCGCCGCCGCCGAGGGCGAGGACCTTGGTGATCGCGGCGGTCAGGGTTGTCTTGCCGTGGTCGACGTGTCCAATGGTGCCGACGTTCAAGTGTGGCTTGGTTCGCTCAAACTTCTGCTTAGCCATCTAGCGCTGTGCCTCCGTCATCTGCTCTGATTGATTTCCGTGCGCGGTCGCTGGGTCGGGTTCGGGGCGGCCCTTGGCCATTGGGTGGAGCCCACAATCGGACTTGAACCGATGACCTCGTTCTTACCAAGAACGTGCTCTACCGTCTGAGCTATGTGGGCGCAATCATCGGTCTGTGGTCATAGGCGGCGGCCTGGTGGAGGGAGCAGGATTCGAACCTGCGTAGCCCGTCGGGCGTCAGATTTACAGTCTGATGGATTTAGCCGCTCTCCCATCCCTCCCGGGCCGCAGATAGTGTAGCACACCCCCGCGGGGGCGCCCCATCCTCGAAATGGAGCCCGAGGAGGGAGTCGAACCCACAACCTGCCGATTACAAATCGGCTGCGCTGCCGTTGCGCCACTCGGGCCGGGGCGGCGACTGCCACAATCAAAAAGGGACGGCTCTTCAAGCCGGCCCAATACGTAAGGATAGACGGCGGCGCGCCCCGCGTCAAGCATCGCGCCCGGGTGGTGAAGGGGTCGAGTTCGGCGCAGCGCCCAGCCGGCGGGCGATGAGAGGCCCCCTCGCTCACTCCCCGTAGACCCGCGCGCCGGGGCGGCGGAGGTACCGCGCGAGGTTCTCCGGCGCGTAGGCCGCCGACGACTCGAACCGGTCGCGCGCGCTCGGATGGGCCGACTGCGTCGCATCGCCCCCGATGCGGCGGCGGCGCGACGGCAACAGCCGGAAGGGGCCGCTCCGTGAATCGTGCAGCGCGCCCGTCGAACATGGACGCGCCTCCTCCCGCAAGCGCGCCATGTCGAATGCCAGCCCCGACTCCGACGCCCGCTCCACCATCCACAGGAACGCGCCATCGGCCAGCGACCGGTCGCGGTAGCCGCCGCCCACGTCGGCGTGCGCGCCGGGAAACCACGCCTGCTCCACGGTCTGCCCCGGCTTGGGGTTCGCCTTCCAGAGCGAGGGCCGGAACGCCGCCCGCCGCTCGTCGACGGCAAGCGCGTGGCAGGCGCGCCGCACGCAGCGGCTCAGTTCGACGTCGTGGAACTGGTGGCGATGCGCCGTGAGCCGCGCCAGCCCCCGCAGCGGAATGCCGAGCGCGCCGACCGTGTCCCACACGCCGATGAACGCGATTTCGGCCTCGCGGGAACGCCGGGCGCGGAAGGCGGCGGCCTCCTCCGAGCTAGGCGCGGCGTCGCGTCGCCGGTACAGGCGATAGGCCTCTCGAAAATGGTCGGCCTCCGACTTCCGCAGGACGCCGCAGTTGCGCACGAACCCCGCCAAGCTGCGCGCGGTGTAGGCGCCGCGGCTGAAGCCGAACAGATAGATTTCGTCCCCCGGCTCGTAGTTGTTGACGAGGAACCGGTAGCCGTCGCCCACGTTCTTCTCGACGCCCTTGCCGGTGGCGCCGCCGACGAGCCGGTCGAGCCAGCCCCCGGTCCCGACGCCCTCGTCATAGAACACGACCTGCGCGACGCCGTCCGGCCCGGTCGGCAGCACGGCGCGCGCGAGCAGCGCCACGTTCGTCGGCGCCCGCTGATCGGGCGTGCTCCACGTCCCATCCGAACAGATGACGATCCGTTTCATGCGCGTTCCCTCCTCATCTGGAACCAGCGTAGGGAGGGACAGCGCAACCGCGCAACGGGCTCGTGTCAGTGAGTTGTCGAACAGCTAACGGACGATTGCGATCGGGTCAAGGCCAGCTGGGCGGCGCCGGCTACCCTTCCCGGGCCGCTAGGTCGCGCAGCCAGGCGCGGACCGCGTCGGCGTAGTCCGGGCGGCGAAGCGCCAGCTCAACCGACGTCTGCAGCAAGCCGAGCGGCGTGCCGGCGTCGAAGCGCTCGCCCTCGAACCGGTAGGCGTGGACGGGCTCGCGCTGGGCCAGCAGGTCCACAGCGTCGGTCAGCTGCAGCTCGCCGATGGCCCCCGCGGTGATCGACTCAAGGCAGTCGAAGATGGCGGGCGAGAACACGTACGGCCCCACGATCGCCAGGTTCGACGGCGCCTCGTCGCGAGGCGGCTTCTCCACGCATCGCGTGAGCCGTGTCGCCCTGTCGTCCGCCGGTACGCCCTCCACGACGCCATAGCGCGACACGTCCTCCCACGGCGCCTCGATGACGCCCACCACGCTCCCCAGCCGGTCGTACGCGTCCAGCATCTGGCGCGTGACCGACGGCTCGCCGAGCAGGATTTCGTCGGGCAGGTAGACGATGAACGGCTCGCCGCCGACAGCCTCTTTCGCCGTCAGCACCGCGTGCCCGAGCCCCAGCGGCTCCTTCTGTCGCACCGCGATGATGCTCGCCATGCGCGCGATGCGCTCTACGGCTTCGAGCTTCGCGTTGCCGCGCTCCCGCAGCGTCCGCTCCAACTCCGGGGCGACGTCGAAGTAGTCTTCCATCATGGTCTTGCCGCGCGAGGTGACGAGCACGATGCGGTCGATCCCCGCCTCCACGGCCTGCTCCACCGCGTACTGGAGCACGGGCCGGTCGACGAGCGGCAGCATCTCTTTCGGCGCAGCCTTGGAGATGGGCAAGAACCGTGTCCCAACTCCGGCGGCGGCGATGACGGCAGTGCGAACGCCCATGGCCCTCACAGCATAGCATCCGCTCCCTCCCCGAGGACGAGACCCAACTAACCCTCCGTCATTCCCGCGCAGGCGGGAATCCATCCCTTTCTCCCCCCGAGGGGGAGATGCCCCGAAGGGGCAGAGAGGGCGTAGCAAGCGCGCAGCGCCGACCGAGGTGGTACCATGAAGCCCAGCCGTGCTAGACGGGGAGTTAGCGGGGCCCTGCACCCGAAGTCCGCTACAGCGGGGTTGAATTCCTCCCCCGAGGGTCGGCCCCGGCGCCTCTGGTCCGGAAACGGGTGTTGAGAGCCGGGCCCTGCGCGACGGAGACCCGTGAACCGCGTCAGATCCGGAAGGAAGCAGCGCTAAGCGGAGCATTCCGAGCGCCGCAGACCAGCCTGGCTCGAGTCCGAATCCCATGGCCACGCGTCGGGCCACCGGTTCGAAGGGGGGGTGCACGGCTGCTCCTCCGGCCCCCTCCCCCGAAGTCGGGGGAGGGCTGGGGTGAGGGTTCGCGCGCCAAGCGCGCATCCGTTCTCCCCCTGTGGGGAGACGCCCAAAGGGCAGAGAGGGCGGGGCCGTCATGCGCCCACCGAAGAAGAGCCTGGGCCAGCACTTCCTCACCGACCGCAACATCCTCTCGGCCATCGCCGACGCCGCCCGCGTCGAGCCGGACGACGCCGTGATTGAGGTCGGCCCGGGGCGCGGCGCCCTCACCGCCGTGCTGGCCGAGCGCGCTCGCGAAGTTGTGGCCGTCGAGCTCGATGGCGACCTGGCGCGCGACCTGAGCGGCGCGGCGCCGGCCAACGTCCGCGTTGTCGAGGCCGACGCCCGCGCGGTCTCGGCTTCCGCGCTGCTCGGCGGCTGCCGGCCGTACAAGCTCGTGGGCAACCTGCCGTACTATGCGGCCATGCCGATCCTGCGGGCGTTCCTCGAAGCCGACTGCCGCCCCCAGGCGGCGTCCGTGCTCGTTCAGCGGGAGGTCGCCGAGCAGCTCTGCGCGGCGCCCGGCGCTATGTCGCTCGCGTCGCTCGCCGTCCAGCTGTACGGGCGAGCGCGCATCGCCCGCATCGTCCGACCGGGGTCGTTCAATCCGCCCCCGAAGGTCGACTCCGCTGTTGTGGCCGTAGACGTCTACCACCATCCTGCGGAGGGCGTCGACGACTCCGCCCGGTTCTTCACGCTCGCCCGCGCAGGGTTCAGCGCCCCGCGCAAGCAATTGCGGAACGCTCTGGCCGCCGGACTCGCCATCGCGCCCGGCGATGCGGAAGCGCTCCTCGGCGCCGCCGGCGTCGCCGCCACCCGGCGGGCCGAGACGCTCTCAATCGCGGAGTGGGCGGCGCTCTATCGCGCATGGCGGGACGGCGGCGCATGAGCGGCGTGACGCTCAGCTTCGAGGGCGGCCTGCGAATGTCGCCGCCGTGCGAGCAGTGCGGAGCGGCGCGCGTCCGCGAAGTCCCGTACTCGGCGCGCGGACAGCCCCTCCTGCCCAACGAACTCGACGAGTTGGCGTGGACCGACTATCTGTGCGACTGCGGTGTAGTCCGCCTCCGCATAGGCAAGCGCCCGGACGGGCCGTAGCGCCGGGGGGCGCCAGCCGGGGGGCTTGCGGCATCCGCTATGATGGTTCGCCTTGCGGCTTGCGAGCCGCGGATTCTGCCGCAAGGAGCGCAACGATGCACGACGAAGAAGCCACATACTTGAAGACGATCGTATCGCCGACGCCGATGAATCCCGAAGCGGCCGCCGCGCGAATGAAGGAAGTGAAGCGCATCTTCGACGAGCAGGGCATTGTCTTCTGGCTCGGCTCCGGGACCTGCCTCGGCGCCGTCCGCGAGGGCAACTTCATCCCCTGGGACGACGAGACGGATACCGCGTCCATCGTCGGCATGCACGGACTGACAATCGACGAGATTTACCGGATGGCGGACGTCTTCCGGCAGCACGGGTTCATGGCGCGCATCCGGCCCAACCCTCGCCACATCAGCTGCGCGCTGGTCAAGGACGGCCTGCGCACCGACTGGACCTGCCACCTGCTCATCGACGGGCGCGTGTTCGAGTTCCCCGGCGTCGAGCTTCCCCTGCACGCGTACCACGACCTCGCGGAAATCGAGTTCGTCGGCGAGCGCTTCCGGGTGCCCAACCCGCCGGAAGCGTATCTCGAGGCGAAGTACGGCCCCGACTGGCGCACGCCCAAAGGCCCAGGGTTCGAGGCCGACGTCGTGGGGCAGATACCCGACGGCTCGATGCTGAGCGGCTGGACGCGCCTCCTCTGGAAACTCAGTGGCGGCAGGTTGCCCCGCTCGTGCGTCGGCGTGACGGTCTACAACCGCGAGGGCGCGCTCGTTCCCGGCGCCAGGGTCGCCATCGCCGGCGTCGCGCGCGCCACTACCGACGCGCAGGGCCGGGCGCGCCTCCCCGTTCCGGGCGAGCAGTACTACGCCGTTACGGTTGCATTCCCCGGGCACCGCGAACTGATGTACGAGGAAGTGCTCACGCCCGGCTCGAACTACACGTACCGCCCCGGCCCCATCGTGACGCCGGAGGAGCACTACAAGGCCGGCGTCCGCGCCATGGCCCTCGTCAAGGAGGAGTAGCGTCCCCCCGTCATTCCCGCGCAGGCGTTCCGGCTCCCTCCCCCGAAGTCGGGGGAGGGCTGGGGTGAGGGTTTGCGCGCCAAGCGCGCACTCGGGCCCGCGCAGGCGGGAATCCACTCTCCCCCTCTGGGGGAGATGCCCGAAGGGCAGAGAGGGCAGCGCTCGCAGGTGCTCCGGCCCCCTCCCCCGAAGTCGGGGGAGGGCTGGGGTGAGGGTTTGCGCGCGACAGCGCGCATCCGGCACCGGTTGCGCCGCGTTTCGGCTACAATCGGCGCCGGACGAAGTACGGTCGGGGCGCCGCCCCGGAGAAAGAGGAGGTCGCCATGGCGACGCTGAAGGCTGAGGTGTACTACGACTTTCGCTGACCGTTCGTCTTCAATGCAGCCGTGTGGCTGGATCAGGTGAAGCGGGCGAAGGGCGGCAAGGCGCCGGTCGAGGTTACGTGGCGGCCTTTCTCGCTCGAACAGGTCAACCAGAAGGTCGGCCCCGACTACCAGGCGTGGAACGAGCCGGACGAAACGCTGAACGGCAGCCTGTGGGGACTGCGCGCGGGCCAGGCGGCGCGCCGTCAGGGCGAGGACGCCCTCCGCGCCTATCTGCCGCTGCTGCTGCGGGCGCGCCATGAGGACCGCAGCGACCTCGGCGACAAGGAACTGCTCAAGCGGCTCGCCGGCGAGGCAGGACTCGACGCCGACCGGTTCGCGCAGGACCTCGAAGACCGCTCGACTCTCGACGAGATCGCCGCGAGCCACAAGCAGGCCGTCGAGGAGCGCGGCGTCTTCGGCACCCCCACCTTCGTGTTCGAGGGCGGCGGTTCCGCGTTCGTCAAGCTCATTCGGCCCCAGACCGACGAGCAAGCCGAGAGCGCGTTCGACTCGCTCGTCAACCTCGTGCAGAACGACCTGTTCGTGGGCGAGGTAAAGCGTCCTCAGCCCCCTTGGCCGAAGGGAGTCTTTGACTAACCGGCAGTCCGACCGCGGTCTGGCCGCGCTCGAACGGAAGCTCGGCGTGAGGTTCAGGGAGCGGGCGTTGCTGCGCGAAGCGCTCACGCACCGCTCCTACCTCAACGAACAGGCGAGCCGGAAACGCAGCAGCTACGACCGCCTCGAATATCTTGGCGACGCCTTCCTCGGGTGGGTCGTCGCCGAGGAGTTGTTCGCGCGCTTCCCCCACTTCGACGAGGGCGACCTCACCCGCGCCCGGGCCGCTCTCGTGCGCGGCCCAGCGCTCGCCGGCGTCGCCGAGTCCATCGGGCTGGGCGACCACCTCATACTTGGTCTCGGCGAGGATGCAGGCGGCGGTCGCGGGCGTCCCCGCAACCTCGCCGCGGCGCTGGAGGCCGTGCTGGGCGCCGTGCTCGTCGACCGCGGCGAGAAGCGGGCGAGGGCGCTCGTAATGGGATGGCTCGGCGACCGGATGGAGGCCATGGGCCCGGAGAGACCGGCCCGCGACGCCAAGAGCGCACTCCAGGAAGCCCTCCAGCAGCAGGGCCGACCCCTCCCCGCCTACCGCGTAACCCGCGAGTCGGGACCGCCGCACGCCAGAACCTTCACCGTTCAGGCCGAGATCGACGGTGAAGTCATCGGCGAGGGCTCCGGGCGCAGCAAGTCGGCGGCGGAGCAAAGCGCGGCGCAGTCGGCGCTGGCGGCGCTGTAGCGCGCGGACGTGAGCGAGCCGGCGTCCAGACCCTACTCCCGGACAAGCGCCTCCACGACAAGCTCCCTATACGCATCCAATCCGGCCGAACCAGGCAGCTCCTCTACTGAGAACCAGCCAAGCGCGCTGTGCTCCTCAGGGGCGGCGTTGATCGGCTCGCCTCTCCACGCAGTCACGACAAAGATGACGATCTCGGCCGGTTCAACCGGATCGTAGACGGTCCCGAGCGGCTGAAAGGAGTCGATTTCAATCTCCAGTTCTTCCCGGGCCTCTCGGCGCAAGGCGTCCTCCAGAGACTCTTTCGCCTCAACGTGTCCCCCGAACAGGTCCCACACGTCCGGGTAATGCCGGGCCTGCGGCGACCTCTTCACGAGCAGCACCTTGCCGTCGTTCATCAGTGCTCCGGCGACACAGCGTGCGATGTCGGCCTGTTCCCTGGAGGAAGTCATTGCCGCTCTATCGTACAGCCCCTCGGTGCGTCGTAGCTCAATGCATGTATCCTGCACAGAGCCCACCGCACGGTTCCAGGATCGTTTATGTCCGCCGTCGCCAACGAATTCGGCCAACCGATCGGGCCTGCCGTCCCCGGCTGGACGCCGCCGGCGCGTCCGGCGCGCCGCACGATGCAGGGGGCTTGGTGCACGGTGGAGCCCTTCGACATCGACGCGCACGCACAGCATCTGTTCGAGACGCTCTCCCGTATCGAATCGGACTGGACGTACCTGGCTTATGGGCCCTTCGAGGATTTCGCCGCCTTCCGCGAGTGGGCGCAGGCGACGTGCTGTGGGGACGACCCCCTGTTCTATACCGTGCGGGACAACGAGACCGGAAAGCCTGGAGGCGTGGCCAGCTACCTTCGGATCACGCCCAACTCAGGCACGATTGAGGTTGGGCATATCCACCTCGGTCCGGTGCTCAAGCAAAGCAGGGCCGCAACTGAGGCCATGTTCCTGATGATGGAGCACGCCTTCTCGCTCGGCTACCGGCGCTACGAGTGGAAGTGCAACGCCTTGAACGAACCCTCACGAAACGCGGCGCTCAGATTGGGGTTCACGTTCGAAGGCACGTGGCGGCAGGCGACCGTCAACAAGGGACGCAATCGAGACACGAGTTGGTACTCAATCATCGATGCCGACTGGCCCCGCTTGCGTGAAGGGTTCAGGCGCTGGCTCGACCCTGCAAACTTTGACGGCGGCGGTCGCCAGCGACGCCGGCTGCAGGACTGCATGTAGCCCGAAGGGAGAGCGAGCCCCCTACTCCTCCTCCGGCTCCTCCGGCGGCGTCGCCCGCAGCGACGAACACCCCTCCGCCTGCGGCGCCAGATCGTCGCGGACGTAGATCACTCCCTTCGACCACTGCATCGCGCTGTTGAACTCTCGCGCAATCACGTAGTCGAGCGCCGTGCGCCACCCCTCGCGCGAAACCGCGCCCGACGCCACGGCGCCCAGCGTCAGCCGGTTGTAGGCGTAGTTGGGGAACCACCACAGGTGACGCAAGCGCCCGACCGGCTGGAATCCGTCCAGTCCCGCGGCGTTCGTCCGCTCGACCGATTCGCTCATCATCGCCACGTCGAACTGATCGGCCGCGCCGGACGACGCATCGAGCGGCGTCTCGTACAGCGACTGGTGCGTCACGGCCCCGTATTCGCGCAGGTACCATCGCCACTGCCAGCCGAAGTTGTCCGAATCGTCGACGAGAATGCGCAGGCCGCTCTTCCCGAGCCCGGACGTCTCGGCCAGCCGCTCAATGCACTCGGCGGTGTACGACGTCTCCTGCCCCGTCTGCGAGTACACCAGCAACTCCTTCGGACGCTCGAAGCCCGCGTGGGAATAGCTCGCCCGCGCCGCCACGGCGCCGGTCGCGATGGCCGCGACGGTCAGCGCCCCGAGCGTTAGCGCCGCCAGCAACGACAGCGCCGGCGCTCCCTCCCCTCCCCGCCCGCGCAGCCTTGCGGCCAGGCCGCCTGCGGCCAGCAGGACGAGCAGCGCCAACCCCGCGGCCAGCGCCGCCGGAGGAACGGTCGGCATCTTGGGGACCAGCCCGTCCTCGTAGATGAAGAACCCCACTACGACATAGGCGCCGAATGCGCTCGCGCCCAGGCTGAACACGTACACCCACGCCGCCCAGCGCGGCGACCGCAACGCCGCGTCGGCCAGCAGCCCTGCCGTCCGTCCGGCGACGACGGCAAGCGGCAGCGTTATGCCGGTCAGCAGCCACGGCATCCGCTCCCCCGCGAAAGTGAACAGCGCGAACGTCAGCGCCGCCCACGCCACGATGAAGACGTCGAACGAACTGCGAGGCCGCAACAGCAGGTACAGGCCTCCGAGAACGGCCGGAACCAGCACGAGAAACTCGTAGGCCGAGAGTCCGAGCACGTAGTAGAAGAGCGGCTGGTTGGCCCTCTCGACGCCCTGCTGCGCCATCCAGTATCCCAGCGACCCCCAGAACCCGGTGAAGAAGCCCTGCCAGTTGGTGAACATGCTGGTGAACAGCGGCAGCCACACCGCCGCGAAGGCCGTGGCGAGCAGAGGCCACCGCCGACGGTCCCACAGCGTCCCGACGGCGACGGCGAGGCCTATGCACACGAGCGCGATGAACGCGGCGATGTACATTGCGCCGCCCACCGGGGCCCCGGTCTCGGCCGCCGCCCGCGCCAGTTCGCCGGCCTGCACGCGCGGATCGTTCGCGTCCGGATTCACGAGCACGATGCCGAGCACGCCCTGCGCAAGCCCCGTCAGCGGCGCGAACAGCGGCAGCGAGAGCGTGGCGAGCACGATGAACAGATCGCCGGCAGGCCCCACGCGCGACAGCCGGCGATCGTTCCGCGCCCACTCCCACAGCGCCGGACCCGCCATGATCAGGAGGAACAGCCCGAACGTTCCCGCCAGCATGTAGGCGCTCTCTTTCGTGGCGAACGCGAACGCCCACAGCACGGCCCAAGCGAACAACAGCGACGTCCGCTGACGCTCGCGGTAGCGGAACACGACCACCAGAAGCGCTAGCGCCCACACCGCCATGTAGATGTCGTTCCGCATGAACCGCCCGAAGTACAGCAGCGTCGGGGAGATGAGCAGGAACACCGACACGGCGAGTGCGCCGCGCCGTCCCAACTCCGACCGCAGGAAGTACGGCAGTCCTACGAGCGCGACGCCGAACAGGGCGGGGACCAGCCGCGCCAGGTAGTCGCTCGAGCCGATGAGTGAGAACGTCGCCGCACCCGCATGGAAGAGGAATGGGCCGTGCGTGAGCGGGGTGTGCGCATACCCCATGCCCTCCGCGTACCGCCACGAGTACCAAGCGTGCAACACTTCGTCATAGTTGAGCGATCGGGCGCCGAGGTCCCACAGCCGCGTTGCGAGCGCGGCCGCGATCAGCGCGATGTACGCCCACGCCTCCCACGACCGGGGGAAGCCCGGACGGCGCAGCGTCGCTCCAGCAGCGGCCCGGAGCGCGCGACCCGCAGCCGCCATCAGACGCCGCCCCCGGCGACGCGGTGGACGCGGATGGGGCCGCCTCCCGCGCCGGACTCGAACACAACGTCCCCCAGCGAGTCGAACTTCGCCAAACCATCTTCGCCGTAGACGGCACGCTCTCGCGGGCCGACAACGACGTAGTCGACGCCGTAGCGCTGCAAGAGCGCCCGCGCCTCGCCGGAGTCGCCCGTTTGATAGATCGTCCTAACGTCGTCCTGGCGGCGGAAGATCTCCGCGTCGTCCTCGCGCCACTGCCGCTCGTGCCCGGCCCACCCGACGATCGTCGGGCGTCCGGTGGCGGAAGCGACGCGGGCGAGCGCCGCGTCCCAGTCGTCGCACCCGTTCGGGTTGCTGCCGCAGGGAACGAGCGCGCTTTCGAGCACGACGGCGTCGCGAGGGGTCTCGGCGCGGACCCAGCGCAACAGCTCCGCGTCCGCCGGCGCAAACCGCTCCAGATAGGCCACGCCGTCGAGGGTAAGCGCCCCGGCGTCGGCGGTCCGCGAGGCGACGGCGGCGAACGCGTAGTAGCTCACCGCGCCGAACCCCAGAACAATGACCGCGGCCCAGACGACGAAACTGATGCGTCCCGCGAGGCGCCGGCGGCCCCAGTGCGCGCCCACGCGCCACAGCCCGAACCCCGCCACGACCGCCATGAGCGCCCACGCCTGGTAGTACAGCTTGAACACCGTGTTGGAGCGACGGAGTTCGCCGCCGAATATGTCCGATACGTGGAACAGCTCCACGCCCATGATGAGCGCTCCGGCGACCGCCAGCGCGAGCAGCGCAGGGGTATGGCCGCTCCATCTACCGGCGCCTGGGTGATCGGCCCCCGCCTGCCGTACCGTCACGCCATCCCGGTGGGCGAGGGTCCAGGCGGCGTAGATCGCAAGCGCGATGACCGCAGCCATGGGTAACACGACCAGCAGCCGGTCTATGGCCAGCACCTCGCCATCGGCGCTCCGCTCGCTGTTGACAACGCCGTCCCACACGAGCCCTCCGGCCACTACGACGCTCCCGACCATCAGCGTCAACCGTGGGTTGTAGGCGAACAGCGCCTCGTCCGCCCTTGGAAGACGGAAACCCGCCTGGTGCACCAGGAACAGAAAGACGACGAGTGAGTAGAGGAGCGGGCCGTAGACCGGCTGCAGCCAGAACATCACCGGCGCGGACGCCGCGAACGCCGCGATGCCGAAACGCATGAGCGACCAGTTTCCGGGCCTGAAGATGTGGCGCAGGAGCGCGAACAGCACGGGCGCCGCCAGGAATCCCAGGAACCCCCAGATGAGCACCAGGTGCACCGGGCGCGTCATGATGACCCGCAAGGGCAGCACTCCGTTCACCGCGCTCTCGAAGTTCAGCAGGAACGGCGCTGCGACCGCGACGCTGCCCGCGCCGAACAGCGCCAGCGCCTCCGCCGTGTGCAGGAGGCGGCCGCTCCCGGTCGCCCTGCCCGAAAGCGTCCAGCGGTCCAACGTCCGCCGGAACACGAACACGCCGCCCTCTCCGCCGCCGGGAGCGCCCAGCGCCACCGTGTCGCCGTCGATGGCCACCGCGCTGCCCAGCAGGTTGTCCGGCCCGGCGTCCGCAGGGCGCAGCTCGCTGTGCAACTCCCACTGCTCGCTCGTCCGCTCGAACACGTAGGCCACGCCCGCGCCGCCGGACGGACTTTGTCCGTGGCTCGGGGTCGCCCCCACCACGAGGTACGGGCCGTCGACTGCGACGGCGGCCCCGAACGAGGCGTCAGGATGCGGCGGCTCGACCACCGCGTCGAACTCCCAACCCTGCGCGCCGCGGCGAAACATGGCGACGGCGCCGTCGGCGCCGATCGCGAGCCGGGAGCCCTTCAGCGAAACGCTCGCGCCGAACCATCGCAGCCGCTCGAGGCCCGTCGTCTCCGCGCTCAACGCGGCGCGCCTCCAGGCGCCCCCCGCGCGCTGGTGCACGTACACGACTCCTCCCTCCGGCGACGGCTGACCGACGGCCAGCGTCTCCCCGTCCAGCGACAGCGTCGCGTCGGAGGGGTACACCCCCGATTCGAGCGGCAGCTCCGCGTCGAGCTGCCACCCATCGGGCTCGTTCCGGTAAACGAACACGAACTCGTGGGCCGCCATCGCCGCCAGGCCGGGAGCGACCGCCACCGACCGGCCACACCCCCGTACGCTGGCGTCCGGCGGCCTCAGCGTGGCGCGGTGCGCCCATTCGTCCCCCCACGGCTCGTACAGGTAGGCGACGCCCGTTCTGCTCGCGCGCGGCGACCCCACGACCACGATGCCTTCCGACGCCGCAACAGACGCGCCGAAGTCGCCGTCCGGCGCTGCTCCCGCCGCGTCGAGGAACTGGGCCAGGCGCCATACCCCATCGCGCATCGTGTACAGCCGCGCCCGCTTCCGCTCCCGCCCCGCATCCGACCCGCTGGCCGCGCCCACCACCATAACTCCATGCGACACGGCCACCGAGCGGCCCAGTTGCATTCGCCGCTCATTGCGCGCCGCGTTCAGCAGGATCGCACCGCCAACCAGCGTCAGGCCAACCGGGAGGTCCCACAGATTGATCGCGCTCAGCGACCCGATCGCCACGACGGCGACGAGCGCCAACGGCCAGTGGCGCCGCAGCGCGTCGCGCTCCAACAGTCCCTGCTGGAGACTTACTTGCGTCGCCAATCCCGCCGCGAGCAGGAGAAACGCTATCGACATCACGTGCGGATGCAGGTCGCCCAGTACGAAGCTGAACGCGGGGAACTCCGTGATTGCCCCCGGGATCACCCGCGACGCGCGCCACCACCACCACCCCGGGTCGTCCGGACGCCACATCGACGATGCGCCTGACGCCGTCAGGCCCTCGACGCCGATGTACTCCCAGAAGCCCGCGCTCCCGGCGCCGGCGGCACGCACGAGCTCGAGCGCTCCAACGAGATTGCTCGCCGCCAGCAGCAGGAAGGCGCCCGTGAGACCCGCCAGGATGCGGGCGTCGGACGAACCCCGGGCGAGCCCCACCAGGTTGTAGACCACGCCGAACGCCGCCGCCGCCGCGAGCGCCCCCGCCGTCGCGAGGCCGAGGTTGTACGCCACCGGCGTCACGACGCCCGTCGCCATCGAAACAACCCCGATCATCAGGTAGCCGAGGTAGTAGTACGACACCGAAATCCCGGCCAGCCACGGGTCGGTCGGCGGATAGTGAGGGCTCGCAACCGTCGCGTTCAGGAACATCAGGTCCATCGGCTGCTCGGTGTGGCTGATGTCCGGCACGGACGCCCGCAGCAACACGATGCCCGCGAACACCGCGATGAACAGCCCCTCGACGACGGCGAGCGTCGGCCATGACGCTCGCGCGAACCGGCGCATTTCGGGCAATTGACGGCGGGCCGCCAGCCACGACAGCGCCGCGACGGCCAGCAGCCCGATCAGCACCGTCCAGCGCGAGTTCGGCAGGGTTTGGCTGAGACCGATGAGCCACACGACGTAGGAGACGCCGAGCAGGCCGAGCGGCTTTGCGAACGCGAACCCCCGGTCCGGCATCCGCGAGAAGACGCGGTACGAGAGCGGCAGCGCCGCCAGCGCGAACAGTTCGAGCGTCAGGAGCCAGATGAGCGCCGGGATAATCATCTCAAGCATCAGTCCGACCGCGGCTCGTCGCCGAACAGCGCGTCAACGAAATCGTCGGTGTCGAACAGCGAGAGGTCGTCGACGCCCTCGCCGGTCCCGATGAACACGACGGGCAGCCGGAGGTCCTGCGCGATGGCCACGGTCACGCCCCCCTTGGCCGTGCCGTCGAGCTTGGCGAGGAACACCGCATCCACCCCGACGGCCTCCTGGAAGACGCGCGCCTGTTCGAGGCCGTTGCGTCCGGTCGTGGCGTCGAGCACGAGCAGCGTTTGCTGGGGCGCGCCCGGCGCCAGCCGCTCGAACACGCGGCGCACCTTCCGCAGTTCCTCGATGAGCGGCCCCTTGTTATGAAGGCGGCCCGCGGTGTCGAAGATCAGCACGTCGGCGCCGCGGGCCGCAGCGGCCTCGTAGGCGTCGAACGCCACCGCGCCGGGGTCGGAGCCCTGCTGGTGCGCAACGACGTCGACCTTGAGGCGCGCCCCCCACACCCTCAACTGGTCGATGGCCGCCGCCCGGAAGGTGTCGCCCGCCCCGATGAGGACGGTCTTGCCCAGCTGCTGGTAGTGCGCAGTCATCTTGGCGATGCTCGTCGTCTTCCCCACGCCGTTGACCCCGACGACCATCAACACGAACGGCTTGGCCGCCAGCTCCTCCCGGTCGTACCAGTCCCAGATGCTCTTGTCTTCCGTGTCGAGCAGGAGCGCCAGCTCCTCCTTGAACAACTCCGGCGCCTCCGCCGGGTCCCCGACGCCCTCCTCGCGCACGCGCCGCCGGACGCGCTCCACCGTCGCCAGGGACGTCTCGACCCCGATGTCCGCCGTGATGAGGGCCTCTTCGAGGCTCTCCCATAACGCGTCGTCCGAGAGCACGGCGCCCTGGAACAGGGCGGCGAGCCCGCCGCCCCACCCGCTCCGCGTTCTGGCGAGCGCACTGGTCGTCTTTTCCCTGCGGCGAAAGAAGCGGAAGACCAACCTTGGACCGTCCCTAGTCAGCGCGCGGTCGACCCGGGTCTTGCTCCACGCTCTGCGGGAGCGAGACGTTCCGCCCCTCCCCGGGGGTGAGGACTTCGCTCCTCCCCACAGGAGTGAGAAGGTTGGGAGGGGCAAGCCGGCGCTCGAAACGACGCGCGGAATGATGCTACCGCGCGCGCGGTGCGCTCACAACCCGCCCATGACCCCGCGATATACTCTTGCCGTATGGCCCCGAACCTCAGCCCTCCCTGCGCAGGCGACGCTTGCTGACCAACCGCCGATTCTGGTTCGGACTGGCGGTCACCGCCGTCTTCCTCGCGCTGCTGCTCGCGCGCGTCGACTTCAGCGGGCTGGCCGAGGCGCTCACAGGCGCGAACTACGCCTTCCTGGTTCCCGCCGTCGCCGTGTACTTCGGCTCTCTCTATTTCCGCGCGTTGCGGTGGCGCTATCTGCTCAGGCCGTTCGCGCAGACCACGGCGGCGCGTCTGTTCCCCGTCGTCATCGTCGGCTACATGGCCAACAACCTCCTCCCCATGCGCATCGGCGAACTCGTCCGGAGCTACTATCTCTCCCTCCGGGAACCCGTGAGAGGCGCCACCGGACTGGCGACCGTCATCGTCGAGCGCGTGTTCGACGGCCTCACGCTCCTCTTCTTCCTCGTCGCCGGCGCGCTCTTCCTCCCCCTCTCCGGCCTGACGGAGCGGGTGAGCGAGGCCGTGAGGCTCCCCGAGTGGGCCATCGCCGCCGGAGTGCTCGCGCCGTTTCTTGGCGTGCTCGTCCTGATGGTGCTTGCGGCGATGCGCCCCGGCCTGTTCCTCCTGCTCACCGGATGGGTCGCGCGCCGCCTCCCGCCGCGTTTTCGGGGCGCGGCGCAGGGTCTCGCCGAACGCTTCATCCTGGGGTTCGAAGGACTCCACCGCCCCGAACGCCTCGCCGCCGTGTTCCTCCTCTCGCTGCCCGTATGGCTCGCCGAGGGCCTCACGTGCTACATCGTCGCCCTCGGCTTCAACCTCGACGACCAGCTCGGCGGCCCCTGGATGCTCGCGACCGCCGCGCTCGTAGTCGTCTCCGTCGCCAACCTCGGCATCTCCATCCCGTCGTCCCAGGGATCGGTGGGACCGTTCGAGTTCTTCGCCGCGCTCTCGCTGGTGTTCCTGGGAGCGAGCAGCGGCGCGGCGTCCGCTTACGCGATAGTCCTGCACCTCGCGCTGTTGCTCCCCGTCATCGCGGCGGGGCTCATCCACCTCGCCGCCCGCAGCATCCCCCTCAGTCAGTTGACCGGCGGACGAACGGGCAGCGCCGCGGGGGAGCGCTCATGAGAGTCGGCGTCATCGGGGGCGGCGCCGCAGGGCTCGCCGCCGCCTACGAGTTGGGCCTGCGCGGCCACTACGCCGAGGTGTTCGAGGGCGCGCCGTTCCTCGGCGGGCAGGCCTCCACCTTCCCCGTCAACGGCGTCCCGCTCGAGCGTGGCTACCACCACCTCTTCCGCAGCGATGCGGCCATGATCGACCTCATCGGCGAACTGGGGCTGTCCGACCGGCTCCGTTGGATCGACTCGAACGTCGGCTACTACGCCAATGGGCGGCTCTGGAAGTTCACGTCGCCCCTCGACCTGCTCAGGTTCCGCCCCCTGCCGTTCATCGACCGCATCCGCCTGGGGCTGCTCACGCTCAACCTCCAGCGGCGCAAGGAGTGGGCCTCCCTCGAACAGGCCACCGCGACGGAGTGGCTGCTCGCCAACGGCAGCCGCAGGGCCTACGAGACCATCTTCGAGCCGATGCTGCGCGGCAAGTTCGGACGCTACCACGACCAGATAACGATGGCGTGGCTGTGGAACAAGTTCGCCCTCCGCACCGCCTCGCGCGGCAAGGGGCTCGCCGGCAAGTTCAAGGAGCAACTCGCCTACCCCGTCGGCTCGTTCGGCGAGATATTCGACGCCCTCGCCGAGCGCATCCGCAGTCAGGGCGGCGACGTGCACATCTCGTCGGGGGTGCGCCGGGTCGTCGTGGAGGACGGCCGCGCGCGAGGATTGGAAGTGAGCATCGACGGCGGCGAACCCGAGCAACGGGACTACGACCAGGTGCTGGCGACGACGCCTTCGTACATCTTCCCCCGGCTCGTGGAGGAACTGCCGCCGGACTACCTCGCGAAGCTTGCCGACAAGGTGTATCTGGCCGCCGTGCTCGTGATCCTGGTGCTCGACCGCCCGCTAAGCCCGCACTACTGGACCTACGTGGGCGACCGCTCGCTGCCGTTCCTCGGCGTCATCGAGCACACCAACT
>DAOUKL010000078.1:0-51574 GCA_034421335.1 Dehalococcoidia bacterium | reverse complement strand
TCCTCCCGCTGGTTCGGGTTCTCTCCTTCGCGCGGCCAGTCCGCGTAGTAGTAGACGTAGTACGTATGCGTGTCGTCTATCGGAACGCGGATCTGGAAGTCGTGCCCGCCGGTGCCGGACTCCAGGTTGGGGAAGAGGATCGGGTGGCCGTACTTCCAGCCGATCGACTCGTCCTGCTCCTCGCCCTCGAGCCAGCGGTGTTTGAGGACGCCGTGCTCGAACCGGCTGCACGACGCCGAGATGTGCCGCATCGTCCGGCCCGCCTTCCGCCAGTACGGGCCGAAGTCCTCGTTCACCTCCGGCGGACGCTTCCCGTAGATGTCGCCGCGATGCTTCAGCAAGCCGACGCGCTGGAGCGCGTACTTCGAGAAGTACCCGTGCAGGTACTCGGCGTGGATGGGGTCGAGCGAGTTCTCCATGATCTGCAGCCAGTTGCAGGTGACGACGGTCCACCCGATGCTGCGGACGCGCCCCTCTTCGACGAACGGGTAGTAGTGGGGGAGCAAGGGCGCCGGCTCCGGGCCGAGGTAGGCGAAGATGAGGCCGCCGAGCGTCTGCACGGGGTACGCCTTCAGACGGACGCGCTGCGGGAACGTCGAGTCCGCCGGCTCGGCGGGCATCTCGAGACACTGGCCGGTCTCGTCATACAGCCACCCGTGGTACGGGCACCGCAGGCCGGTCGGCTCCGGGATGCCCCAGAGCATGTTGACCCGCCGGTGCACGCACGAAGCGTCGATGAGGCCGAACGTCCCGCCCTCGTCCTTGTACAGCACGAGGTCTTCGCCGAGGAGGCGAATGGCCTTCGTGGGGTTGTCGTTGAACTCCGACACGCCGGCGATGGGTTGCCAGTAGCGGCGCATCAACTCGCCCATCGGCGTGCCCGGGCCCACCAGCGTCAGCCTGTCGTTCTGCTCCGGGGTCAACATCGTCGGTCCTCCCTGTGGCGGCGCCGCCGCCGTTGCTGTGCGCAGATTGCCACGCACCGCGCCCTCGCGTCAAACCGGCAGGGAAGGGCGCCGCCTCACCTCGCCACGGGCGAGCCATGGTGATGCGTGAGCAGCCAGTGCCCGTCCCGCAGCACGAAGATGTTCGTGGCCTCCACGCGCGCCTCCATCACCCGGCCGTCGACCACCGACACGAGGTTCTCCGCGCAAGTGACCCACGCGACCTCGCCCTCGACGTTCGCCTCCGCCTCGGCGATCCTGAACGTCATCGTCGCGGCGCCGGCGAAGATGCGCTCCCAGCTCTGCATCACCTCGAACCATCCCGACAGCAGGGCCCACCCAGGGTGTGTGCACGTAACCACGTCGCCCTTCGACCACACCGCCTCCATGCGGGAGATGTCGAGTGAACTGAACGCGTCGTAGAAGGCGTCGTTGGCCGCGAGGACCGCATCATGGAGGGCGTTATCGCTGGTCATGGTCGGCACTGTACCACGCCGCGTCGCCTCCCGCGCCCGGCGGTGTATCATCCTGCCGCCGGACAGGCGCACAATCTGTCCCCCTTTGGGGGAGACGCCCGATAGGGGTGGAGAGGGGAAAACCATGCCAGGCTTCGACATCACGGACAGGGTGGCCATCGTTACGGGAGGCTCTCAGGGGTTCGGCAAAGCCATAGCCCTGAGGCTCGCACACCAGGGCGCCAGCATCGTCGTCGCCGCGCGCGAACCCGAAGAGGTGACCGTCGGACGCGAGCGCCCCCACGCCCCGGTCTATCCCGTCGTCGACGAGATCCGCGCCATCGGCAGCCGCGCCATCGGCGTTACGGTCGACGTGCGCAACCAGGAAGAGGTCGACAGCCTCATCGCCAAGACGATGGACGAGTTCGGTCGCATCGACGCTCTCGTCAACGTCGTCGGCGGCAGCTGGGGCGAAACGTTCCGGTCGGGCCCGCTCATGGAACTGGAGCCGCACGACTTCATCGAGTGCTACCGCGTCAACGTGCTCACCGCCTTCATGTGCTCCAAGGCCGCCCAGCCCATCATGAAGGCGCAGGGCAAGGGCGCCATCGTCAACATCGCCTCCGGCGCCGGCGTCAACCCCGGAACGGGACAGGCCGCCTACGGCGCCGCCAAGGCCGCCGTCATCAACATGTCAAAGTCCATGGCCTACGAGTGGGCCCCCGAGGTCCGCGTCAACTCCATCGCCCTCGGAGGCATCGAGACTCCCCACCGCCCCATGTGGCACGAGAGCACCCGCTCCACAACCACCGTCCGCAGCGCGATGGGACGCCTCGGCACCCCCGACGAGCACGCCGGCACGGTCGCCTGGCTCGTCTCCGACGCCGCGGGCTACATGAACGGCGCGACCATCGAGGCGGACGGCGGCAGGCGGTAGGGCACGCTAGAACCGGGCGATGAGGGCGCCGGCGGCGGCCGAGAGGATGACCACCAGCCAGGGTGGCGCCTTCCAGAACGCCAGCAAGGCGAACGCGGCCACCGCCAGCGCGAAGTCCTCGGGGGCCTTGATTGCGCCGGTCCACACGGGGTCGTAGAGCGCGGCGAGGAGCAGCCCCACCACCGCGGCGTTCACTCCCATCAACGCCCGCCTTGCCCGTGCGGCGCCCCGCAGCCGGTCCCAGAACGGCAGCACTCCTGCAACGAGGAAGAAGGACGGCGCGAAGATCGCGACGAGCGCCAGCAGCCCGCTGAGCCACCGGGGAGTCAGGATGTCCATCGACGCTCCCAGGTACGCCGAGAACGTGAACAGTGGGCCCGGCACGGGCTGGGCTGCGCCGTATCCCGCGATGAACTCGTCCTGCGTTACCCAGCCGGGCGGGACCACCTCGGCCTCCAGCAGCGGCAGCACGACGTGGCCTCCCCCGAATACGAGCGACCCTGTGCGGTAGAAGCTGTCGGCCACGGCGATGAGCGTATCGCCCGTGAGCCGGCTCGCCACAGGCAAGGCGATCAGGAGAACGAAAAACGCGATGAGCGCCGCGGCGCCAATGCGCGCTCCCGTCCGCTTGCCGTCCGCGGCTCCCGTCGCCCGCTCCGGGGGGCGCAGGAACGCCAGGCCGAGCGCCGCTCCGCCGGCGATTACGGCCAGTTGCGCCGCAACGCCGTCCGCCGCCAGCATCACGATTGCCGCAAGCACGGCGATGGCGGCGCGCGGTTTGTCCGGCGCAAGCGTTCGTCCCATGCCCCAGAGCGCAAGGGCCACCACGGCGACCGCCGCGACCTTCAGGCCGTGCAGCCAGCCGTCCGCCTCTCCGCCGAACTCGCGCACTCCGTAGGCGAACAGGACCAGCGCGACTGCTGACGGCAGCGTGAAGCCGAACCACGCGGCGAAGCTCCCGGCTATGCCGGCGCGCCGGTAGCCCACGGCCATGCCAAGCTGACTGCTCGCCGGGCCCGGCAGGAACTGGCAGAGCGCGACGAGCTCCGCGAAGCTCTCCTCGTCGAGCCAGCGGCGCCGGACGACGTACTCGTCGCGGAAGTAGCCGATGTGAGCAATCGGGCCGCCGAACGACGTGAGTCCCAGGCGGGTCGCCGCCAGCAGGACTTCCCAAACACCGCCCACGGCTTAGCCTGCCCTGGGCCCGGGCCGTGCGGCGCCGCAGCCCCGGCGGATCACAACCCCAGCAGACGCGCCATGCGCAGCTTGTGGTGCGTCGCCCCGCCGAGGTAGAGGCTCGCAAACCGCGAGCGCTTCGTGTGGTGCGTGAGCCCGTAGTCGAGGTCCATGCCGATGCCGGCGTGGACGTAGTGTGAGTTCTCGCACGCCCGCGGGAATCCCTCGCTTGCAATCGCTTTCGCCATCGACACGGCGGCTGATGCGTCGGCCTTGCCCTCGTCGAGCTTCCACAGCGCTTCGTACGTGCTCCACCGTATGGCGTCCGCGTCGTTCAGCGCGATGATCACCAGGTCCTGCACGCGCTGGAACGTCCCGATAGGGACACCGAACGCAATGCGGTTCTTCGAGTACTCGATCGCCATGTCGGCCACGCGCTGCGCGCCCCCCAGCATCGACGCGCACAGTAGCGCCGTCGCCTTTTCCGCCGCGCGCTCAACCGAAGGCCACGCGTCGCCGTCGCTCAGGAGCGCGCCGCTTTCCACTACGACCCCGTCGAGCCCTGCTTCGCACACCGGCTCGCCGAGCCAGCCGGACTGCCGCCGCACCGTCAGCCCCTCGGCGTCCGACGGAACGAGAAAGACCGCCGTTTGCTCGGGCCCCGCCGGGCTGTGCGCGACAACCAGCAGGTCGTCCGCAATATGCGCGTAGGGAACGAACGACTTCACCCCGTGGAGCACGAACCCGCCGTCGGCGGCCTCGGATGTCGCCGACACGTTGCTCCGCTCCCAGCCATAGTCCGGCTCGGTGAGCGCGACCACGGCCAGACGCTCGCCCGCAGCCAGCGCGCCTAGCAGAGCGCCGTCGGCGCCGAGCTCGCTCAGCAGGTAGGCGGCGAACGCATGGGCGAGCAGCGGGCTCGGCGTCGCCCCTTCGCCCAGCGCCTCGAACACCATAGCGAAGTCCATGAGCGTCGACGCCGCGCCGCCGTGGGCCTCGTCGACCGCCATGGCCGGCAGCCCGATCCTTGCCATCCCCTCCCAGAGGTCGGCGGAGAACCCCGTTGGGCTGTCGTCTATCTCGCGGACGCGCGCCTTGGGCGCCTCGTTCGCTACGAACGACCGGGCGACGTCGAGGAGCATGCGCTGGGTTTCGGTGTAGGCGAGGTCCATGACTAGGCGGTGTGCTCCGTGGCGGTGGAGGGCGTGGGCGCGGCGCGCTCGCGCGTGCGGCTGATCCCCAGCCTGCGCGCCATGATGAGCCGCATGATCTCCGGAGTGCCGCCCGGATGGGTCCAGGCGAGATTGCGCCGCTGGCGGACCTCCGCGCCTCCCTCGTGCGGCGCGCCGGGGTCGGCGCCGTCCAGCAGGACTTCGGGGCCCAGCATCTCGCGCTCGCGGTTCGCGTTCCGGACCTTGAACTCCTTGCGCCACAGCGCGCTCTGCGGCCCGTGGTAGGTCATCTCCTGTTTCGTCACGTACATCCAGAAGTTGCGCGCCGCCAGCAGCCGGTTGATGTTGCTGTCGATATAGCAGTCCATCGCCGCGATGCGCGCGACGGGGTCGTCCGACATTGGCCGACCGTTCCACCGCGCCGACCGCAGCCGCTCGAACAGTTCCTCGATGTCCAGGTCCGGAGCGAACGGCGCCCCGCGCCCCCCGTGCTCCTGTTCGAGCGTCGTGGCGGCGACCTGCCACCCCTCCGTTTCGCCCCCCAGCAGGTGGTCGGCGGGCACGCGGGCGTCGTCGAAGTAGATGAACTTCTGACCGGGGCCGTTCAGCAGCGTCATCTGCTCGATAGTCACGCCCTCGGTGGGCACGGGAATGAGGAAGTAGCCCAGGTTGCGCCGGCGCTCCCCGCCGGGAACGGTGACGAACGGCCCGAAGAGCAGGTCCGGCGTCCGCAGCCCGGTGATGAACAGCTTGTGTCCGTTCAGCACCCATTCGTCCCCGTCGCGGACGGCGGGACTCGTGATGGACGCCAGGTCGGAGCCGGCGTGGGACTCGCTGAACGTCTGGTAGGAGATCGTCTCGCCCGTGAGCAGGCCGGGCAGGAACTTGCGTTTCTGGTCCTCTGTGCCCCACACGAGTATGGAGGGCAGCACGAGGCCGTTCGAGAAGTGCGGCGGAATGCGCCGCCGGATGAGCTCCTCGGAGATCACCATCTCATGGTCGCCGGTGAGCCCTCCGCCGCCGTACTCCCTTGGGTAGGTGGGGTAGAGCCACCCCATGCGTCCCAGCGCCTTGTGGACCTCGCGGAAGTAGGCGTACGTGCCGTCGTCGATGGACTCCGGGTCGCGGGGAGCGCGCCGGGACGGGTCGACGTTGGCGTCGAGCCATGCGCGCACCTCGTCGCGGAAGCGCGCTTGCTCGTCGGTGTAGACGTACTCGAAGTCCATAACGCTCTTCCTCTGTCCTCCGTTCGGGAGCGGGGAGGGTAGGTTGGGAAGCGGCCCTCCGCAGCATAAGATACTACGCAACGCCCCCGTAAGGAGAACCCGCAATGTCGAGACTGCCCCACGTTTCCCGCGAAAGCCTGTCGCCCGAAGACCAAGCCCACTACGACTACGTGGCCGGAAGCCGTGGCGAGGTGCGCGGGCCGTTCCTCATCCTGCTCAACAGCCCCGACGTCGCCGAGCGCATCGCCCACGTCGGCACGTACATCCGGTTCGAGAACACGCTCGACCCCGCCCTGCGCGAACTCGCCATCCTCACCGTCGCGCGGGAATGGAACTGTCAGTACGAGTGGACGGCCCACCAGCCCATCGCCGAGAGCGAGGGCGCCCGCCCGGAGGCCATCGCGGCTATCCGCGACCGCACCGCGCCCGATGGCCTCATCGGCGACGAGGCGATGGTGTTCAACTACGTGAGCGCGCTGCTGGAGAAGGGCCGCATCCCCGACGACGTGTTCCAGAAGGCGCAAGGCGTCCTCGGCGTGCGTACGGTGACCGACCTCACGGCCACGGCGGGCTACTACTCGATGCTGGCGTGCGCCCTCAATGCCGCCCAGGTAGTCCCCGAGGAGGGCCGCCCCTGGCTCCTGCCCGACGCGACGTACTAGCGCCCGCTAGCAGGGATGGCGGTAGCGGTGGCGCTATAGGCGAGGCTGTAGCGTCAAGCGGGTGAGGCCGCGATACAAAATGAAAGGGTTCGTGGTGAGCTTGTCGAACCACGAACCCTTCCCGTCTGAAATGCGGGCGTCGACTACCCCCGGTTGCTGGCCACAACCTCCTGGGCGTGGCTGTCCCAGCTGGAGAGGACGCTCTGGATATCCTCCTTCACCCGGTCGCTCTCGCCGGCCTGGGCGGTGAAGTACTTGGAGATGCGGCTGACTTCCTGCAGGGAGGGCCAGCGCTCGAGCGGCAACTCGATGCTCTCGTTTTTCTTGGCGTCGCGTATGACGTTCATCGGGTCGCCGCCGTCCTCCACGATTTGCATCTGCTCGGCCAGCTGCTTGCGGAGCATGATGATCCCGCGGTCGGACTCCCCCAGCTTCTCCCGCACGCGGTCGGCGTTCGGGCCCTGCGTGATCCAGGCGACGAAGTCCTGGTGGTTCACCAGGTCGGGGATGAGCGCGCCGGTCTCGTCGTAGAGCGGCACGATGAAGTGGGGGATCTTCTCCTGCTTGGGGAGGGTCGTTCCGGGGGCGGCCTTGTAGAAGAACCACGTGACGTGCAGCGTGTTCTCGTCGTCGATGGGCGTGCGGTACTGGAAATTGCACTTCACTCCGTCGCCGACGAACAGGATGTTGGGGAAGAGGGCGGGGTGCCCCACCTTCCAGTCGTGGTCCTCCTCGCTGGTGCCCTCGACGACGCGGCGCTTGATGATGCCGTGCTCGAACTCGGAGAACCCTATCTTCTTGTGGTTGCGCGGGATGATGGGCGAAAGGTCGGCCTCGCCTCCCAGCCTCACGGCCTTCTCGCGCTGCTGAACGACGCCCCAGTAGCCGTGCAGCCACTCCAGGTGCACGGGGTCGTGCGAGTTCTCTTGGCACTGCAGCCAGTTGCAGGGCAACTCGGCGATGCCGATGTCCGAGTAGCCGTTCTCATACGTGTAGGGCTCCCACATGGGGATGAGCGGGGCGGGACTGGGGCCCATGTACGCCCACAGCATGCCCGCCATTTCCTGCACGGGATAGCCGGCGACCTTCACCTTCTCCTTGAACCGCCCGTCCGGGTGCACGGTCTCCTCGAACGGCTGCTCGATGCACTGGCCGGTCTCGTCCATCATCCAGCCGTGGTACATGCAGCGAAGGCCGTGCTCCTCGGGAATGCCGTAGGAGAGGTCGACCCTGCGGTGGGGACAGAAGCGGTCGATGAGTCCGTACGTCCCGGACTTGTCCTTGTAGAGGACGAGGTCTTCGCCGAGGAGCCGCACCGACTTGGTGGGCTTGTCGTCGAGTTCGGTTACGGCGGCGAAGGGATGCCAGTAGCGCCGCATCAGTTCGCCCCCGGGCGTGCCGGGACCGACTTGCGTGAGGAGTTCGTTGTCCTTGGCTGAGAGCATCTGAGAACCCTCCCGATTCAGGCTGCTTGGGCGGATTGTATCACTGGCGCCTGCGTCGGCGTATGCGGGAGGGCGCGCCCTACGCGGGCGGGTCGTACGTCCCGAAGACGGCCCGGAGCGCGTCGCAGGTCTCGCCGAGCGTGGCGTACGACTCGACGCACTCCAGGATAGGCGGCAGCAGATTGGCGTCCTCGTGGGCCGCGTCGCTCAACCGTCGCAGCGCGCCTTCCGCGGCCGCCGAGTCCCGTTCGCGGCGCACCCGCTCGAGCCGTTCGACCTGCCGCGTCGCCGCGTCCTCTGGGATCGTCTGCAGTTGGATGCGCTCGTCCGCGTCGGTCTCGAACGCGTTGACGCCCACGATCACGCGCTCGCCGCTCTCCACAAGGTGGAAGTGCCGGTACGCGGCCTCCTCGATTTCGCCGCGCTGGAAGCCCGCCTCGATTGCCGCCACCGCGCCGCCCATTGTGTCTATCCGCTCCAGGTAGACGTTGGCCTCTGCCTCGACGGCGTCCGTGAGGCGCTCCACGTAGTACGACCCGCCAAGCGGGTCGACCGTGTCCGCCGCGCCCGACTCGTGCGCGAGCACCTGCTGCGTCCGCAGGGCCAGCGCGGCCGACTCCTCGGTCGGCAGCCCAAGCGCCTCGTCCTTCGAGTTCACGTGAAGCGACTGCGTGCCGCCGAGCACTGCCGCCAGCGCCTGCACCGTCGTGCGGATGACGTTCACGTCCGGCTGTTGCGCCTGGAGCGTCACGCCGGCCGTCTGCGTGTGGAACCGCAGCATCCACGACCGCGGGTCCTTCGCGCCGAAGCGATGCCGCATGATGTTCGCCCACATTCGACGCGCCGCGCGGAATTTCGCCGCCTCCTCGAACAGGTTGTTGTGCGACGCGAAGAAGAACGACAGCCGGCCCGCAAACGCGTCGACGTTTAGCCCGGCGTCCACTGCCGCCTGCACGTAGGCGATGCCGTTCGCCAGCGTGAACGCCAGCTCCTGGGGCGCCGTCGCCCCCGCCTCACGCATGTGGTAGCCGCTGATGCTGATCGTGTTCCACCGCGGAGTCTCCGCCGCGCAATACGCGAACATGTCCGTCGCCAGCCGCAGCGACGGCCCCGGCGGATAGATGTGCGTCCCCCGCGCGATGTACTCCTTCAGCACGTCGTTCTGCGTTGTGCCCCCCACTTCCGCAAACGGGACGCCCTGCTTGCGCGCGACCGCAAGGTAGAGCGCGAGAAGCATCGGCGCCGTCGCGTTGATCGTCATCGACGTCGTCACGTCGCCGAGCGGTATGCCGTCGAACAGCGCCTCCATGTCCGCAAGGCTCGATATCGGAACGCCGACCTTCCCGATCTCTGCCCGCGCCAGCTCGTGGTCGGCGTCGTAGCCCGTCTGCGTGGGAAGGTCGAACGCCACCGACAGCCCGGTCTGCCCATGCGAGAGCAGGAAGCGGTACCGCGCGTTCGAGTCCTCCGGCGTCGAGAAGCCGGCGTACTGCCGCATCGTCCACAGCCGCCCGCGGTACATCGATGGCTGCACGCCGCGTGTGAACGGGTGCTCGCCGGGCAGCCCGGGGTCACTCGGCGCGTCTGCGGGGCCATACAGCGGCGCGACCTCGAGGCCCGACTCCGTCTCGAATGCGGGTTTGCGCTCGGGTACGCGGCGAACGGCCGGCTCGTACGTCTCCTGCCGCCACAGCTCGTAAGCGTCGTTGTCGGTCATGGAGCATAGTCTACAGGGTGAGTAGGGCATCAGAGGAGGTCGCGGAATTCGTCAACCGATATCCTGGCGGAGGCGAGAATCCGTAGAAGCGTCGGGCGCTTTATCGGGTTTTGGCGCGGTACGATGGCGACTGTTCGCCGCTCCTCGCTATGCATGGAGACATGCTTGCCCTGACGCCGTACTACGAAACCTGCCCTCTCCAAAGCGCGGATGACGCGCTGGTGGGAGAGGTCCGGCAGCCTGTTCACCTAGCAACCGTGACCGTGCGCATGATGGCGCCGCGCTCCCGCTCAATGTCTTCCCAGGTATCGAGCCAGACCTGGATGGCGTCCACGATGTTCTCCAGCGCCTCTTCCTCGGTCTCGCCCTGCGACACGCACCCAGGCATACTTGGAACGAACACTGTGAAGCCCCCTTCTTCGGCGGGCTCCAGCACAACGTGGTACATGCTCTCCATGGTTCGTCCTCCTCGCAGGCCGCCACGTACGCTGATTCTACCAGTAGACAGGGTTCGCGGTCGGTTGCCCTTGCGCGAGATCTTCTGCGCTTCTTCAAGCGTTAGAGCGGTCCGAATAGCGTTCAGAGCCCGCCGCGCCATCGGCTACAATCCACCCCATGACCGAGCGCATCGTTTCCGGCAGAGCGCGCGACGAGGACCTCGGCGCAGAGGGCGGCCTACGGCCCAAGCGGCTCGCCGACTACGTTGGACAGGAGAAGGTGAAGGAGAACCTCACCATCTCCATGGACGCCGCGCGCCAGCGCGAAGAGCCCCTCGACCACGTGCTCCTCTACGGCCCACCCGGCCTCGGCAAGACCACCCTCGCCGGCATCATCGCCGCCGAAATGGGCGCGCACATCCGCATCACAGCCGGCCCCGCCATCGAACGCCCCGGCGACATGGCCTCGCTCCTCACCCAGCTGAAGTCCGGCGACGTCCTCTTCATCGACGAGGTGCACCGCCTCGGCAAGGTCGTCGAGGAGATCCTCTACCCCGCCATGGAGGACTACTCCCTCTCCTGGGTCATGGGCAAGGGCCTGCAGGCCCAGAGCATCAACCTCAAGATCGAACGCTTCACCCTCATCGGCGCCACCACACGCTACTCCATGCTCAGCGCGCCCCTGCGCGACCGCTTCGGCGCCGTCTACCGCCTGGACTTCTACGACATCCCCGCGATGGAGGCCATCGTCGAGCGCTCCGCCGGCATCATGGGACTCCCCATCGACGAAGGCGGCGTGCGCGAAACCGCGCGCCGCGCGCGCGGAACGCCCCGCGTCGCCAACCGGCTGCTCCGCCGTGTGCGCGACTACGCGCAGGTGCGCGCCGACGGACGCGCAACCGAGGACGTCGTAGCCGAGGCGCTTGCGCTCCTCGAAGTCGACGCCATCGGGCTCGACGAGGTCGATCACCGGCTCCTCAACACCATCGCCGACAAGTACGACGGTGGCCCCGTCGGCATCGACACTCTGGCCGCGTCCGTCGGTGAAGAGGCGGACACGCTGATGGACGTCTACGAGCCCTACCTCATGCAACTGGGGTTCCTCAGCCGCACCCCTCGCGGAAGGGCCCTCACGCGCGCCGCGTACGCCCACCTCGGCGTCGCGCCCCCGTCGCGGCTGTCCGCGAACCAGGCCATGATGTGGGAGGCCCAGCCCCAATGAACAGTCCACGCTGGAGGATGGTCGCCGCCGCGGCCATCCTCGCCCTCGCATGCGCCGCCTGCGTCGGGCAGTCGTCCGCCCCGACGTGGCCGTCACCGCCGACTCCGACGCCGGGCCCGACGGCCACGCCCACGCCGACGCCATCCCCTACGCCGACGGTCCCGCCCACGGCGACGGCTGGCCCAATGGCGCCCCCCACGCCAACCGCAACCCCGGCGCCCGCTCCTACCGCGACCCCCACGCCGACCGCCACTCCGACCGCAACCGCCACTCCGACCCCAACCCCAACCCTAACCCCCACCCCGCCGTCCGGGTTGCGCGAGGCGCGCCTCACGGTCGGCGACGCAACGTTCGTGGTGGAGATCGCCGACACCAGAGAGGCGCGCAACCGCGGCCTCGGCGGCCGGGACTCCCTCGACGCCGACCGCGGCATGTGGTTCGTATTCGAGCAGCCCCAGTGGGCCACGTTCTGGATGCGGGGAGTGCGGTTCCCTCTCGACATCGTATGGGTCACGGACGAACTGGTCGTGTCCGGCGTCGCCCCCAACGTCCCCCCTCCCGCGCCGGGAACGCCGAACTCCGAGTTGACTATCTACAACTCGAACGTCCAGGTGCGCTACGTGCTGGAGATCAACGCGGGACTCGCCGCCCTCCACGGCATCGTCCCCGGCGCCGAGATCGCCGTCGAAGACCTCTAAGAGAGCCCCCTCCCGTCATTCCCGCGCCCTCCCGTCATTCCCGCGCAGGCGGGAATCGCGCACCCTTTGAGGAGGAATCAGACCGTTCTCCCCCTCTGGGGGAGATGCCCGAAGGGCAGAGAGGGCCGCGCCCCCTCCCGTCATTCCCGCGCAGGCGGGAATCGCGCACCCTTTGGGGAGGAATCCGACCGTTCTCCCCCTCTGGGAGATGCCCGAAGAGCAGAGAGGGCGCACCCCTCCCGTCGTTCCGCGCGCCCTCCCGTCATTCCCGCGAAGGCGGGAATCGCGCAGCCTTAGGGAGGAATCAGACCGTTCTCCCCCTCTGGGGGAGTGCCCGAAGGGCAGAGAGGGCCGCGCCCTCCCGTCATTCCCGCGAAGGCGGGAATCTCGCACCCTTTGAGGAGGAATCAGACCGTTCTCCCCCTGTGGGGGAGATGCCCGAAGGGCAGAGGGCGCCCCCTACTTCGGCGCCGGGTCCGGCGAGAACGACGTCAGGCTCCATATCGCGTTCTGAATGCCCGCCACCAGCAGCCCGTCCTTCTCCGACTCCGCGAACGCCCGGATGCGCTCAGGGTCGTCCCGGAACGTGGCCCACTTCGCCAGCCGCTCGGCGTCGTCCTCCCACGCCAGCATGTAGTGAAATTTCCGGTTGTCGCCGATGGCCTCCGTCCAGTAGCCCACGGGCCGGAAACCGTGCCTCAGGAACAGCCCGTGCGTAACGTTCGCGAACCGGTCCACCACGGCCCGCAGTTTCCCCGGCATCGCCTCGTACGTGCGCATCTCGTAGATCATCCCCGCTCTCCTGTGAAGGTTCGGGCGGAGTGTACAATGCCGGTGAGGCGCTGCCCCGTGGTGTAGCGGTAGCACAACAGACTTTGGATCTGTTGGCCCAGGTTCGAATCCTGGCGGGGCAGCCAGGCGACGGCCTCGGGGCAAGGGCGCGAGCGAACGGGACAGGCGAGGGCCGTGAGTCCGTAGACCCTCGACCTGTGTGCTCGGCCGCTCGGCCATCGCAAAATTACGAGGGAAGCCCGGGGCAGATGCGCGTTGTCATCACGTCGGCTCTAGTTCTACTTGTTCTACTTGGCGCGATAGCCGCGGGAGGCGCTTCCCCGGCGGCGGCCACAGAGCCGTCCGCCGCGAACACGGGCCTCGAACAGGACCAGGCAACACTGCTCGCCATCAGGGACGCCCTGGCGGGGACGGCTTCGCTGAACTGGAGCGCGGACGTCCCGATAGCGGAGTGGGACGGCGTAACGGTCGGCGGCGAGCCGCAGCGAGTGACGGGCTTGTCCTTGCCGGACAAGTCGCTGAACGGCGTGGTCCCGCCTGAGTTGGGGGACTTGGCCGGCCTGCAGGACTTGACGCTGTTCAGGAACAACCTGACGGGGGCTATTCCTCCGGAGTTGGGGCGGCTGACGGCCCTGACGGTCCTCTCCTTGGCGAGCAACCGGCTCACGGGGGGCATCCCGTCCGAGTTGGGGAGTCTCACGAGCCTGAGCAAACTGTGGCTGGGCGGCAACCAGCTCACGGGGAGCATCCCGTCCGAACTAGGCGGCCTGCCGGCTCTGACGAGCCTCTCTCTTTACAACAACCGGCTCGCCGGGGCCATTCCGCGGGAGCTTGGCGAGCTACCGGACCTGGCGAAGCTATACCTGTTCGGCAACCGGTTCGGAGGGGCGATTCCGCCTGAGTTGGGCAACCTGACGGGCCTGGAAGTGCTGGACTTGCGCTTCAACCAACTCACGGGCGACATTCCCGCCGAGTTGGGGCGTCTGGCGAAGCTGGAGCGTCTGGGGCTGGGCCCCAACCCTCTCTCCGCGACGACCTGCATTCCCTCCGCCCTGCGGGATATCCCTACGCTGCAACTGGGCGACCTCGACCTGCCCTTCTGCGACCCGCCGCCGGCCGATGACGCGGCGCTGGATAGGGCTGCGCTGGTCGCGTTCTACAACGCGACGGGCGGGGCGGACTGGTTGGATGACCGCAACTGGCTGAGCGACGCGCCAGTCGGCGAATGGCGCGGCGTCGTCACGGACGACGGCGGTCGGGTTACTGCGCTGGTCCTTGAACAGAACAACTTGAAAGGAGAGCTGCCGCCTGCGCTGAGGGAACTTTCGAGTCTGACGTCCTTGCGCCTCTCGGAGAACGAATTGAGGGGTGAGATGCCTTCCTGGCTGGGCAGTCTCGACAACCTGCAAGTACTGAGTCTCTGGGGGAACGATTTGACTGGCGAGATACCGTCCGAGTTGGGCGGCCTCAGCTCGCTGAGGCTGCTGAGCCTCAGGGAGAACGAGTTGGGTGGGAAGATTCCTTCCGAGCTGGGCAACCTTGCCAATCTGACGGAGTTGCACCTCCAGAGGAACGATTTGGCCGGCGAGATTCCTCCGGAACTGGGCAACCTTGCCAATCTCACGAGGCTCTATCTATCGGGAAACGAATTGAGCGGCGAGGTGCCTTCAGAGTTGGGGGGCCTCGCAGGCCTGACCCTTCTGAACCTGGGGAAAAACGACCTGAGTGGAGAGATACCGACAGCCCTGGGCAGCCTGACGAACCTGAAGAGCCTTGCTCTCAATGGGAATGAACTGGGTGGGGAAATTCCCCTCTGGCTGGGCGGCCTCACGGACCTGACGTATCTGACCTTAGGGGGGAACAACCTAACCGGGGAGGTGCCTTCCGAGCTGGGCGACCTCGCCGACCTGACCTATCTGGCCCTTTGGGGAAACCAACTGACCGGCGAGGTGCCGTCTGAACTGGGAGGCCTCGCTAACCTGAGCGCCTTGTCCCTCTCGGGAAACCAACTGACCGGCGAGGTGCCTCCAGAGCTGGGGGGCCTCGCCAACCTGAGAGGGCTGAACCTCTCGGGGAACGAGCTGAGTGGAGAGATACCGGTAGAGTTGGGCGACCTGGCGAACCTGGTATTGCTGGGTCTAGCAGAGAACGAGCTGACCGGAGAGATACCGGCAGCGCTCGGCAGCCTGGTCAACCTTTATGAGCTCTGGTTGAACGGCAACCAGCTTACGGGCGCCATTCCACCTGAGTTGGGCGACCTGTCGAGCTTGGTAGCAATGGAGCTCTACGCCAACCAGCTCACCGGGACGATCCCGTCCGAGCTGGGCGGCCTGGCGAACCTGAAACGACTGCGGCTGTACGACAACCAATTCACCGGGACCATTCCAGCTGAGTTGGGGGGCCTGGCGAACCTGACAGAGCTAGGGCTGTTCGACAATCAACTCACAGGGACGATTCCTCCCGAACTAGGGGCGCTGAAGGACCTGGAATTCCTATTCCTGTACGACAATCAGCTCACAGGAGCGGTTCCGCCGGAACTGGGCGGACTGACGAGCCTGAGAACGCTCGGGCTGCAGCGCAACCAGCTCACCGGCGCGATTCCGCCTGAGTTGGGAAGACTGACGGCCCTGGACTTCATGTGGTTGTGGGGCAACCAGCTCACGGGTGAGATTCCGCCCGAACTGGGAGCGCTGACGACCCTGTCCGGCCTGAACCTGGGTGGCAACCAGCTCACGGGTGAGATTCCGCCCGAGCTGGGAGCACTGACAACCCTGTCTGACTTGAGCCTGTATGGCAACGAGTTCACAGGCGAGATTCCGCCTGGATTGGGGAGTCTGACGAACTTGAGGGGTCTGTGGTTGCGCGACAATCAACTCACGGGGATGATTCCGCCCGAGTTGGGCGGCCTGACGAGCCTGGTCGTGCTGCACCTGAACGGCAACCAGCTGACGGGCGAGGTGCCGTCTGAACTGGGCGGGCTGGCCAACCTGACTGAGCTCTCGCTGCAAGAGAATCAACTCACAGGCGTGATCCCTCCCGAGCTAGGCGACTTGTCGGCCCTCCAGATATTGGACATGAGGGACAATCATCTTTCCGGCGCTATCCCGCTGGAGTTGGGGCGACTGGCGAACGTGAGGGGCTTGGGGCTGGGCGGGAACCAGCTCACCGGCGAGATACCGTCTGAGCTCGGCGACCTGACGAACCTGCACGAGTTGGAGCTTGGGCCCAATGACTTCTCCGCCTCTGCGTGCATGCCCGCCGCTTTCCGCAACATCGCCGTGCTGGATCTCGGCGGGCTCGATATCCCGTTCTGCGAGGAGCCGGACGAGGGCGGCTGACGGCGTGACGAGCGTCTGCTCCTTTCTCTCAGTTGACGCGGCGCACACCCTATGCGCGACAATGCGGGCGACGCCCCGGCGCGGACGGACTCGAAGGAGAGGACAGCGATGCTGACGCGAGAACAGAACGAGCGGCTGACGCGGGTTGGGCCCGGCACGCCTATGGGCGAGCTGATGCGCCGCTACTGGCACCCCATCGCCGCAAGCGCCGAGCTCGACGCCGACAACCCCACGAAGGAAGTCCGCCTCCTCGGCGAAGACCTCGTGCTCTTCCGGTCGGCGCGGGGCGTCGTCGGAGCCGTTGAGCCCTCGTGCGCGCACCGCAAGGCCAACCTCGCCTACGGCATCCCGGAGGACGGCGGCATTCGCTGCGCGTACCACGGCTGGATATTCGACGAGACCGGCCAGTGCGTCGACCAGCCGTCGGAGCCGGAAGGCTCGAAGTTCAAGGAGAAGGTGCGCATCAGGGCGTACCCCGCCCAGGAGCTCGCCGGCGTCATCTGGCTCTACATGGGGCCAGAGCCCGCTCCGCTGCTGCCGCGCTACGACATGCTCGTGTGGCCCGGCATCCGCACGACGTGGTCGATGGAGATCCCGTGCAACTGGCTCCAGTGCATGGAGAACTCCGTCGACCCCCTCCACTTCCAGTGGCTCCACCGCTACTGGGGCGGATGGCAGATGAACAAGCTGATGCCCCCCGAGGAGCGCAACGCCTGGAACCGTCAGGTCGGCGGACGCGGCGCCGACCACCGCAAGATAGGCTTTGAGATCACCAACTACGGCGTCATCAAGCGACGGCTCGTCGGCGCCGAGACCGAGGAGAGCGACCACTGGCGGATGGGCCACCCCATCTTCTTCCCCCACATCCTCCGCATCGGCCAGGACCTCCAGTGCCGCGTCCCGGTCGACGACACGCACACGCTCCACTTCATGCTCGAGTGGCGCGCGCTCCGGCCCGGGGAAACCTCCAACGACTACGTGCCGTTCGAGCACGTCGACGCTTTCGATGACGAGGGGAAGATTCGGCGTGACTTCATCATCGGACAGGACCAGGTGGCCTGGATCATCCAGGGCGCTATCGCCGACCGCACCACCGAACGGCTCGGCGTCGGCGACGTCGGCCTCATCATGTACCGCCGCCTGCTCGCGGAGCAGATGGCCATCGTCGCGGACGGCGGCGACCCCATGAACACCTACCGCGACCCGGCGCAGAACGAGATCATCATCGCCCCCTGCGAGAGCTTCGACTACCCCGGCTACGAGGGCGTCCCTCGGGGCCCCTTCCGCGACATCGTCGTCAACAACACCGTCGAGGCGGTGCTCTCCGGCGTGGGCGAAGAACTCGATGAGTTCGCCGAGGCCGAGTCCGTTCCCGACACCCCCGGCCAGTTCTCACTCCTTACCCCCCGCCTCAAGCACGACATCCACGCGCCTTAGCAAGAGGTGGCGGGGTAAGGCGCCCTCCCCACATGAGGGGGGAGGGTCGAGCGCACGAAGTGCGCGAGGGGTGGGGTAGCGCGCCCGCAGGGCGCGGTTCTACCCCAGGTGCGCTGGGACCGCCACCTGGCGCTCCAGCACGACCTCCCGGCGCTCCCGCGCCGACTGCATCATCGCAAGCTGCACTTCCAGCGTCGCCATCCCCCAGCGCCCGTCGTGGAATATCGGCTCGCCGTGGATGATGCCGTTGTACGCCTCGCGCAGCGTGGGATCGCCCTCGCCGTGCTCGGCGGCCAGCGGCTCCTCCCGCACCCCGGAGTCGTTGTACACGTATATCCCGTTCGGCGACTGCCGCAGCAGCCCGCTCTCGCACGTAACCAGCAGCAGGCCGAGGTCGCTCTGAAAGCGGGCGCGCCCCGACGCCGCGCGAAGCGTTCCCGGGTCGCCGGGGAGCGTGCGCTCCCCCTGCATCGAGGCGACGCGCATCTCCTCCTTGGCCTTCTCCTGGTCCATCTCGCCGGCGTTGATGGCGTTGCGGATGCGGGCGCGGCCTTCCGCGTTCGCCCCCGGCTCCATCTCCCACGGCAGCAACTCCGCGGCGAGGAAGTACCCGTAGGCGTTGTAGATGATAGTTGCGGGCATACCGCTCTCGAACTCCAGGTACGCCGTGTAGTAGCCCGGCGCCCCCATCCGGCCCGGCATCCATGTCCCCACGGCGCCCCGCACGCTGCGCACCAGCCCGCCGCCCAGGAAGCGCAGCGAGTCGATCTGGTGCGGCGCCTGGCGAAACGCGATGCCCCCGCCGCGCTCGACGTCGACCTCCTCCGGCATCCGGGGGCGCAGCATCCAGTCGGTGAACGACATCACGTTCATTGCGCGGATGCCGCCCACTTCGCCGGAACGCACGATGCGCCACATGGTCTGCACCGGCGGGTCGAACGCCCGCGTGTGCCCGGAGAGCAGCTTCACCCCGTTCCGCTCCGCCGCCTCCACCATCTGCGCCGCCTCGTCGAGCGAGAGCGCCATCGGCTTCTCCACTACGATGTGCTTGCCGTGCTCCGCGGCGAGCACCGTGTGCGGACAGTGCATGTGGTTGGGAGTCGCGATCCACACGGCGTCCACGTTCGGGTCGCGGCAGAGTTCCTCGGCGTCGCCGTAGGCGCTGCCGCCGAAATCGCGCCGGAACGCTTCGAGCGCCTGCGGGCGCAGGTCGGCCGCGGCGACGACTTCGATGTTGGGCGTCTGCCGCATCGCGTTCAGCACGCCGCCGCCGGCGTTGCCGATGCCGATGACGCCGAACCGCAGGACGGGAGTGTTAAGGGATGAGTCTGAAGTCGTCACAGGAGACCTCCAATGCTTGAATCCGGGCGCTATCTGCTAGCATACGCCGCGTTCGAGAGTCCGGCATCAGGGGTTCGGTCGGCGTGTGAAGCGCCGGGGGGAACGGGAGCGCGTATGCCCACAATGACCGCAGGCCAGGCGTTGATTCGCTCGCTCTACCGCGAGGGAGTGCGGGTGGTGTTCGGGTTGCCCGGAGTGCAGATGTACCACGCGCTCGACCCCATCTACGACCAGGCGGGGATGCGCTTCATCACCGTCCGCCACGAGCAGGCCACCGCGTACATGGCCGACGGGTTCACGCGCGCCGGCGGCGGCACGGGCATGGCGATGGTCGTGCCCGGCCCCGGTCTGCTCAACGCCTCGGCGGCCATCGGCACCGCCTACGCGGCCTCCTCTCCCATCTTGGTGCTCTCCGGCCAGGTGCAGAAGGACCTCATCGGGTTCGACCGCGGCATCCTCCACGAGGTCAACGACCAGATGGACGCCATACGGCCCGTCACCAAGGCCGCCTACCGCATCATGGAGCCCGCCGAAGTCCCAGGCGTCGTGCACGAGGCGTTCCGACAGCTCCGCACCGGACGCCCCCGCCCTGTGGAGATCGAGATCCCGCCGGAGACGCTCGCGGAGGTCGCCGATATCGACCTCCTCGAACCGGGCGACTATCGGCGCGAGGCCGCATCGGACGCCGACGTCGAGCGTGCGGCCTCCGCGCTGGCTCAGGCCCGCAACCCGCTGATCTGGGCCGGCGGCGGCGTCATCTCTTCCGGCGCCTCGGAGGCCCTCGTGCGGGTCGCCGAGCATCTGCAGGCGCCGGTGATGACCACTCACGAGGGCAAAGGCGCGATACCCGACTCCCACTACCTCAGCTTCGGAACCCTCAAGTCCCGCGCCGACGAGTTCCGCGACCGCCTCCGCGACTACGACGTCTTCCTCGCGGTCGGCACCCGCTTCGCGACCGCCATGCTCGAACACGACGCCCAGGTTGTCCAGATCGACGTCGACTCCGACGAGATAGGGCGCAACTTCCCCAACACCCTCGGCGTCCTCGGCGACGCCCGCGGCACGCTGGAAAAGCTCGCCGGCGCGCTGGAGGACGCCATGCCGCCCGCGCCGAGCAAGCGCGAGGAGGCGGAGCGATTTCGCGCCGAACGGTTCGGCCCCACGTTCCGCTTCGAGCCGCTCGACTCCTACCTGAAGGCCGTGCGCGCCGCGATGCCGGACGACGGCATCTTCGTCGCGGGCATGACGCAGGTCGGCTACTACAGCCGCCTCTTCTACCCCGTCGAGCAGCCCGGCGCGTACCTGAACTCGTCGTACTTCGGCAACCTGGGCTTCGCGTGGCCCACCGCCCTCGGCGCCAAGGTCGCCCAGCCCGAAAGGGCTGTCGTCTGTGTGTCGGGCGACGGCGGGTTCCTCTTTAACTCCCAGGAGCTTGCGACGGCGGTGCAGCATGGCATCAACGCGGTCGCGGTCGTCTTCAACGACAACGCCTACGGCAACGTGATGCGCGACCAGGAGCAGCGCTTCGACGGCCGGATCGTCGGCGCGCGCCTCCACAACCCGGACTTCGTGATGCTTGCGGAGGCCTACGGCGCCCGCGGCGTCCGCGCCGACAATGCGCCGGCCCTCGAGGCCGCAATCCGCGAGGGAATCGCCGCCGACCTCCCCACCCTCATCGAAGTGCCCATGGGCCCCGTGCCCTCGCCCCTCTAGGCCATGACCGAGACGCAGCCCGCGACGTTCGACGACCTGCTCGCGCGCTGGCCCGAGGCCGTGCGTCCGGTGGCGGTCGCTCTGCGGGAGGCTGTCTTCGCCGCGCACCCGGAGGCTTGCGAGACGGTTCGCCTCGGCGACCACGCCGCGACCTACGGCGTCGGGCCGCGCAAGATGCTCGACGGCTACGCATACGTTATGCCGCACGCGCGATGGGTGAACCTCGGCTTCTACCAGGGCGCAGCGCTGCCCGACCCGGAGGGTCTGCTGGAGGGGACAGGCGCGCGTCTGCGCCACGTTAAGGTGCGGACAGTCGAGGAGGCGGAACGCCCCGCGCTGCGCGCCCTGCTCGCTGCGGCGCTCGCCGCTCGCCGCGCATCCTGACGCCTGCCGCCCTCTCCCTCGCCCCCCACAGGAGTGGGGGGCAGCCCCGAAGGGGCGGGGGGTATGACGCGCGAAGCGCGTATCCGGCCCCCTCTCCGAAGGCAGAGAGGGCCGCACACCCTCCCGTCATTCCCGCGAAGGCGGGAATCCATCCCCCTTTGGTTCGTGGCAAGCCTGTCGAACCGCCCGAAGAGCAGAGTAGGGCGCCGCCGCTTGAAACAGGCGGCCCGCGCTGCTATAAGCGTAGCCCCGCCATGCCCGACCACTTCACCCTCGACCTCTCCTACGCATCTCTCTCCGCCCTCCGCGCCGGACGCGGTCCCCGCGTCCTGTACGTTCACGACGAGCTCGACTCCGGCTGGCTGCCGTTCCTCGACGCCCTGGCCGAGTCCTGCGAGGTCGTCGCCATCGAACTCCCCGGTTTCGGCGCCTCCGAGCGCCCCGAGTGGGCCGAGACCATCGACGACTACGCCTACCTCGTCGCCGACCTCGCCGATCTCCTTGCCGCCGACGCCCCCACTACGCTCGCCGGCGCCGGGCTTGGCGGATGGCTCGCCGTCGAGGCCGCTGTGCGCGGCGCGCCCGCCGCGGCCCTCGTCGCCATTGGCGCCCCCGGCGTCGACATCCTTGGCGACCCGCCCCTCGACTACTTCGTGCTCCTGCCGCACGAGCGCGCCCCCGTGTTCTTCGACGACCCGGAAGCCAACGCGCCGGAGGTGGACGAGGACACGATGATCCGCAACGAAAGCACGACGGCCCGGCTCGTATGGCAGCCCCGCTACGTCAACCCCGCGCTCGAACGGCGCCTCCACCGCGTCAAGGCGCCGGCCCTCGTGCTGTGGGGCGGGAACGACTGCTTCCTCTCGCGCGCTCACGGCGAGCGGCTTGCCGCCGGCGTCGTGCTGGGCGAGTTCAGCGTCGTTCCCGCGTCGGGACACTTTCCGGCCCGCGAGAACCCCGCCGCAACGAGCGCCCTGGCGCGGCAGTTCCTGCAGCGGGCGCTTGGGATCGAAGGAGGGTAGGGCGCCGTGCAGTTCGTTTACTTCCACCTGATGCCCTGGCCGCACCTCGACGAATCGTTCGAGTCCGAGCGCTCCGCGTGGGTCACCTACTCCAACGCCAACTACGACCCCCAACTCGGCGCCGAACTGTACAGTGAGTACCTCGCCCAACTCGTCTACGCCGAGGAGCTCGGGTTCGACGCCATCGCCGTGAACGAGCACCACCAGACCGCCTACGGCCTCATGCCGTCCCCCGATGTCGTCGCCTCGTACCTCGTGGCGCGCACGTCGCGCGCGAAGATCGCCATCCTCGGCAACGCGACGCCCCTGCGCGATCACCCCCTCCGCGTCGCGGAGGAGGTGGCGATGATGGACGTGATGAGCGGCGGACGCATCATCTGCGGCTTCGTTCGCGGCATCGGCCCGGAGTACCACAACTTCTCGATGAACCCCGCCACCAGCTTGGAGCGTTTCCGCGAGGCCCACGACCTCATCGTCGAGTCGTGGACGCGCCCCGGCCCGTTTCGCTGGGAGGGCAAGCACTACCGCTTCGAGTACGTCAACCCCTGGCCGCGCCCTCTCCAGCAGCCGCATCCGCCCATCTGGATACCGTCGCAGGGCAGCGGCGAGACCATCGACTGGGCCGCCGAGCGCCGCTACACCTTCATCGTGACGTTCACGCCGTTCCGCAACGTCGCGCGCTTCATGGGCCAGTACCGCGAGGCCGCCCGGGGCTTCGGCTACGAGGCGGCGCCGGAGCAGGTGGGATGGGCGCTCCCCGTGTACGTCGGCGCGACCGACGAGTCCGCCGTCGCCGAGGCGCGCCCTCACGCCGAGTACCTGTTCAACCAGCTCGTGCGGCGTCCGCTGCCGGTCTTCTTCCCGCCCGGCTACCTGAGCGACAGCTCGGCGAAGGGCGTGCTCCGCGCCTTCTCCGCCATCGGCACGCAGCGCACCACCATCGAGCAATTGAACGACAACTCGCAGATCATCATCGGCTCAGCCGAGACGGTTACGCGCCGCCTGCGCGAGTGCGTCGACGAGTCCGGCATCGGCACGCTCGTCCTCTTGCCGCAGTTCGGCTCGATGCCGCACGCCCAGGCGACCGCCAACGCCGAGCGCATCGCCGAAGCGGTCATCCCCGCCCTTCGCGACCACGTTAGCGCGGTCTACCGGTAGCCGTTGCTCCCGCGCAATCGGGAGTCCACCGGCAGGCGCCGCGCTACAATGACGCCGGGAGGCGAGCCGTGGGCACGTACAAAGGCAACCTCGGCAACCTGATGCAGCACTGGACGTTCTGCGAGCTCCTGCGCATAGCCAACAACCACGCCGCTGGTCTGAACTACATCGATGCCCACGCTATGGCGCCGTGGGCCGCCGAGCGGACGGGGACCGGCGATGTGTTCGACAACGTCCGGGACGGCCTGCCGGGCCAGGGCTCAATCTACGAGCAAGCATGGCGGCGCTTGGCGGCAAGGAAAGGGGAGGGCTACCCCAGCAGCGCGGCATTCGTCCGAGCGGTCTGGCAGGGCGATTACGCGCTGCTGCTGTGTGAGACGGATACGGAAACGGCGGACGAGATTGAGCAGTGGCTCAACGACATTGCGCGCGCGCCGGGCTTGAAGGATGCGGAGATCTTCGACGGGGAATGGCGGGAGCGGTTCAAGGGCGAAATGCCGCAACCGTCCGGCGTGGGCGCGCCAAGCGACGTGCTTACGCTGGTCTCGTTCGACCCCTACATGGTGAGCAGCCGCCGGACCGGATCGAAAGCAGAGTACATCTACCTGGATGACCTGGATATGGCGCTAAGGGCGCTCGGCCAGATTCGGGGCGGCGTCCTTATCCAGCTGTCCACCTACTCGGTGAACGGCGACAACTCGCAAGGCGCGGTGATCGCCTCAACCAACGAGTTGATGGGGGGTTCCGGCTTCACGCTTGCGGCGGTCGTGCGAGCCGACGACGCGATGATGTCGCTCGTGTGCCAGCGCGGCATCGCCTGGGTCGCGGAGTTGTCGGACTTGCCGAGTCGATTCACGAAATGGCTTGAGGGCGTCGAGTAGCCCCTCACCCCTCCCGCGCAGGCGCCGGGTTCGGCAGGTCCATCCCCAGCGTCGACGGGAATACCTGAGCGAGTTCGTCGACCGTCCAGCGCTCCGCGCCCGGTTTGGCGATGACGCGTCCCGGCGTCGGCTGCGACATCAGCCCCACCAAGCCGCCGCTCACGTAGAGCACCTGCCCGTTCACGTCCGACGCCTCGTCTGTGCACAGCCACACGACCACCGGCGCGATCGCCTTCGGCGGGCGCGGGCGCGGCGCGACCGTTGCGAGCGCCGCCGACGCGATGCCCGACTGCGCCCGCAGTTCTCGCGCGGCGTCCGGCACACTCTGCGTCATGCGAGTCTCCGCCGAGGGCGATATCGCGTTGCACGTGATCCCGTACTGGCCGAGGTCGCGCGCGGCGACTCGGATGAGGCCCGACACCCCGTCCTTCGCCGCGCCGTAGTTCGCCTGCCCGGAGTTGCCCCACAGCCCCGACGTGGAAGTGAAACCGATGATGCGCCCGGAGCGCTGCGCCCGCATCAGTGGGCTCACGTGCCGGATGAGGTTGAAATGCCCCTTCAGGTGCACCGCAATGACCGCGTCCCACTCCTCCTTCGCCATGTTGAACACCATGCGGTCGCGCAGGATCCCCGCCGGGTTGACCAGGATGTCGATGCGGCCGAACTCGTCGATGACGGACTGCACGACGCGGCCCGCGGCGTTGAAGTCCGCGATGGACTCATAATTGGCGACCGCGCGGCCTCCGCCCTCGCCTATCTCGCTGACCACCTCGTCGGCCGGGCCGGACGATGGCTCCCCGCCCGCGAGCGAGACGCCAAGGTCGTTCACGACGACGTCCGCGCCGTAAGCGGCAAGGAGCAGGGCCACGCCCTTGCCGACGCCGCGTCCGCCCCCCGTAACGAGGGCGACCTTGCCTGCGAGCAGTGGCTCAGCCATCGCGCGGCCTCGGCGGGGCGGGGTTGGCCAGCCCGCTCACGAGTTCCGCTGGCGCCATCTCGCGCAACTCCTCGACGGAGAAGAAGCCCTCCTCGCGCACGATGCTGCGCTCCAGCCGCGGCTGCGACATCAGCGCGACGTGGTTGCCGTACACGTAGAAGAACTGCCCGTTGACGCTGGCGGCGTGGTCGCTTGCAAGGTAGCCCACGAAGGGCGCGATGGCGTCCGGGTCGTGAGTCACGCCTTGGGAGCCGAGCGCGGCCCGCGCGATGCCCCGCTCGGCGCGTCGGGCGCGCGCCTCGTCGCTCACGCTCTGCGCCATGCGCGTCGACGCCACCGGCACGATGCAGTTGCACGTTACGCCATAGCGCCCCATGTCGCGCGCGACCACCTTCGTCAGCCCGCCGATGCCCGACTTCGCCGCGCCGTAGTTCGCCTGCCCGGGGTTGCCCACGAGCCCGGAGGTCGAGCTCACGGTTACGATGCGCCCCGCGCGCCGCGGCCTCATGTACGTACAGGCGTGACGCACCACGTTGAACGTCCCCGTCAGGTGGACGTCGATAACCTCGTCCCACTCCTGCTCGCTCATGTTGAACACCATGCGGTCGCGCAGTATCCCGTGCGCCGTAACCACGATGTCGAGCGCGCCGAAGGAGTCCACCGCGAGTTGCACGAGGCGCTCGCCGGCGTCGAACTCCGTTACGGAGTCGTAGGAGGCGACGGCCCTTCCGCCGTCTGCGCCGATGGCGGCGACCACCTCGTCGGCGGGCGCCCTCGACGCGCCGGACCCGTCGAGCGCGCGCCCGGGATCGCTGACGACGACGGCTGCGCCCTCCGCGGCCAGCAGCCGTGCGATGCCGCTCCCGATGCCGCCGCCCGCGCCCGTAACCAGCGCCACTTTCCCCGCCAGCGACTCTCCCATGCCGGGGAGTCTACACCAGCGAGTCGGAGGCCAGCGCCACGGCGCCGAGCGCGCCCGCGTCGACGCCCAGCGCCGGCGGCACGACCGGCGTCAGCCTGCCAATGCCTGCGAACGACTGCTCCCGCATCAGCGCCACCGCCGGCGCGATGTAGGCGTCCCACTCGTTCGAGAGCCCCCCGCCGATGATGATCTTCTCCGGGTTCAGCAGGTTGACGATGCTCGTCAGTCCGGCCCCAAGGTAGACGACCGCGTCTTCGATGACCGAGCGGGCGAGCGCGTCGCCGGCCCGGTAGGCCGCGAACACGTCCGGCGCGGCGAGCGCGCCCTGGCTCGTGTCGTGCAGAATGCTGCTCAGCGACGAGCGTTCGCCGGCCTCGATGCGCTCCCGCGCGATGCGGACGAGCGCCGTCCCCGCGCAGAACGACTCCCACGCGCCGGGCGTGCTGCTCTCCCCGTACGGCCCGCGCGCGTCCACGGTCATGTGGCCGACCTCCCCCGCAAACCCCGCCGCGCCGGTGTAGAGCCGGCCCCCGATGATGACGCCGGCGCCGATGCCGGTGCTGATGGTCAGGAACACGAGGTCCTGCGCGCCCGCGCCTGCGCCATACCGCTGTTCGCCCAGCGCCGCAAGATTGGCGTCGTTGCCGATGACCACCCTCATGCCGAGCCGTTGCGCGAGCATCGGCCCAACCGGCGTATTCGACATGGCGATGATGTGCGGGGAGTGGACGATCACTCCTTCCCTGGCGTCTATCCCTCCCGCGGCTGCGACGCCCGCCGCGGCGATGGCGGCGGGGTCGACGCCGGCCCCGGCCATCGCCGCGCGCGCCGTGTCGGCCATCGCCGCGACGACGCGCTCGGCGGAGCCGCCCCCGGGCGTCTCGGCGACGTGCGAGGCGAGGATCTCCCCGTCGGGCGTGGCGGCGAGCGCGAGGACTTTCGTTCCGCCCAGGTCGATGCCGAGCAGGATGTCGTCAGCCATCGCCGGTCCTCCGCGCGGACCGGACTGCCGCGGGGGACGGCGTCCGTCCGTTCCCGCCGGCGAGCGAGTTCATCAGGCGCAGGTGGTCCTGCAGGAGCCGCGTGGTGAGGAAGCGCTCGCGCACGTGCTCTCTCGCGACGCCGCCCAGCGCCTCGCGCTCCTCGGGGTTGTCGAGCAGCTGCCCTACGGCGTTGGCGAACTCCTGCGTGGTCGTCGCGATCCTCCCGGCGCGTCCGTAGTCGAGCTGGAGAGGAATGCCGCCCGCCTCGCTTCCCACGAACGCCTTGGACTTCCAGAGAGCCTCGGAGATGACGAGCCCGAAACCCTCGCGGATGGACTTCTGGATCACCACATCCGCCGCGCGCTGGAAGGCGTTGACCTCGATGTTCCCCACGCCGTTGAGGTTCGTGAGGATGTGGATGTCGTAGTCCTCCCCGGCCTTCCGGATGATGCGCTCGTAGAACGACCACGCCTCCGGGTCGTCGTTGGCCATCGCGGCCACCATGAGGAGTTGGAGGTCGGGTCGCCGCTCCTTCAGGATGCGGTACACGTCCACCACGCCGAGCGGGTCCTTCCAAGGGTCGAACCGGGATATCTGGGCGATGAGCGGACGGTCGGGGTCGATCTCGTACCGGTCGAGGATGTGCCGCACGACCTCCGGGGAGATGTCGGAGTTCTTGGTGCTGGTGGGGTCGATCGCCGGCCAGATGACGGCCATCTCGGGGCCCTGTAGAGGCTCCTTCACGTACTCGGCGAGCGTGAACACGAGGGCGTCGTAGATCGTGATGTAGCCCCGGAGGAAGTCCCACACCTCCGGCAGCGCCTCCGTCGTGTCGAGGTGGCACCGCCACACCCACTTGGCGCCGAGCATGTCGGGGTCGCGCTCCCTGAGATAGTGCAGGATGCCCGCCGGCTGGGGGTCGTGGATGTAGACGAAGTCGTACTGCCCGTCGAGGGCGAGCGCGTTCGCGCGGTTGGTGTCGCGCCACAGGTCGGCCATCGCCTTGTTCCACGGGATGTACATGCCCTGCATCGCGTTGTGCATGCTCTTGGTGACGTTGAAGAACTCCGGCGACGCCTCCATCACCCGCCACTCGGCGTCGACCCCAAGGTCGCACAGCAGGGGAATGAAGCTGTTGAGGATTTCGGCGACGCCCCCGCCGAACGCGGTGGCGTTGAGGTGCAGCGTCCTGGCCCCCTGAAGGGGCTCGGCGAGCCGGCGCAGCTCCGCAATCTGCTCCTCGCCGATGAGGCGCTCGTACTCCGACAACGACTTGGGGGAGATGGGGACGGGCGTGGGCATCAGCGGATTGCAGTGGACCGCGCGCGGCGGCGGGTGAACGTGTTCTTGAGCGCCCGGAGGTACCCGGCGAGGTAGTGGGTGATGAGGTAGCGGCGGGCGATGAACTGGTGGGCGGCCCTCCCGATGCGGCGGGCGCGCCTCGGGTCTGCGAGCAGGCTGTCGATCGCGGCGGCCTGCTCCTCGGGCGTGTTGGCGATCAGGCCGGTCTTGCCCTCGGCGATGAGCGCCTCCGCGGGCGAACTGTGCGCGCTCACGATGGGCCGGGACTGCCACATCTCCTCGATGAGGCCCATCGATATCCCGCGGGGATATCCCTCGTGGATGAGCGCCGTCGCCTCCTCGCGCAGCGCGGAGAGTTCGACGTTGCCGACGCGGTCCATTTCGGTGAGCACGTGCACGTCCCCGATCTGGCGGGCGCGCTCGCGCTGGGCGTTGACGTCCTCGATGGTCGCCGCCCCCACGGGCTGGAGGTTGGCGATGACGAACTGCAGCTCCGGCCGTTCGCGCTTGAGCAGCGCGTAGGCGTCGAGCGCGCGGCTCGGGTCGTCTTCGCGCATGCTGAGCACTATCTGCGCGAGCAAGGGACGGTCGGGGTCGATCCCCCGCTGGGTCAAGATCGTCTCCCGCACAACGTCCGCCACGGGGCGGGAGCGGGGGCTGAGGGGGTCCACGCCGGGGGATACGGCGAATCTCCGGTCGGTCGGGGCGTCGGGGCGGATGAACCCCTCGTAGTCGTAGATTGACGCCGCGAAGTTGTCCGCGTGCTGCCTCACCAGCGACCACGCCTGGGGATGAGCGACCCGGTAGTCGCGGTGCGAGTCCCACAGCCAGACGCCGGGTGGCGGCTTGCCGTGAAGCTGGGTGAGGGCCGCGTGCAGCCCGACCGAGGCGGTGTGATGAACGACGACGATGTCGAACTCCTCGTCGAACGACGTCGCGTTGGCCTGGTTGAACTCCCGCCAGGTCTGTTCGTAGCTCTCGCTCCAGGGGGCGTTGTAGCCGGAGAGGGCCCGCCGTAGCGCGTTGTCCATGTCGAGGTGCTCCGCCGGTATCCGCACCTGCTGCCAGTGAATGTCGAGTCCGAGGTCGGCGAGAAGGGGAACGGAACTCTGGAGCAGGCTGCGGACGGCGACGCTGGCGGAGGGGGAGGAAAGGCAGAGGACGCGCAGCCCGGCGAGGGGAGCGGCGGAGGCCCGGAGAGAGTCGATCGCCTTTTCCCCGGCGAAAGGCGCGTAGTCGTCGACCGAATGCGTGCTGATGGCGACGCTGCCGAACAAGTACCTCACCGCCCCGCCGGAGGAATACGACTGCGCGCCGGCGTAGGCAGCGATTATCGGGGGGCGCCCGCCTCCCGGTCAACGCCCTTCCCCCGAAGACAGGGTAGGGCTGGGAGACCAGTTGGCGCAGGGGCGTATAATCGCCCCGCAATAGGGAAACCACGCATCGCGCTCGCCGCAGGAGGGCCCCCATGAGCTTCGACCGCACTACCCAGGACGTCAGCAACATCATCTCGCTCGACCACGTCAACCTCACCATCACCGACCAGCAGATCTCGACGCTGTTCTACATCGTCGGCATGGGCTTCACGCGCGACCCCTACATGACCGTGGGCCTCCAGAACATGTGGATCAACGTCGGGCGCCACCAGTTCCACCTCCCCACGCGCGATGCCGCACAGCAGTTGCGGGGACGCATCGGCCTGATAGTGCCGAGCGTCGACGAGCTCGAAGCGCGCCTGGACGAGGTGGCCGACGGCCTTGCCGGAACGCAGTTCTCCTACCGGCGCGAGGGCGCCAACCTCGACGTTACCTGCCCGTGGGGCAACGAGTACCGCTGCCACCCCGCCGGCGAGCGCCTTGGCGGCTCGCGGCTGGGCCTGGAGTACCTCATCTTCAACACGCCGCCGGGGAGCGCGGCGGGAATCGCGCGGTTCTACTCGCAGATTCTCGGCGCCGAGGCCGGCGTGGTGGAGCGACGGGGAGCGGCGGCGGCCAGGGTGGTGTGCGGACGCCACCAGGCGATGCTCTTCCGCGAGGACCCCGAGGAGTCTCGCGAGTACGACCGCCATCACATCGCGGTCTACCTGGCCGATTTCTCCGGCCCGCACAAGGCCCTGCTCGAGCGCGGGCTCATCAGCGAGGAGAGCAACGACTCGCAGTACCGGTTCGTCGACATCGTCGATCCGGAGACCGGCGAGAAGCTCTACGAACTCGAGCACGAGGTGCGGAGCATGGTGCACCCGATGTACGGGCGCGAACTCGTCAACCGCCAGCCCTCGCAGTCGCTTGTCAGCTACCGCCGCGGCTCCGACGCCCTTGCCGTAGGTTAGGCAACCCCGAAGGGCCGCCCTCTCTGCCCTGCGGGCATCTCCCCCGCAGGGGAGACAGATTGCCCCCTCCCCCCGTGGGGGAGGGCTGGGGAGAGGGCCGCGTCGCCACAGGGGCAGGGAGCGGGAGTGTAGAATGGAGCGCGCCGCGATTGGGCCACCGTAGCTCAGTGGCAGAGCAGCTGTTTCGTAAACAGCAGGTCAACGGTTCGAATCCGTTCGGTGGCTCCATTTCTCCTCCCGGCAAGGCTCCCGTCATGACTTCCCGAAGGTTCCCACACGGATGAACGGCAAGCGCGGCGACACGGGCGCCCCGATGGGCGGAGCGCTGCTTGCCGGATCGACGTCCGCGGTGGTTGCGGCGCTGGTTTCCCTGCCGCTGCGCTCTCCGCACGACGGCCTCCTGAACTCCGCGAGCGTCACGTGGGGAGTCCTCGCCCTCGCGGTGATGGCGGGACTCCTGTGGCGGACGCTGCGGACGAAGAGCCGGGGCCGCCGCTCGCTCGTAGTTGTAATGGCGGCGGGCTTCATCGGATGGACGGTCGCTGTGCTCATTGCCGGAAACGCCGTGGAGGTGGAGCGGATGGCGTCGTTCACCGTGCCGCTCGCGGCGATAGCGTTCGGCGGCCTCGCCCTGCTCACGCCGGCGATGTCCGGCGCGCGCGTTGCGTCGCGGAAACTTGCGGTCGTGGCGGCGCTCGCCGTCGCGGCCGTCGTGGGGATTGGACTGGCGGGCTACGGCGATCAGGAGAGCGGACGCCTGGAGCTCCCGCCCCGGGCCGAGCCGGCGCCGGAGCGGACGGCGGCATCGTAAGGAGGCGAGACGTGGCGAAGTCGAGAGTGTGGAGGATCTGGACGCCTGCGGCGCTGACCGTCCTTGGGCTGAGCATGGCCGCGTGCGGCGGCGCGACGCCTACGCCGACGCCCGCTCCCACCCCCACTCCCGATTCCGCGCCCGCGCCAACAACGACGCCCGCCGAGACGCCCGCTTGGGGTCTCGCCGCTACGCCGACGCCCACTCCTGCCTCCGCTGAGGCGCCCGATACGGCGCCGGCCTCTCCCGAATCGCCGTCGCCCGCAATGCCGACGCCCACGGCCGCGCCTACCGAAGCGCCGGCCGACCCGCCCATGGCGACGACGGCGCCCACTCCCGATGCGCCCACCGACGCCCCGTTCGAGCGCGGCACGGGCGACGTCGAGGGCGTCGTGTTCGTCGTCGGCGAGGACTCGGTGGCGACGTTCTCGGTCGGCGAGGTGCTGGCGAACGTCAGCATCCCGGACTACGAGGCCGTGATGCGGACGACGGGACTGAGCGGCGAAGTGCGGCTCGACGGCGGAGCGTCGCTGGTGACGGTAGACCTGCACTCCATGACGAGCGACTACGAGTTCCGCGACCGCTACGTACAGCGGCAGATGTTCCCCGAGCAGCGCATGGCGAGCGTGGCCTTCGGCGACTTGACCCCGCTGCCCGCCGGCTTCACGGACGGCGAGCCGGCGGAAGCCGAGGCGACCGGCGTGCTGGGCATCAACGGGCTCGAGGTCCCGCTCGTGTTCGCCATCGAGGCCCGCGACGACGGCGGCGTGGTCTACGTGGTGGGGCGGTCGACGTTCACGTGGCAGCAGATTAACGAGCCCGTCCCCACGGCCCGTAGCGTCGTGAGCGTCGAGGACGAAGTGCGCGTCGAGGTCCTCCTCGCCCTCACGCCGCAACCCGCCTCCTGACCCGCCCTCTCCCCAACCCTCCCCCTCGGGGGGAGGGGATCCGAATAACCCTCCCCACAAGAGGGGGGAGGGTCGAGCGCAGCGAGGGGAGAGGTCTGGAGTGCGCCGCCCTCTCCCCAACCCTCCCCCTAGGGCGCGTGACTAGAAATGCATGGAAGCGGCGCTGGGGGCGTTATCCGTCATTCCCGCGAAAGCGGGAATCCAGCAGCCTTGTTCCTTCGGTTGGGGTTCAACCAAGCTGACCACGAACCGGAGAGGGGGACAGCGGGATGGATTCCCGCCTGCGCGGGAATGACGGAATCACGTCCTTCGGGGAGGGAGTCCGAATAACCCTCCCCACAAGAGGGGGGAGGGTCGAGCGTAGCGAGGGGAGAGGTCCGGAGCAACGGGACGGCCCGCTTGCGCGCCGCGCGGGCGTTGGCGCATCATGCCGCCTGAGCGCCGCGCGGCAACCGCGAGGCCTGAACAGAGGAGGACGCCATGGCCGGGCCGAGAGTCGTCGTTTTTGCGCCGGGGGACACGGAGAGCTACAAGCGGTTCGAGGAGGCCGGGTGCGACGTCGAACTCGGCAAGGCCTCGTGGGCCGACCCGCGCGGAAACAACACGGCGGAGCTCGCGGCGATGGCCCGCGAGGCCGACGCCCTCATCGGCTCCTCCATCAAGGGCGGACGCATCGACCGCAGCGTCATGACCGCCTCCGAGCACCTGCGCATCGTCGCCAAGTACACCGTCGGCGTCGACGAGATCGACACCGACGTCGCCACCGAGCTCGGAATCCTCGTCACCCACGCCCCCACGGAGGCGAACTGGGGCGGCGTCGTCGAGACGACGATGATGCAGATGCTCACCCTGCTGAAGAAGCCCCGCCAGCGCGACGCCGCCCTGAAGGAGGGCGACGCGTGGCGCACGCCGGCGCTCACGGGAACGCACATCGGCCGCCGCGAGGACGGCTACCCCGGCCTCACCGTCGGCATCATCGGCCTCGGGCGCATCGGCGGCCGCCTCGCCCAGATGCTCGCCCCCTGGCGCGTCCGAATGATCGCCTGCGACCCCTACCAGCCCATCGACCGCTTCATCCACGCCAACGTCGAGCGCGTCGACCTCGACACGCTCCTGCAAGAGTCGGACGTCGTTACCCTGCACGTGATTCTCACGCCTGAGACGCACCACATGATCGGCGCGCGCGAGTTCGGCCTGATGAAGCCCACGGCGGTCTTCCTGAACACGTCCCGCGGCCAGTGCGTGGACGAGGCGGCGCTCGCCGAGGCGCTGCGGAATGAGCAGATCGCCGGCGCCGCCCTCGACGTGTTCGAGGTCGAGCCGCTGCCGATGGACAGCCCGCTGCGCAAGATGGACGACCGGGTGCTGCTCTCGCCGCACGTCGCCGCCCACAACCACGGCGCCGGCATCGGCCCCGGCATCGAGTGGGCCACCGCCGACGTCCTGCGCGCCCTCCGCGGCCAGGTTCCCGAGCACGTCTTCAACCGCGACGTCATCCCCCGCTGGCTCGAACGCTTCGGAGGCCGCGCGGCGATCTAGCGCTGAGAGGGGAGGCGTCGAACAACGCTCCCCCACGAGCGGGGAAGACCCGCAGGGGCCGGGCTGCGAGGTTCCTGCTTCCGCAGGAACGACGGAACTGCCCGTCATTCCCGCCTAGGCGAGAATCTCTCCCGCCGTCGCCCCGCCCCGGTTAGCTCGCCCCCTCGCGTATACTCCCCACACCCCCAATCACAGGAGGCGACGCATGACCACGAACGGACGCACCAGCAAGGCGGAGTGGGGCTCCGACGTTATCGTCGACGTGCTGCGGGACCTCGGCGTCGAGTACGTCGCCCTCAACCCCGGCGCCACCTTCCGAGGGGTGCACGACTCGCTCGTCAACTACCTGGGGAACGAGCGACCGGAGCTCATCCTCTGCAACCACGAAGAGATCGCCGTCGCCATCGCGCACGGCTATGGCAAGGCCGCCGGCAAGCCCATGGCCGCCTACGTCCACAACGTCGTCGGGCTGCTCCACGCCAGCATGGCGATCTACAACGCATGGGCCAACCGATCGAGCGTCCTCGTGCTCGGCGGGACGGGGCCGATGGCCGCCGACGGCCGGCGTCCGTGGATCGACTGGATCCACACGGCTAGCGTGCAGGGCAACGCCGTACGCGACTTCGTGAAGTGGGACGACCAGCCCGCGAGCGTCGGCGCCGCCGTCGAGTCGCTCATCCGCGCCCACCAGATAGCGACCAGCGCGCCGCAGGGGCCCGTGTACGTCTGCTTCGACGTCGCGACGCAGGAGCAGCGGCTCGACGAGCCGGTCGAGCTGCCGGACTTCGCCGCGTTCCCCGCGCCGACGCGCATCCAGGCCGACCCCGAGGCGCTCGAGCAGGCCGCCGAGTTGCTGATCTCGGCGGAGCGCCCCGTCATCCTCGCCGACTTCATCGGCAGGTCGGAGGACGCCGCGAACGCGCTCGTCCGGCTGGCGGAGTCGCTCTCGGCGCCGGTGGTGTCGGGCGGCGACCTCTACAACTTCCCGTCGCGCCACCCGCTGAACGCGACGCGCGCCAAGCGCCAGCTGGTGCAGGAGGCCGACGTCGCGCTCGCGCTCGACGTGTACGACCTGCAGCAGGCGCTCACGGGGCAGGACTACCGCGCGCGCCAGTTGCAACACCTGCTGCCGAAGGACGCGAAGCTCATCGACGTGTCCCTGCGGCAGCTGTCGGTGCGGAGCTGGACGCACGACTATGGCGGGCTGTACCCCACGGCGCTCTCCGTGCAGGCGGACATCGGCGTCGCCGTGCCCGCGCTGGCCGACGCGGTGCAGCGACGCCTCGACGACGGCCCCGACCGGTCGGCCGAGTTGCGGGAGCGCCGGGCGCGCATCGCCGCGCTGCACGACGCGGCGGAGGCGGACGCGCGGCAGACCGTCGAGCGGCGCGCCGGGGAGTCGCCCGTCGCGCTGCCCTTCCTCGCGTCGGAGCTGTGGGAGGTGGTCAAGGACTCGGACTGGGTGCTGGGGAACGGCAACCTGCGCGGCTGGACCGAGCGACTGTGGGACTACGAGAAGCCCTACCAGGTGATCGAGTCGCGCGGCGGCGGAGGGCTCGGCCAGGGGTTCGGCCATGCGCTCGGGGTCGCGCTCGCCAACCGCGACAAGGGCCGGCTCACCATCAACATCCAGTCGGACGGCGACTTCCTGTTCACTCCCGCTGCGGTCTGGACGGCAGTCCACCACCGCATCCCGATGCTGGTGGTGATGTACAACAACCGCACCTACGGCAACGACCTGGGCCACCAAGGCCTCATGGCCGAGGTGCGCGGACGCCCCGACGAGAACAAGAACATCGGCATCGACATCGACGACCCGTACGTCGACTTCGCCGGCATGGCGCGCTCGTTCGGCGCCTGGGCCGAGGGCCCCATCGACGACCCGTCGCAGTTGCGCGGCGCCCTCGAACGCGCCAAGCGCGAAGTGGTCGAGAATGGCCGCCTCGCCCTAGTCGACGTGGTTACGGAATTGGGGGACAGGTAGGGGGCGACGTGGCCGAGCAGCAGCAGATCGCCTTCCCGTTCGAACTAGCTCCCGAGCGGCGCTCGAATGAGGACCTGCCGCAGGAGTGCATCGAAGCCGGCATGCGCTATGTGTCCGGCTTCCTGAGCCCGGACGAACAAGATGAGCTCATCCGCCACGTCTACCGGAGCAAGGAACCCTGGCTCGCCATCGACGAGACTGAGAAGCCCTGGCGGGCCGTGAAAGAGAACGGGGATGCAGGGCTCTCCAGCCCGAGCCGCAACGTGGGCCGCAGGGTGAAGCAGTACGGCTGGCGCTACGATTACAAGGCGCGGGCGATTGCCTCGGACATGCGTATCGGCCCGCTGCCCGACTGGCTGCAGGCGCTGGCGCAACGGCTCTATGACGAGACAGGGCTGTTCGACCGCGTCCCTGAGCAGGTCATCGTCAACGAGTACGAGCCGGGGCAGGGCATCGCGATGCATACGGACCATCCGGGCTTCGGGCCCGCGGTTGCGACGGTGTCGCTGGGCGATGACTGGGAGATGAACTTCTCTCGGCCGGACGATGGATTTCAAGCCAAATCCCGTATGATGCTGGCCAGCGGCTCGGCGCTCATACTCACCGGAGAAGCGCGCAGGAAATGGCGTCACGGGATTGCCAAACGCCGGAAGGAGCGCGACAGCCGCGAGCGCAAGCGCCGCCTGTCCCTTACCTTTCGCACGGTCAAGACAGCGGATGAGACGAAAGCAGGCCGGTAGAGGAGAACCCTGATGGTGCAGATGAAGTACATGCGGTTCGACGAGCAGACGCCCATCTCGCGCGGGAATGGGGCGGTGAGCTACCCCCTCGTGGGCGGCAGGGACGGCACGGAAGCGTTCACCGCCGGCATCAGCCAGTTCCCGCCGGGGCTCGAAGTGCCCCTCCACTCTCACAACGTCGAGGAGATGGTTACGGTGCTCGAGGGCGCCGGCGAGTGCGAGATCGACGGCGTCACGCGTCCGGTGCGGCAGTTCGACGCCACGCTCATCCCCAGCGGGGTCGTGCACTGCTTCCGCAACACAGGCGACTCGCCGATGAAGATCCTGTGGGTGTACGCCTCGGCGAACGTCACGCGCACGTTCGCATCCACCGGCGAGACCGTTGAGCACCTCTCCGGCAACGACCTCATCACCCCGCAGGCGTAGGGGAAGTTCTCCCCATAGAAGTGGGGAGATTGTTTCGCGGCGTCGAGCGACGTGCTAGACTCAGTCTCATTCCCGCGACCACGGGCGCGGCGATAAATGAGACTGAGCCTAGGGAGTGGAAGCTATGCCGGAACGAGGCCACGAGGGTCACGACCACGGGGCGCATGACGAGCACGACCACGATGCTCACGCCGGTCACGACCACGGCGCCCATGACGAGCATGACCACGATGCTCACGCCGGTCACGACCACGGGGCGCATGACGAGCATGACCACGATGCTCACGCCGGTCACGACCATGACGCCCACGAGGGCCATGACCACGACGCGCATCCCGTAGGCGTCGCCGCCGCTGCTCACGCCGGTCACGACCACGGCGCTCATGAGGGCCATGACCACGATGCCCACGCGGGGCATGACCATCACGGCCATGGTCACGGCCACCACGGCCACTCTCACGACATGCGGGGCGCCAGCAAGCGCAGCCTGATCATCGCTCTGGTGCTCATCTCTACCTACATGTTGGCCGAAGTCGTGGGCGGCGTCATATCGGGCAGCCTCGCCCTCATAGCCGACGCCGGCCACATGCTCACCGACGCCGCCGCCATCGCCATGGCCCTCGTGGCCATGTACATCGCGGACAGGGCGGCGTCCGCCGAGCACACCTTCGGGTACCAGCGCACCGAAGTGCTGGCGGCCTTGGTCAACGTCGTGGCGCTCTGGGTAATCGCAGGCTGGATCCTCTTCGAGGCGTACCACCGCACCTTCAGCGAGACTATCGAAGTCGATGGCCTCCCGGTGCTGATCGTCGGCTTCGGCGGCCTCATCATCAACATCCTGGCCGCCAAGGTGCTGCACAGCTCGTCCGAGCACAGCATGAACGTCGAGGGCGCGCTCCAGCACGTCATCGCCGACATGCTGGGCTCCATGGCCGTCGTCATCTCGGCGGTCCTCATCCTGTTCTTCCACCGGGCGGATAGCGCCGACGCGTTCCTGGGCATCAACTGGATGCTCGCCGACCCGATCCTCAGCGTCGTCATCGCCTTCCTCATCGTCTGGAACAGCCGGCACCTGATCAAGTCGGTCATGGTCGTGCTGCTGGAAGGCGTCCCCGAGCACATCGACGTGTACAAACTGTGCAGCGACATCGAGGACATCCCCGGCGTTACGGTCATCCACGACGTGCACGTCTGGACCATCACCTCCGGGAGCGAGGCGTTCACCGCCCACGTGCTGATCGACCCCGAGTTTTCCGACACGCGCGGGCTGCTCGAGGAGATCAAGCAGCTCGTCCACGACCGGTACGGCATATCGCACGTGACCGTGCAGCTGGACTCGACGGCGGCGAGCTGCCAGGCGGAGAACCACCACGTGGAGCACCTGCTGATGGAGTCCCGCGCGGGCTAGCCGTCGCGGGCCTGCGGAGTGCGCTCACGCCGGTAAGAGAGAGTTCCGCAGCGCCGCTGCGGCAGGGGAGGCGCCTATGTCCGGCTATGTCGACGCAGACGGCCACGTAATCGAGGACGCCGCTGCGATTTTCGGGTACCTTGAAGCGCCGTTCGACAAGATGCGGACGGTGCTCAACGTCCTGCCCGACGGCGACAGGTTCCACACCCCGAGCGTGCAGACCGCCAACCTGGCGCCCGGGGCGTTCGAGCCCGCCGACGCGAAGAAGTGGACGTCCTTCATGGACCTCACGGGGACGGACTGGGCCGTCCTCTATCCGACCCGGGGACTTTTCTACGGGCGCATTCTGTTCGAGGAGTGGGCCATCGCGTACGCCAGGGCGTACAACAACTGGCTGCACGATGCGTTCGTGAAGGAGAACCCGCGCCTTCGGGGCGTCGCGCTGCTCCCGATGCAGATCGTCGAGGAGGCGGTCGTGGAGTTGCGGCGGTGCGTCCGCGACCTGGGCATGGTGGGCGGGATGATTCCGTCCAACGGGCTCGTGAAGCACATCGCCTCCAGGGAGTACTGGCCGCTGTACCGGGAGGCGGAGGAGTTGGGGTGCGTCCTCGCGGTGCACGGCGGCAACTACGAGCGGCTGGGCTTCGACACGATGTCGAACTTCCCGGCCTCCCGGGCGATCGGAATGCCGGTGCCCCTGCTCAACGGGCTGACGGGCATGATCGTCGAGGGCGTCCTCGACCGCTTCCCCAACCTGCGTTTCGGATTCATGGAGGGCGGAACGGCGTGGATCCCGCTGCTCATCGACCGGCTCGAACGCGAGATGGGATACGGCGGGCTGGAGCTGCCGTATCACCCGGAGGACTACTTCCGCCGAGGGCAGGTGTTCGTCGGCTGCGAGGGGAACGAGAAGGCCCTCGCGTACTCGATCGAGCGCGTCGGGCCGGAGCCGTTCATGTTCGCGTCCGACTTCCCCCACGAGATAACGATCGACAACTGCATGGAAGAGATCAACGAGATCCTCGAGCGCGAAGACATCCGCGAGGAGCACAAGATGCTCATCCTCCGGGAGAACGCGCGCAAGATGTACGGCGAGTAAGGGCGCTCGCAGGGCCGGTAGGCGTCTGTTCTCCCTCCGGGGGAGATGCCCGAAGGGCAGAGTAGAGCCGCGCGCGAAGCGCGCATCCGGCCTCTCCCTCCGTGAGGGAGGGCTGAGGAGAGGGCCGCTCGCGAGCCCCCGCACTCTCGGTTGACGAGCGAACGCGCAGTGTGCTACTTTGAGGGGCGACTATAACTGATACGACGTATCATATGACCACCGCCGAAGCGCGCTTCGACATCATGGATATCCTGGAAGACCGGGGCTACCGGGCCACCCGGCCGCGGCATGCGGTGGTCCAGGCCCTCTACGGAAAGCCCGAGGGGTTCACCGCCGAAGAGATCATCGACGAACTCCCAGGCGTCGGCAGGGCCACCGTCTTCCGGACCCTCAAGCTCCTGATGGAAGTCGGCGTCGTCTGCAAACTGAACCTGCTGGACGGGGCGCCGCGCTACAGCCTCTCGCGCGTCGAGCACCACCATCACACCGTCTGCGTGAACTGCGGCAACGTCGGCGAGTTCCGGGCCGCCACCATCGAGCGCATCCTGCGAGGGCTGAACGGCGATATCCCCGGCGACGTGGTCGGACACCGCATCGAACTCTACATCACCTGCAATCGCTGCCTCACCAAGAGGTCCGGCTAGAGGATTCCCCGAACTACATGGACTGATGTGTTGCGCACACGATTCGATACAGAGTATCAAAATAACTAATACTCAGTATCGCTAACTCAAGCAGAAACAACCCCGGAGGGAACACGTGAATTTGATACTGAGTACCATAAATCGCTCATGCCGGCTCTTCCCAGCGCTGCTCGCCGTCCCGGTTCTCGCGCTGGCCGCCGCCTGCAGCGCAGACCCAACGCCGACGCCGCCCCCGGCCACCGCCACCCCCACTCCCGCTCCTACCGCCACTCCCACGCCGACGCCCGGTCCGGTCAATGTCGTGGCGACCACCAACATCGTCGCCGACTGGGTCGAGCAGATCGCCGGCGACAACGCGGACACGTTCAGCCTGCTGCCGGTCGGTGCGGACCCCCACGGGTACCAGCCGGGCGCCCAGGACGTCGCACGGGTCGCCGACGCCGACCTCGTGCTCAGCATCGGGCTTGGGCTGGAGGAGGCGTGGCTCATAGAACTCGTGAGTAACGCCGCGCGCGACCCCTCGACCATCGTCGAATTGGCCGAACTCACCGACCCCATCGAGTTCGCCGAGTCACACATCGAAGATGTCGAGCTTCTCGAGGACATCGCCCACGCCGCCCACGAGGCCGAGGAGGGCGAAATCACCATCGAGGCCGCCATTGAGGAAATCAAGGAACTCCTTGCCGCCTTCGAAGAGGCCGAGGAAGGCCACGAGGGCGAAGAAGAAGGAGCGGAAGAGGACGAAGAGGAAGAACACCACGAGGACGAGGCGATGGAGGAAGAGGAGGGCCATGGCGAGGAGCCCGCTGAAGAGGCGGGCGAGATCATCGAGCGCTACGAGTCCGGGGAAATCAGCGCTGAGGAAGCCCTCGAAGCGTTTGAAGCGCTCGCGGAGGAAGGCGAGGAAGAGCACGAGGACCACGGGCATGGCCTGGAGGACCCGCACTTCTGGTTCGACCCTCTGCGCGTGAAGATCGCCGTGGACGACATCGCCGCGCGGCTCTCGGCGCTCGATCCCGACCGCGCCGGGGACTACGCCGCGAACGCCGAAGCGTACAAGACGCAGCTCGATGAGCTGGACGCGTGGACCATTGAGCAGGTCGCCGCGGTCCCGGAGGACCGCCGCCTGCTCGTCACCTCGCACGACAGCCTCGGTTACTTCGCCGAGAGATACGGCTTCGAAGTGATCGGCGTGGTTCTCGGCGTCGGCACCGACGCCGAACCTTCCGCGGAACACCTCGTGGAACTCGTCGAGGACGTCCGAGGCTACGGCGTTCCCGCGGTGTTCGGCGAGACGACGGTGTCGGAACGATTGGCCGCCACGGTCGCCGAAGAGTCCGGCGTGAAACTCGTACGGCTCTACTCCGGCTCCTTGGGCGGCGAGGACAGCGGCGCAAACACCTATATCGCTATGGTGCGCGCCAACGTCGAGAGCATTGTCGAGGCGCTGCGATGAAAGCCGTCAGTGTCGCCGACGGTTCCGTCGTCGGCATAAGCGCCTGCTGCGTCGCGGTCGAGCGCAACGGCTTCCGCGCGCTCACCGATGTCAGCTTCGACGTCGGCCCCGGACAGCTCGTCGGAGTCGTTGGGCCGAACGGCGCCGGCAAGAGCACGCTGTTCGACGCCGTCGCCGGCGTCGCCCCCCTTGTCGAGGGCTCGATCGACCGCTGCGGCGAGCTCGCCTACGTGCCGCAGCGCGACAGCATCAACTGGCGCTTTCCCGCAACCGTACACGACGTCGTAATGATGGGGCGCTACGGCCCCGGCGGCTGGTTCCGGCGGCCCGGCAAGGCCGACCGCAACATCGTGTGCGCCTGCCTCGAGCGCGTCGGCCTGTGGGACCGGCGCTCCTCTCCGGTAACCCAGCTCTCCGGCGGCCAGCGCCAGCGGGTGTTCATCGCCCGCGCGCTGGCGCAGGAAGCCAACATCCTCATGCTCGACGAGGCCTTCAGCGGCGTCGACGTCGGCGCCCAGGAGGGCATCGTCGGCGTCCTCCAGTCCCTCTGCGACGAGGGCCGGACCGTGATGCTGGCCACCCACGACCTCACCAACATCGCCGAGCGGTTCGACCTCATCCTCTGCATCAACCGCCACGTCTGCGCATTCGGCCCCCCCGCGCAGGCGTTCACCGCGGACGTGCTGGAGGAGCTGTACGGCTCGCACGGCATCGACCTCGGTCCCGGCGGCGGGAACTCCTGGCGGCGGCACGCCCATGCTTGAGTTCCTGTTCGAGCCCTTCCAGTACGGCTTCATGACGCGCGCGCTGCTCGTCTCGGTGCTCGTGGGCGTCATGTGTCCCGTGCTGGGCGCCTACGTCATCACGCGCGGGCGCGCGTTCATGGGCGACGCCCTCGCCCACTCCGTGCTGCCCGGCATGGTCGTGGCCTTCATGCTCGGCTTCAGCCCGTTTCTGGCGGCGGTGCCCGCCGGCATCGCCGTAGCCGTGCTGATGGGCTCAGTCAGCCGCCGCACCGGCATCAGTGAAGACACTTCGATCGGCATCGTCTTCGCCGGAATGTTCGCCCTCGGACTCGTCATGCTCTCGCGTGCATCCAATGTGACCGTGAGCATCGAGGACCTCCTCCTCGGGCAGGTGCTGGGCGTATCAGCCACCGACGTGCAGGTGTCGGTCGGCCTCACCGCAATCGTGCTCCTCGGGCTCTACGGGTTTCACCGGCAGCTGGTCTACACGACCTTCGATCCCGTCGGCGCAGCCGTCATCGGCATCCGCACCGGGGTAGTGGAGTACGTGCTGCTGGGGCTGCTGGCGCTGGTCATCGTCATCGGCATTCAGGCGGCGGGGATTGTGCTGGTGATGGCGATGCTCGTCACGCCGGCGGCGACGGGATACATGCTCGCCCGCCGGTTCGTCGGCGTCATGGTTGTCGGCGCCGTCGCCGGGGCGGTTTCGGCGATAGTCGGTCTCTACCTCTCGTTCTACGCCGACTTGCCCTCGGGGCCGGCCATGGCGCTCATGGCCACCGTGCTGTTCGCCGCGGCGACCGTGGTGAAAGGGAGGTGGATATTCAATCACAGTGAATGAGAATTCGTGGGGCAGCGCGGCTGCTTGACACGCCGACACGGAAAGACTAGGGTGTCGTGCGTGTCGTCGCGTTGTCGGCGGCAGGGTTCGAATTAAAAGGAGGTCGCCGAATGACAACCGAACAGCAGCATGTCCACGACGTTCACGAGTGCGACGAGCACGAGCATCACGCTGGCGAGCACCTGCACAACATCCACGAGTGCGACGAGCACGAACACCACGGCGACGAGCCCGGGCACGTGCACAACATCCACGAGTGCGACGAGCACGAGCACCACGCCGGCGAGCACCTCCACGACCCCCACGAGTGCGACGAGCACGAGCACCACGCGCACGAGCACGCTCACTAGACGCGCTCGCGCAGAAGTCCCGGCGCCATCCGCCGGGCGCCAAAGGGCCCCGCAAACCTCCGGGTTGGCGGGGCCTTGTCATTTGAAATCTCCCCCTCAAGGAAGGCGCCCGGAGGCAGAGAGGCCTGCGCCTAAGGGGCGCGTCCCACCCTCCCCGCAAGAGGGGGGAGGGTCGCAGCGCGGCGGGGGGAGGGCAGGGCGCGATGGCGACACTTCCGTCATTCCTGCGGAAGCAGGAATCTCGCCCCTCTCCGTCATTCCCGCGCAGGCGGGAATCCAGAGCGTGCGGCCAGCGCACTCGGCGGGGAGAGGGCAGCGGGCGCTTCCGTCATTCCTGCGAAAGCAGGAATCTCCCCCCCTCCGTCATTCCCGCGCAGGCGGGAATCCAGAGTGTGCGGCCAGCGCACATGGCGGGGAAAGGGCAGGGCTGTCGCCCTACCAGCGCAGTTCCGAAAGCGGCGCCTTGCCCCCCGCAGGCGGCCCGTCGCTCACGATCCGCCCGCTGCTCATCTCCACAACGCGGTCGGCGATGCGAGCAATCTCGCGGTTGTGCGTCACCACCAGCACCGCCCGCTCCCCGGACGCCTGCTCGGTGAGCAATTCCAGGATCTGCGCCCCGGTCTGGAAGTCCAACTCTCCGGTCGGCTCGTCTGCGAGCAGCACCGGGTTACTGGTCGCGAGCGCCCTCGCGATGGCGACGCGCTGCTGCTCGCCGCCCGACAGCTCGTGGGGGAAGTGCCCCGCACGGCCGCCGAGGCCGACGGCCTCCAGCACGGACTCAGGTGACCGCTCGCCTCGTTTGCCGGCTGTGTCTATGCCGAACTCCACGTTCTCCCGCGCGGTCAGCCCCGGGAACAGGTTGAAGCTCTGGAAGATGAAGCTCACGGTCTGCCGCCGGAGGGCGAACAGATCCTTGCGCGAGGCTGTCGTGATGTCGCGTCCGGCGACCGAGACGCTGCCCGACGTGGGCGTATCGAGCGCGCCGATGATGTTGAGCAGCGTCGTCTTCCCGCTGCCCGACGGCCCCAGCACCACGACCAACTCCCCGGCGTCAACGTGCAGGTCCACGCCGTCGAGCGCGCGCACCTCAACCGGGCCGATGCGGTAGTACTTGGTTACTTCGGCAAGGTGTATCAGGGCTGCGTCTCGATTGGCGGCGGGGATAAGCGGGCGCGGTTACTCTACCACACGCCTTCGCCACGCCGTCCTCCGCTATCCCGCCCTGCTACAATCAGGCGCGATGGCCCTCTCGAAGGAAGACAACGAACTCCTTACCCGCGTCGGGCCCGGTACGCCCATGGGCGACCTCATGCGGCGCTTCTGGGTCCCCCTCCTGCTCGGCGACGAGCTGCCGGAGCCTGACGCTCCCCCCATCCGCGTCAAGTGCCTCGGGGAGTACTCCGTCGCCTTCCGCGACACCAACGGACGCCTCGGTCTCCTCGACGCCCGCTGCCCCCATCGCGGCGCCGACCTCTCCTTCGGCATCGTCGAGGAGGGCGGCATCCGGTGCGGACGCTGCTACTGGAAATTCGACGTCGAGGGCGCCCTCCTCGACCTGCCGATGGAACCGCCCGACAGCCCCCTCTGGCAGGAGGGTAGGGCGACCGCGTTCGGCGTCCGTGAGTATGGCGGCCTCATCTGGGGCTACTTCGGCCCCGCGGACGACGCCCCCGACCTGCCGGAATTCGAGTGGACGCGCGTCGCTCCGGCGCAGCGCTACCTCTCCCGCTTCCTCGTCGAGTGCAACTACATGCAGGCCGTCGAGGGCGGTCTCGACTCCGCTCGCGTCGCCGCCCTCCTCAACGCCGGCGCCATCGGCCCCGGCGACGACCCCATGGGCGAGGACGCCGTGCACACCGTCCACGCCGGCGAAACGGAGTACGGCCTTATCGTGGGAACCGCGGCCGAACTCCCCTCCGGCGAGGCGGACTTGCAGGTTGCCCACTGGCTCATGCCCTTCTACACCACCGCCGCTGTCGGAAGGCGCGGCGTCTTCGAGGGCGTCGCCTGGGTCCCCATCGACGACGAGAGCACCATGGCGTTCCCTGTCACCTACGACCCGCGCAAGCCGTTGAGCAAGCGCCTCCTCGCCGAGATCCGGCAGGGCAAGCGCGTCCATCCCAAACTGCGGGAGGACTCCTATCGCCGTGAGCGGAACAAGGAGAACGGCTACGTCCCGGAGGGCAAGCAGCGCCCCAACGACTTCGCCTCGCGGTTCGAGACCCCGTTCGAAATGGCCATAGCCTGCCAGGAGAGCATGGGAACGATCGTCGATCGCTCCCACGAGATGCTCGGCCCAAGCGACGGCGCCATCGAGGGCGCGCGCCGCATCCTCATGCAGGCCGCTGTCGACCTCATGGAAGGCACGATTCCCGTCATCGTCCACAAGGGCGAGGCGTACCGCGTCCGCTCCTACCAGACCAAGGTCGACTCGGCGGACGGTTTCGCCGAGGACGACGCCATCCGCCAAGGCGTCGCCGCCGAGGTGTAGCCCGCTCGTGGCCGGTTACTCCGGAACGCCGCTGGTCGGGAAGCTGGGCCTCAAACCCGGCGCCAGTTTCGCCATTGAGGACGCTCCGCCCGGGTTCGACGCAACCCTCGGCCCCCTGCCGGACGGCGCCGTGCGCGTCGCCGGTCCCGAGGCACCGGTCGACGTCCTCATCGCCTTTCACCGGACGCGCCGCGAGCTGGAGGCTGGCTTCCTTCGCCAGGCGCGCCGCGTCGCCTCCGACGGCGGCTACTGGATCGCATGGCCCAAGCGGTCCTCCGGCGTCCCGACTGACATCACCGAAGACGTGCTTCGCGAGGTCGGTCTCCCAACGGGGATGGTAGACAACAAGGTGTGCGCCATCGACGCCACTTGGTCGGGCCTGCGCTTTGTCGTCCGCAAGGAGAACCGCGCAAACTGGCCCCCCGGCGTCTAACCCCTCCCCTCGTGCGGGAGGGCAGGGAGAGGGCAATCCGTCGCCCGCGCAGGCGGGAATCCATCCCACCCTCCCCACAAGAGGGGGGAGGGTCGAGCGCGAAGCGCAAGGGGAGAGGTCCCGTGGGGGAGGGCGGGGAGAGGGCATCCGTCATTCCCGCGCAGGCGGGAATCAATCCCACCCTCCCCCCGTGGAGGAGGGTGGGGAGAGGGCCAACACGCACTCTTCCCGTCATTCCTGCGAAAGCAGGAATCTCGCAGCCGTTTCCCTCTGGAGGGCAGCCTGTAGGGGCGGGCGCCCGCCCTACTCCCCTATCGGGTAGATCTTCCGCACGTTGGTGTTGACCAGCTTGCGGATCGTCTCCTGCGACAGATGCCCCAGGTTCTGCGCCAGCACCCGCCGGGAGTTCGGCCACGGCGAGTTCGGGTGGGGGTAGTCCGTCGACCACATGCAGTTGTCATGCCCCCACCACGAGAGTAGTTGCCCGCCCACCGCGTCGTTGAAGAAAGTCGCGTACACGTTGCGGTAGAAGTACGCGCTCGGCGGCATCGTGATGGGCACTTCCCGCTGGCCCAGGAACCGGTGGTAGTAGTAGTCCCACTGCTGCAGCACGAACGGTATCCACCCGATCTCGCTCTCCACGATGACCGCCTTGAGGTCGGGGAAGCGTTCGAACACGCCGCTGTAGATGAGGTCGAACAGCGAGTTCGTAACGCTCTGCAATTTCAGGTTCACGGAGCCCCGGTGCGCCAGCAGCGGGTCGGCGTGGCGGGCGCCGAAGTTGAAGCCGGCGCTGTAGTCGAACCCGGTGAGGATGTGCAGGTGCACCGGCACGCCGAGTTCCTGGCAGGCCGCCCACAGCGGATCGTACCGGTCGCTCGTGAAGGGAAGGTCGGGATGGGGCACTTGCCACACCAGGCCGCCATACAGACCGCCCTCGTGCGTCCGGTAGAGCTCGGCCACCGCCTTCTCTACGTCGTACGTCGGGATGCAGGCGATGCCCACGAGGCGCTTCGGCGATACCGAGCAGTACTCCATCAGCCAGTCGTTGTAGATGCGGAAGCAGGCCTCTTGCGCCTCCGGGCTCTCCAGGCTGAACAGGCGAAGCCCCAGCGTGGGGTAGAGCACCTCGGCGGCGACGCCGTCCGTCTCCATCTCGTTGATGCGCTCGTTCGGGTCGTAGCCCCCGGGGCGCTGGTCGTTCATGGCCGTTCCGGTCTGCGGACGCGGCGCGAACGCCGGAACGTCTCCCTTCAGCGAGTCCGGCAACCGGCTGTGCCAGAAGTCGGGGTCCTCCATCACGTGGGAGTCGGCTGAAATCAGGGTCAGGCCGGAGATGTCCAGCTGTTCGGAGGGCGCGGGCTGCGTGGTCGTCATCGTTCCTCTCCTCCATATCCGTCATTCCCGCCTGCGCGGAAATCCTGCCCTCGCCTCCACCGAGTGCGAGGCAGCCCCGTAGGGGCGGGGCCGTGTGGACGCGAGGCTACGCCCCGCCGCGCGGCCCGTCAAACCATCTCCACCCCTGGCGTAGGGGCGCCCCGAAGAGAGCACGCGCCCAACCCGCCCTCCACAGGAGTGGGGGGGCAGCCCCCGAAGGGGGCGGGGGGTTTGAGCGCCCGTAGGGCGCATCCCCCTCCCCCGTGAGGAAGGGTTGGGGAGAGGGCATCCGTCATTCCCGCGCAGGCGGGAATCCATCCCCCCGGCGTAGGGGCGCTCCTCGTGGGCGCCCGCAGGGCGCATCCCCCTCCCCCGTGGGGGAGGATTGGGGAGAGGGCATCCGTCATTCCCGCGAAGGCGGGAATCCACTCCCCCTCCCCCGTTGGGAGGACCGGGGAGAGGCGACACGCGCATCTCACCCCCCTCTGGCGTAGGGGCGCCCCTCGTGGGCGCCCTCCCCCCTTGTCTCCCCTGAGGGGGAGATGCCCGAAGGGCAGAGAGGGCGGCCCGTCATTCCTGCGGAAGCAGGAATCTCGCAGCCGTTCTCTCTTCAGGGCCGGAGAAGCCCCGCCTAACTCCCCTTCTTCCGCCGGCGCACGAGCCGCAGCCGGCCGAGCCTGCGGAGCACGCCCAGCACCCCCAGCTCGCGGAGCCTGCCAAGCACGAACGCCGGGGACTGCAGCTCTGCCCTGCGGACGCCGCGCCGCGCCTGCTGCTCCCGCAGACGCCGGCGACCCTCGGCGCGGACCTCGCGCGGCAGGCGCTCGTACGCTCCGGGCGGGAACCTGCGCCGCTCCTTGGCCCCCAGCCGTTGGAGCGCGCTCTTCACCCGCTCGTTCCACTCCGCTGGCGAGCCGATGCCCCGCATGACCCCTCCGCTACCGGGCGGTCCAGCCGAGGTCGATGGCGTAGGTGGAGCCGGTTACCGCCCCTGCCGCGTCCGACGCAAGGAAGAGGGCGAGTTCCGCCACCTCGCCCGGCTCGATGAGCCGCTTCACCGCGGCCTGTTCGAGCACCACCTTCTCGATCACGTCCTCGACCGCCACGCCGGCGATCCGCGCCAGGTCAGGCAGCTGGTTCTCGACCAGCGGAGTGCGGACGAACGAGGGACAGATGGCGTTGACGGTCACGCCGAACGGGCCCGCCTCCAGCGCGACCGCCTTCGTGAAGCCGATGAGTCCGTGCTTTGCGGCGATGTACGCCGACTTGTTGGGGCTGGCCACCAAGCCGTGGATGGACGAGATATTGACGATGCGCCCCCATCCTCGCGTCTTCATCCCCGGCAGCAGCCGCTTCGTCAGCAGGAACGGAGCGACCAGCATCACCTGCACGAGCCGCAGCCACTCCTCGTCGGGAAACTCGTCGACCGGCGCCACGTGCTGCAGCCCCGCGTTGTTCACCAGCACGTCTACCGAGCCGGCGTCCTCGAGCGCGGCCTCGGCGAGCGCGCGCGTCGCGTCCGCGTCGGCGAGGTCCGCTTGCAGGAACGCCCCCCCGATGGCGTCGGCGACGTCCCGCCCGGACTCGTTCACGTCGTTGACGATGACGCAGGCGCCGTCGCGGGCGAAGCGCTCCGCTATCGCCTTGCCGATGCCGCTTCCCGCGCCGGTAACCAGCGCCGTCTTTCCTTCTAGGCTCATTCCTTTGGCCTCTCGCTGCGCACTCGTATGCCGACCGGGAATGACATCGCCCCGTTCGCAGCGCCCACCGTCGTGAAAACGATGACTATCGCCGCGAAATCCGCCGACGGCAGGTCCTCCGCCAGCGCCGCCAGCGGCCCCAGCACCAGGAGCGCGCCCATCACGGCTCCGATCAGCTTGCCGGCGCCGATGCTCATCCGCCGCCCGACGATCATGCCGGCGACCCACGGGAAGAACAGCGTGGCGCACACCCACAGCAGCGCGCCCCAATCGCCCGTCTGTCGTTCGACGATGACGATCGAGTAGAGCAGCCCGGCGCCGAGCGCCGCCGCCGCCAGGGAGCGCGCTATCAGCGTCCGCGTTGTCAGTTTCGGCATCGTTACGGCCTGTACCGCTTGCCGTGTAATGGTATCATCGTCTTCCCCTCGGAGGCCCATCGCGCCTCAACCCGCGACAGAGCGGGTTGATTGTCTATGCCCCGGATGCGCGCGATGGTCATCTCACTCGAAACGGAAACCCCCACGCAACGCGGCGTCGAGCGCGCCCTCGCCGGCGAGCCGCTCTCCCACGCCGACGCCGACGCCCTGATGCGAGCGTCCGGCCCTGAGCTTCCCGCGCTCATGGCCGCCGCCGCGGAACTGAACGCCCGCGCCCGCCCGCATAGCCGCGTAACCTACTCCCGCAAGGTGTTTCTCCCCCTCACGAACCTCTGCCGCGACCGCTGCGGCTACTGCACGTTCGTCAAGGGCCCCCGCCAGCGCGGAGCGCACACGATGACCCCTGACGAGGTCGTCGCCGTGGCGTCCGAGGGCGCCAGGCTCGGCTGCAAGGAGGCGCTGCTCAGTCTCGGCGACCACCCGGAACTCCGCCACGCCGAGATGCGTGAGGCCCTGCGGGCGATGGGCTACGCCTCCACGCCCGAGTTCGTCGCCGCAATGTCGCGCCTCGTGCTCGAGGAGACCGGCCTGCTTCCCCACGTCAACTGCGGCACGCTCAGCCACGAGGAGATGTCGGAGATCGCTCAGTGGAACGCCAGCATGGGCATCATGCTCGAGAGCGCCAGCCTCCGCCTCCACGAACCCGGCGGCGCCCACCACGGCTCGGCCACCAAGCGCCCGGAGCAGCGCGTCGCCACCATCGAGGTCGCCGCCGACCTCGGCGTCGCCATGACCACCGGCATCCTCATAGGCATCGGCGAGACGCCGGAGGAGCGCGCCGACGCCCTCCTCCTCATCCGCGATACGCACCGCCGCCTCGGCAACGTCCAGGAGGTCATCATCCAGAACTTCCGCGCCAAGCCCGGCACGCTAATGCGGCGCTGGCCGGAGCCCTCCACGCTCGATATGCTGCGGACGCTCGCCGCGGCGAGGCTCATCCTCGGCCCCGCCATGAACATCCAGGCGCCCCCCAACCTCAACGCCGCCGAGTATCAGTCGTACCTGCTCTGCGGCATAAACGACTGGGGGGGCGTTTCGCCGCTGACCAAGGACTTCATCAACCCCGAGGCGGCATGGCCCGACATCGACCGTCTCCGCGCCCTCACCGCCGAGGCCGGCTACGAACTCCGCGAGCGCGCCGCGCTCTACCCGGAGTTCGCCGCCGCGGGCGGATGGGCCCCGCCCGCCGTCGAACCGCGCCTGCGGGAGATGACTGACGCCGACGGCTACGTGAAACAGGAGCTGCAAGCATGACCACGTTGAACGACGACTACCGCGAGCTGTCCGCTCTGCGGTCGGGGCTGGACTCCCTCCTCGGCGCAGTCCCGCTCGACATCGCCCGCACGCTTGACAAGGCGCTCTCCGGCGGCGAGGTCGGCGTCGACGAGGGCGCGCGGCTCTTCGAGGCCGACGGCGCCGCGCTGCTCGCCCTCATGGCGACCGCGGACGAACTGCGCGGCCGCGCCGTGGGCGACTCCGTAACCTACGTCGTCAACCGCAACATCAACTTCACCAACGTCTGCATCAAGCGGTGCGGCTTCTGCTCCTGCAGCC
>DAOUKL010000077.1:0-29778 GCA_034421335.1 Dehalococcoidia bacterium | reverse complement strand
TACTACGCCGACAACCGCGAGGACGCAGCCATAATGACTACGCCGAACATCGCCTCCGCCGACTACCGGGAACTCTTCGAACGGCTGCGTGCGGAGTTCGAGGATCGGCGGGGCGCTTCCGTCCGCGAGCACCTGTAGGCCATGCTCCGCCTCATCATGGTCCGGCATGGGCGCACCGCGTGGAACGTCCAAGGCCGCGTCCAGGGCGGAGGCGGGCTCGACGCGATCGGGCGCGCTCAAGCCGACGCCCTGGCGGAGCGGCTCGCCGCCGAGCCCATCGCCGCGGTCTATTCTTCCCCGGCCTGGCGTGCGCGCCAAACCGCCAGCGTCGTCGCCCGCGACGCCGGTCTGCCCGTCCGCCGCCGAGCCGCGCTGAAGGACCTCGACTACGGACGCTACGCCGGCGCGCTGGTGGCCGACGTCATGCGGGAAGACCCGGAGCTGTTCCGCCGCTGGCGCGACGCCCCCGAAACGGTGACGTTCGAGAATGGAGAGAATCTCGCCAACCTCCGCGAGCGCATCGCCCGGTTCTTCGACGCCGCCCTGGCCGCACACCCGGACGCAACCGTGCTCGCCGCATCGCACGACTCCCCCATCCGTATGGCGGCGTCCATCGCTCTCGGCCTCCCGGACTCGGCGCACCGCGACCCCTCCATCAAAACGGCCTACGCCGCCGTGAACCTGTTCGAGATCGACGGCGCCGGCGTTCGATTGCGGCTCCACAACGACGCCGGACACCTCGCAAGCATCGATGACACAGCCTAGCGAAGCTCAGAACAACGCGCCGGACGTCCGCCGCCGGGGCGACGCCGTCAAGGCGCCGAGGAGCAGGCGTCGCAAGGTGCTGCAGCCCCGCAGCGTAAGGGGTGTGAAGCCCTACTCGCCCGACGATGTCTACGACCTGCTGGAGGCGTACTACGGACGTCCCAACCGGCGTCAGCGCCTCGACGGGACGTCCGAACTCGTGTGGACAATCCTCTCGCAGCACACGTCCGACCTGAACGCCGAGCGCGCGTTCGCCGCGCTCTCCGACCGCTATCCAACGTGGGAGCACGTGCTGAACGCCCCGGAGGAGGAGCTGGCGGAGACGATCCGCAGCGGGGGGCTCGCCAACCAGAAGGCGCCCCGCATCCAGGGCGCGCTCCGCTCCATCCTCGACCGCACCGGCGGGTTCGACATCGCCTTCCTGTCGGGCCTGCCGCTCGATGAGGCGAAGGCGTGGCTCCGCGCCATACCGGGCGTTGGCCCGAAGACCGCCGGAGTCGTGCTCTCATTCTCGATGGACCAGCCCGCGATGGCCGTCGACACCCACATCTTCCGCGTAAGCAGGAGGTTGGGGCTCATCGGCCCCAAGGTCACCGCGGACGAAGCGCACGACGTGCTCGAGCGCGCCATCGCGCCGGAGCGCGTCCTCAACCTGCACGTGTATCTCATCACTCACGGGCGGCAGGTGTGCAAGGCGCAGCGCCCCCTCTGCCGCCAGTGCCCGCTCAGCGAGCGCTGCCCGTCGCGGCCGCTCCTCGTGCGGGAGGACGACGAGCGCGTTCCGACGGCCACACTGCGCCACAAGCCGCTATGAAGATGCGCCGGAACTCCGCGACCATCGCCGCCGGCGGCCTGCAGGGCCGCCTCTGGCCCGACCTCGCTCCCGCCGCGCCCTCTGTCGCTCCCGCGCAGGCGGGAACCTCGCCCGCTGACCCCGCGCCGGAGCTCCCCTCCGTTCCCGCCGAGGCGACCCGCGACGCCGTCGACCGGCTCCTCGCTGAACTCACGGCGGCGCGGCGCATCAAGCCTCCCCGCGTCGAGTGGTCGGCCCGCATGAGGAGCCTGCTCGGCAGGGCGTTCGTGCGTCGCAACCTCATTCGCCTTTCGGCGTGGCTCGACCACGAGCAGGCGCTGGAGACGCTCCGGCACGAACTGGCGCACATCGCCGTGGGCATGGCGAAGGAGCGCCCGCACGGCCCCAAGTGGCGCGCGTGGGCGGTGAGGCTCGGGGCGAACCCGCGCGCCACGTCGCACCGGCCGCCGGAACACGCCCCGGACCGGACGGCGAACCGCCGCTACACCGGCTTGGAGTGTCCGGGCTGCGGGCTACGGTTCGTGCGGGCGCGCGTGCTCTTCGGCCTCTACTGTCGGGCCTGCGGCCCGCGCAAGGGGATGCTTGCGAGGCGTTTCAGCGGCCCGCGCGCCGCTGTCGCCAAGTGGGCCGCCGGGGAACCGTTCTCCCCCTGAGGAGAAGATGCCGAAGGCAAAGAGGGCACGCGCAAGCGCGCACCCGTCGCCCGCGAAAGCGGGAATCTCGCCCTCTCTCGCTACTCCTCGTACTTGCGGAAGACCAGGCAGGCGTTCTGGCCGCCGAAGCCGAAGCTGTTGGAGAGGACGGTCCGCACGTCGGCCTGGCGGGCCGTGTTCGGCACGTAATCGAGGTCGCACGCGGGGTCGGGCGTCGTGTAGTTGATGGTGGGGTGGACCGTTCCGGTGAGGATGGTCTTGACGCAGGCGACGGCTTCGAGGCCGCCGGCGCCTCCGAGGGCATGGCCGATCATCGACTTCGTGGAGCTGATGGGGATCTTGTAGGCCGTATCGCCAAAGGCCCGCTTGACGGCCAGCGTTTCGGACGCGTCGTTTAGGGGCGTCGACGTGCCGTGGGCGTTGATGTAGTCGATTTCGTCGGGAGCGGCGGCGGCGTCATAGAGGGCCCAACGGATGGCGCGCGCCGCGCCGGCGCCGTCGTCGTCGGGCTGGAACTGGTGGTTCGCGTCGGAAGATGCGCCGTAGCCGAGGACCTCGGCAAGGATGGGAGCGCCGCGCCGCACGGCGTGTTCGAGGGACTCGACGATAAGGATGCCGGCGCCCTCGCCGGGCACGAACCCGTCGCGGTCGGCGTCGAAGGGGCGGCTTGCGCGCGGGGGGTCGTCGTTGCGGGTGCTGAGCGCGCGCATAACGCAGAACCCGGCGAGGCCGAGCTGGCTGATGCCGGCCTCCGTTCCGCCGGTGATCATCACGTCCGCCGCGCCGCGCCGGATCACCTCCGCCGCGTCGCCGATGGACTGGGTGGACGCGGCGCAGGCGGTGACGATGGTGCTGCTGGGGCCGCGCGCGGCGAAGTAGCGGCTGACGTTGGCGGCGGCCATGTTCGGCAGCACCATCGGGAAGAAGAAGGGCGAGAGACGCATACCGCCCCGGGCGACGAGCACGCGCATGCTTTCGTCGATCGTCGGGAAGCCCCCGTTGCCGTTGCCAAGGTAGACGCCCATGCGGTCGAGGTCGACGTTGCTGCGGGTGATGGCCGCGTGACTCAGGGCCTCCCGAGTCGCTGCGACGGCCAGTTGCGAAAAGCGGGCCATCCGCCGGCTCTCGCGTCTGTCGAGATAGCGGTCGGGGTCGAAGTCGGAGACCTCGCCGGAGATCTGGCAGGGGTAGTCGGTGGGGTCGGCGAGCGTCATCGGGCCTATGCCGGAGCGTCCGGCGGCGAGGCCGTCCCAGAACTCGTCAGCGGACTCCCCCAGCGGGCTGACGGCGCCGACGCCGGTGACGACGACGCGGACGCGTCCGTTGCGCAGCAGTTCGGTCACAGGGCGGTCCTTCCGAGCACGGCGAGCGTCGCGGCCTGGGGGTCGAACTCCGGGTAGTGCTCGCCGGCGATGCCGAGCCGCAGTTGCAGCGCCTCCGCCACCACGAACAGCGACCCCGTAATGAGCACCAGGTCGCCGTCGCCGCAGCGGCTGAGGGCAAGTTCGATGGCTTCGCCGATGTCGCCGATGCTCTCGGTGCGGCAGCCGGCCTGCGCGGCGATGGCCGCGAGATCGCCGGGTTTCGCCGCGCGAGGGTGGCGCGAGGCGACGGCGTAGACGCGGTGCGCGAACCCGGCGAGTTGTCCGGCGACGTCGGCGATCTGCTTGTCGGCCGAGGCGCCGAACACGGCGTGGACGTTGGCGTCGGGGAGCAATTCGCGCGCCGTCTCGCCCAGGCGCTGCATGGAGTACGAGTTGTGCGCGCCGTCGACGATGAGCCAGGGAGCGCGCTCGATGATCTGGAACCGGCCGTCCCAGCGGACCGCGGCGAGTCCTTCTTCGACGGCTGCGGGCGGGACGTTGAGCGGGGCGCGCTCAACGGCGGCGACGGCGAGGGCGGCGTTCTCGGCTTGGTGGCGTCCGAGCAACGGCAGGCGCGCGCGATAGCTCGCCGCCGGCGTCTCGATCTCGACGGTCTGGCCGTCGAGGCCGTGCCGGTCGGCGGTGCGGAACGCCACGTCGGCGCCGGCGGCAGTGAGCATCGCGCCCATCGCCTCGCAGCGGCGAGCGATGACGTCCATCGCTTCGGGCGACTGCGGCGCGGAGACGACGGGCTGCGGGCCCTTGACGATGCCGGCCTTTTCGCCCGCGATGTCGCGCAGCGTCGGCCCGAGTATGGCCGTGTGGTCGAGGCTGAGGGACGTGATGACGGCGACGCTGGACTCGAACACGTTGGTTGCGTCGAGCCGCCCGCCGAGCCCGACTTCGACGACGGCGACGTCGACCCCCTCCGCCAGGAACACACTCATCGCCATGGCCGTGAGGGCTTCGAACGTGGACGGCGCGCCGATCGGCTCCGCGGCCATCCGCTCGATGGCGGGCCAGATGCGCTCGACTGCTACGGCGAACGCGTCTTCGGCGAGCGGCTCGCCGTCGAGGCGGATGCGCTCGCGGAAGGTGTGGAGGTGGGGCGAGGTGTAGAGCCCGGCGCGTAGCCCGGCGGCGCGGAAGATGCTGTCCGTCATCGCGGCGACGCTGCCCTTGCCCTTGGTCCCGGCGACGTGAACGATGGGGAGCCCGCCGCCGAGCAAGCCGAGGCGCGCGGCGAGGTCGCGCATGCGTTCGAGGTCGTACTTGAACTCGGGCGCGGCGATGCCCGCCATGCGCTCGTAGTCGGCGAGGCTGAGCAGTCGGTGGAGGGCCTCTTCGTAGGTGAGGCCCGGGTAGGGTCCGCGTCGGGGAGAGGACATCGGCAGTTTTCGAGCGTAGCAGGCGCTCCCGCGCCGGTCAACGCGGCCGGCGACGCCCGCACAACCCATCCGCAGGGTGAGGGTCGCTACGCGCCGGCCAGCTCGGAGGCTTCGATGGAGGCTGCGCCTTCGGCGGCGAACGACCGCACGACATCGCCGAAGCGGGCCTCGTAGCGGGGCATGGTCGAGCCGTCGTCGTAGACCTCGTAGACCTCGGCGGTGCCGTTGACGCCGCTGATGGTAGTCAGCAGATTGCGCTCTTCAGCCATCTGTTCACCTTCGCAGAGAATCTTCGCAAGACTGAACCATAGCACCGTAGCGGGCGCGGGTGAAGATTGCCCCATCCCTTTCCTCCCGCGAGGGGGAAGGCTGGGGATGGGGAATGGTCACGGAAGGGGGTAGTCGAAGTAGGCGGTGGTGATGAGGAAGTGCAGGTCGCGGGATTGGACAGCGGCGGAGGCGAGGAAGGCCGGGCGGTCCACGCCGTCGCCCCAGTCGTACTGGAGGGCTGCGAGGAGGCGTCCGGCGGCGCGCTGGGCGGAGGCCCCGGACGCGGCGCCGGGGCCCGTTCCGAGGACGTCGAGAGCGTCCTTGATCTGCTGGATCGACTGGATGAGGGAACCTGGCAGCAGGGGGTCGGCGACGAGCAGGTCGAGGGCGGCTTCGGGTTCGACGACAGCCCCCATGCGGCGAGCGTAGGCCTCGAGGGCGTGGAATACGCGGAGGGCGTCGGCCCAGTCGCCGGACGCAGGCTCGGCCTCGTCGGCGTCGATGGCGAGCTGTTCGAGGAGAAGGGCGGGACCGAGCTGGGCGCGTTCGACGGAGCGTCCGAGCTGGAAGAACTGCCAGCGTTCGTCGCGGTACAGCGTTGCGGCTGCGGCGCCGTTGAAGGCGTCGGTCTCGGCGAGGACGCCGGCATAGAAGTTTTCGGGGAGGACGGCCCAGATGTCCTCGATTTCGAGGTTTCGCAGGCGGAGGTAGGTGAGATTGAGGCGAAGCCACATTTCGGAGGTGATGAGGTGGCGCATCTGGCGGGCGTTTTCGCGGGCCTGTGCGAAGCAACTCCAGAGGGAGTCGGGGTTGGCGCGCTCGAAGGTGAGGTCGCCCGCAAGGGTGTAGGAGTCGGCGAGCGTGAAGTCGTCGCTGTCGGAGAGCATGTGACCGCCGGGGGGATCGCGGCGGATGCTTCCGTAGATGCGTCGCCATCCGGCGTAGATGTCGCGGGTGGGCCGGTCGACGAGCGCTTCGGTCTGGGTCTGAAGGAGCGAGCAGAGGCGCTCGGTGCGCTCGACGTAGCGTCCCATCCAGTAGAGGCCTTGTACGCTTCGAGAGAGCATGGTCTACGCCTCGAGCACCCAGAGGTCCTTGCCGCCGCCGCCCTGGGAGGAGTTGACGACGAGGCTGCCCCGGCGGAGGGCGACGCGTGAGAAGGCGCCGGGGACGATGCGGGTCTCGCGCCCCTGCAGGATGAAGGGGCGGAGATCGACGTGCCTCGGCTCGAATGCGCCATCGACGACGCAGGGGGCGCGCGAGAAGGAGAGGGTGGGCTGGGCGATGAAGTCGGCGGGGTTGGCGCGCACCTGCTCGGCGTAGGCGCTGCGCTCCTCAGGCGTTGCGTGCGGCCCGACGAGCATCCCGTAGCCTCCCGACTCGCCGACGCGCTTGACGACGAGCTTGTCGAGGTTGTCCAGCGTGAACTCGAGGTCGCGGGGTCGGCGGCAGAGGTAGGTCTCGACGTTGGGGATGATGGGCTCTTCGCCAAGGTAGTAGCGGATGAAGTCGGGAACATAGGCGTAGACGCTCTTGTCGTCGGCGACGCCGGCGCCGGGGGCGTTGACCAGCGTGAGGTTGCCGCGCAGGCAGGCGTCGAGCAGGCCGGGCGCGCCGAGGAGGGAGTCCTCGCGGAAGACGAGGGGGTCCAGGAAGAGATCGTCGATGCGCCTGTAGAGCACGTCGATGCGCCGGAGTCCGGTGGAGGAGCGCATGTAGAGAAAGCCGTCGCGGACGACGAGGTCACGCCCCTCGACGAGTTCGGCGCCGATCTGGTGGGCGAGGAAGGTGTGCTCGTAGAAGGCGGCGTTGTAGACGCCGGGCGTGAGCAGCGCGACGGAGGGGTCGCCTCGGTCGCCGGGAGCGAGTTCGCGGAGGGTTTCCCCCAGGAGGCTGCCGTAGTTCTCGACTTCGCGGACCCGGGCCCCGCGGTAGACACGGCGGAGGCCGGCCTTGACGGCGTTTCGGGTGGCAATCATGTAGGACATGCCGGACGGCGAGCGGAGGTTGTCTTCGAGGACGACGAAGCCGTCGCCGGTGCGGAGGATGTCGGTCCCGCAGATCGTCACCCAGGAGCCGTGGGGGGCGGCGAAGCCGCGCATTTCGACGCGGAACTGGGGACATTCGCGCACCATGTCCTCGGGTATGACGCCGTCGGAGATGACGCGGGCGTCGTTGTAGACGTCATGGAGGAAGAGGTTGAGCGCGCGCAGGCGCTGGCCAAGGCCGGCGTCGAGGTGGGCCCACTCGGCGGCGGTGACGATGCGGGGAATGAAGTCGACGGGGATGATGCGCTCCTGGGCCTCGTCGTCGCCGTAGACGGTGAAGAAGATGCCCTCGTTGAGGAAGGAACGGGTCACGCCGTCCTGGATCGCGGCGACCTGCTCGGGCGAGAGCGCGCGGAGAGCGTCGTAGAGGGAGCGGAAGTGCTCCCTCGGAGCGCCGTCGGGCAGCAGCATCTCGTCGTAGAAGGCGGGGTCGAGGTTGTAGGCGTCGAAGTCCATTGCGGGCGCTCGAATGCGGCGCGACCACAGGATAACGCATCCCGGCAGGCGAGAGGCTGTCCTTGACCCGCCGCCCGCGCTGCCCAACAATGGGGGCGCCCGCCGCGACGCGAACGGCGAGAGAGGGGCGACCGACTATGGCCGGCTATGACTACGACCTGGTAGCCATCGGCTCCGGGCCCGCAGGGCAGCGGGCCGCCGTGCAGGCGGCCAAGCTGGGCAAGCGCGCGTGCATCGTTGAGAAGCATCGCGACATCGGCGGCGTCAGCGCCCAAACCGTCATCGCCAGCAAGACGCTCCGCGAGGCCGTGCTCTACCTCACGGGCTACCGTGAGCGCAACATCTACGGCGAGTCGTACGCCGTGAAGCAGAACATCACGATGGCGGACCTGACGACGCGCACGGACTACGCGATGCGGCATCAGGGGGACATTCAGCGCAGCCAGCTCGGCCGCAACCGGATCGACATGGTCACGGCCGAGGGTTCGTTCATCGACCGTCACACGATCAACCTCGCAACCGACGAGGGGAGGTCGCACCGCTCCATCACCGCCGACAAGGTGGTCATCGCGGTGGGCACGTACTCAACGGAGCCGCCCAACGTGTTCGTCGACGGCAAGCTGGTGCTGCTGAGCGACGACGCGCTGAACCTGACCGAGTTGCCCCGGACGCTGACCATCATCGGCGGCGGGGCCATCGGCATCGAGTACTGCAGCACGTACTCGGCGCTCGGCATCCGCGTGACGCTCGTCGACCGCAACCCTCGCTTGCTGCCGTTCGCCGACGAGGAGATAGTGGACAACCTGGTGTACCTGCTGCGGCAGCGGCGGGTGACGTTCCGGATGAACGAGAACGTGTTCGACATCGAGTACTTCCGCGACGAGCGGGGCCCGCGGGTGCGCGTGATGCTGGAGAGCGGCAAGCAGATCGTGAGCGACGCCGTGATGTACTGCGTCGGGCGCACGGGCGCCACCGAGTCGCTGAACCTCGGGGCCGCCGGGCTGGAGGCCGACGCTCGAGGCCGCCTGAAGGTCGACGAGAACTATCAGACCGACGTGGAGGGGATCTACGCCGTCGGCGGGGTGATCGGGTTCCCGGACCTGGTTTCGACGTCGGGAATGCAGGGGCGCTTGGCCGCTTGCCACGCGTTCGGCGTGTCGACCAACAGTTTTCCGGGGCTTTTCCCGTACTCCATCAAGACGATCCCCGAGATCGCGATGGTGGGCAAGACCGAGCAGGAGCTGACGGACGACAACGTGCCGTACGAGGTGGGCAAGGCGCGCTACAACGAGACGATGCGGTGCGTGATGCTCGGCGACGATGACGGCCTGCTGAAGGTGCTGTTCGACATCGACACCCGCAAGCTGCTGGGAGTGCACATCATCGGCGAAGGAGCGGCGGAGCTGGTGCACATCGGGCAGGCCGTCATCGCCCACGAGGGCGCGGTCGACTATTTCGTCGAGGCGGTTGCGAGCCATCCGACGATCGCCGAGGGCTACACGACCGCGGCGCTGAGCGGGATCAACCGGCTCGATTAGAGGGCGCTTGCGCGCGCAAGCCCTCACCCCAGCCCTCCCCTGACTTCGGGGGAGGGGGTCGGATGGATTCCCGCCTTCGCGGGAATGACGAAGGTCTCGTCGTTCCTGCGAAGGCAGGAACCTCGCAGCCTTTGCCTGCGTCCTCTTCGAACCCCTGCCCTCGCTTCCGGCGCGCTACTGCGGGGCGAGGGCTTCGAGGGTGTCGCGGATGAGGGGTTTGTCGGCGCCGAAGGGAAACATGAGGATGGGGAGCGTTACGCCGGCGGCGCGCGCTTCGTCGAGGCGCTCGCGCGCTTGCGCTTCCGTCCCGACGGCGCTCGTGGAGTCGATCATCTCGTCGGTTACGGCGTCGGCGGCGGCGCGGCGGCCCTCCCGGCCGGGGAGCCGCCAGTGGGCGCGGATACGTTCCGCTTCCTCCTCCCAACCGAACCGCCGCATGAGCCGGTTGTAGAAGGCGCCCATGCCCCCGACGTAGTAGGCGACATGCGCCCGCGCCAAGCTCCGCGCCTCTCCGGGGCGGCTCGCTACGGCGGCGATCACGCTCGGCGCGACCTCGATGTCGGCGGGGTCGCGTCCGGAGCGTCCGGCGCCTGTGGCGAGGCGCTCGCGCAGTTCGGGGATGGCGTCGCGCCGTAGGAAGATGGGCAGCCAGCCGTCGGCTATCTCGCCGGTCAGTTCGATGTTCCGGGGGCCGATGGAGGCGATCATAATGGGGATGTGCGGTCGGAGCGGCGGCTCGCGGAGGCGGAAGTCCCGCAGGCGGAAGAGTTCGCCCTCGTAGTCGACGCGCTCGCCGGCGAGGGCGAGGCGCAGTATCTCCACGTACTCGCGGGTGCGGCGCAGCGGGCGCTCCCACCGCTGCCCGTGCCAGTTCTCGACGACGATCGGCCCGCTCGTTCCCAGCCCGAGGGTGAGGCGTCCGCCGGAGAGGAAATCGAGCGTTGCCGCGCTCTGGGCGGTCATCGCGGGGGTGCGGCTGAACAACGTGGCGATATGTGTGCCGATGCCGATGGTCGACGTGCGCGCGGCGGCCCACGCGAGGGGCGTGAAGGCGTCGTACCCCCACGATTCGCCATGCCAGACGGACTCATAGCCGAGTTCCTCGGCCCGGCGGACGAGGTCGAGCGTCTCTTGTGGGGTCAACCCGCCGCCGACGGACATGTGAATCGCTAGGCGTTGAGCAGGCATGGGGTCGGTCGTTCCTCCGCAGGCGAAGACGGAGTGTACCTTGATTCCGCTCCGTCTGGGGGGAGGGGCTTGGGGCGCGGCATTCTGCTAGTATGCGGCGCGGCGGACCGTCCCACGATACGACCGGAACGCCCGAGGCGACAGCATATGACAGCCGTACAACCCGCCAGCAGCCAGGAAGCCCGCGCCGAGAACGCTCCCGAGTTCCGCGCCATCCTCGACCGCATCGCCGCGTCGACGGAAGCCATCGACCGCGAGCGCAAGGTTCCGCCGGACATCATCGACGACATGGCCGCCCAAGGGTACTTCCGCCTGCTCGTGCCGCAGTCGGCCGGCGGCGTCGAGGCGGACTTCCTCGACTACCTGCGGATGGGGCGGGCGGTGGCGGAGGCCGACGGCAGCACGGCGTGGTGCTTCAACCAGAACAACATCCTCGGCACGATGGCGTCGCTGATGCCGGCGTCGCTCGCGAAGGAGATCTGGAGCGACCCGCGGGCGATCCTCTGCAACGGCCCGCCGCAGCACACGACGATCGAGGCGGTGGAGGGCGGCTACTCGCTCACCGGCAGGTGGAACTTCAGCAGCGGTTCGCGCCACGCGACCTGGGCGGTGTGCGCGGGGCGCATCGGCCGGGGCGACGTGCACACGCTGCTCGTCCCCAAGGAAGAGGTCGAGTTCATCGACGTCTGGCAGGTGAACGGTCTGCGCGGCACGGGCAGTTTCAGCTTCGAGACGAAGGAGCTGTTCGTGCCCGAGAACCGGAGCTTCATCGAAACGAAGACCCCGCGAGAGGACGGCCCGCTATACCTCATTCCTAGGAGCCTCTTCTTCGGGGCCGGGTTCGGGATGGTGGCGCTCGGCGTGGCGCGGTCGGCGCTCGACGCGGCGATCGAGGTCGCTGTGCGCAAGACGCCGCAGGAGCAGTCGCTGCTGCGCGACCAGCCGTCTGTGCAGCGGGACATCGGACGCGCGGAGGCGGCGTGGGGCGCCGCGCACGCGTTCCTTATGGAGAAGGCGTCCCAGCTGTGGCGCAGCGCGGTTGAGCTCCACGAGGCGCCGCTGCGGGAGCGCATCGAGTTGCGTCTCGCGGCCACGCACGCCATCCGGCAGTCGGCCGAGGTGGCGGACATGGCATATGGGGTGTTCGGCGCGACGGCAATATTCGAGTGGAGCCCGGTGCAGCGAAAGTTCCAGGACGCCCACGCCATAACGCAGCAGATACAGGGCAGGCTCGACCACTACGACACCGCGGGGCAGTTCGTCCTCGGGCTCGAACCGCAGGGGCGCTTCTTCTAGGCAGCCCTACCCTTTCGGGGCGTCTCCTCCAGCGGGGGAGAATTGCTAGAGATTGAGAAGTTTGTCGAGGCCGATTGTGAGGCCCCTGAGCGCGCCGACTCTGCGGACGGCGAGGAGCACGCCGGGCATGTAGCACTCGCGGTCGGTGGTGTCGTGGCGGAGGGAGAGGGTCTGGCCGGGGCCGCCGAACGTCACCTGGTGGTGCGCCATTCTTCCGGGCATTCGGGCGGCGTGGATGCTGATCCCGTCGTAGTCGGCTCCCCGGGCGCCGGCGAGGGGCTCACGCTCCGGCGCGTTGCGATTGAGCGGCGCTTCGTGGGCTTCACGGATGGCGGCGGCGATGCCGAGGGCGGTGCCCGACGGCGAGTCCACCTTCATTTCGTGGTGCTCCTCGACGATGTCGACGAAGTCGAACCACGGAGCGGCGACGGCGGCAAGTTTGGCGAGCAGCACCGCGCCGATGGTGAAGTTGGGGGCGAGGAAAGCGCCGAGACCATGCTCCTCGCAGAGGCTGCGCAGCTGGTCGATCTGCTCCGGGGTGAAGCCGGTGGTCCCTATGACGGGGCGCGTGCCGAGCGCAAGCGCCTGCGGGGCCATCGCAAGGGTCGCGGCGGCGAGACTGAAGTCGACGATCACGTCGGTGGGATTGGCTTCGAGCGCCTCCCGGACGTCGGTGAAGTAAGGGACGGTCGCAGGGAGAGGGGAGAGCTCGGCGGGAGGGATGCGATCGACGGCTGCGGCGAGCGTCATGTCGGGCGCGGCGTCAACCGCGCGGAGCACCTCGCGTCCGACGCGTCCGGCGGCGCCGTGGACGGCGACGCGAATGGAGGATCCGGTGGTCATGGCCGCCGCCGGATCAGGAGCGCTGGCCCATGCCCATCGACGTCCCTCCGGCCTCTCTCATGCGGGCGGCCATCTCCTCGTCCACGCCGCGCCGCCACTCGCGCCTGGCGGGGTCGTCGATGTTGACGTGGAGAGTCCCGACGCCGCCGACGTTGAAGGCGATGCGGTCGCCGTGCTGGAGGGCGCCGAGGCCCTGGTGGTTGGTGCCGGTGCTGATGACGTCGCCCGGGCGCAGGTGGGCGATGCGGGAGATGAACTCGATGCACTCGGGGATCTGGTGGGCCATGTCGTCGGTGTTGAACGCCTGGCGGTCTTCCCCGTTGTTGGTGATGTGGAGGCTGACGTTGTGGGGGTCGGGGATCTCGTCCTTGGTCACGATGAAGGGCCCCATGGGGCCGAAGGTGGGCCAGGACTTCACCTGGAAGAAGCTGGTGCGCCCTCCGGGCTCGAAGCCTCGTGCGGAGACGTCGATGAAGCCGGTGTAGCCGAACACCTTGTCCAACGCTTCGTCCTGCGAGACGCGCTTGGCCTCGGCGCCCATGACGACGGCGAGTTCGGCCTCGTGGTGGAAGATGGTGGCGTTGCAGTCGGGGTCGAGCAGCACGGTGTCCCCGTCGCCGATGACGCAGTCGGACGACTTCTGGAAAGCGTCGATTTCGGGCATTGGGCGCTGGCCGAACTCCAGGTAGTTGACGGCCATGCAGAAGATCTGGCCGGGGCGGGGAATCGGGGGCCTGATGCGGACGTCGGCGAGCGGAACGCCCTCGGAGACGTCGACGAGCTTCTGGAAAGGCTCGCGCACCTGGTCGAAGTGGGAGATGACGAGGGTGATGAGCTCCTGGGCGCCGTGCGCGTGGACGCCGGCGACCGCCTCGGAGACGTCGACGATGTGCGTGTCGTTCTTCACGACGCCCAGTGTCCAGTCGTTGAAAAAGCCGAGTTTCATGGGCGTTCTCCTGTGTTGCGCTACCGCAGGATGATGGGCCGGACGACGATGCTTTCGTCGCGCCTGGGGCCGGTTGAGATGAGGTCTATCGGGCAGCCTATCACGTCCTCGATGCGTCGGACGTAAGCGAGGGCCTCGGTGGGGAGCTGCGAGATGTCGGTGATGCCGGCGGTGGGAGCGCTCCAGCCCTCGAGCTCCTCCCAAATGGGCTTGGCGCGCTCGAGAAGGCCGGGCTGGCTGGGATAGCGGTAGATGCGCTCGCCGTCAGCCTCGTAGCCGATACAGATCTTCACGGGATCGACGCCGTCGAGCACGTCGAGCCGGGTGAGAACGGCTGAAGTGAAGCCGTTGATGGTGGCGGAGTAGCGAGCGGCCAGACCGTCGAACCAGCCCACGCGGCGGGGCCGTCCGGTGGTCGTGCCGTACTCCCACGCGCGCTCGCGGATGTCGCCTGCGACTTCGTCGAAGAGTTCGGCGGTCATCGGCCCGTGGCCGACGCGGGTGGAGTAGGCCTTGAAGACGCCGATGACGCCGACGATCTCACGGGGGGAGATGCCGAGTCCGGCGCAGGCGCCCCCGATGGTGACCGACGACGAGGTGACGTAGGGGTAGGAGCCGTGGTCGAGGTCGATCATGGCGCCCTGGGCGCCCTCGAGCACGACGCGGGCACCGCGCGCGAGCCGGTCGAGGATGCGCTGCTCGACGGATGCGGCGTAGGGTCTCAGGGCCTCGCCCCACTCGCGGGCGCGCTCGTGCAGCGCGGCGAAGTCGATCGGGGCGGCGTCGTAGATGCGGGTGAGGATGCGGTTCTTCTGGTCCACGACGCCCTGGAGACGGTGTTCGAGGTACGTGGGGTCGAGCAGGTCGCCGAGACGGATGCCGGAGCGCGCGACCTTGTCGACGTAGGCGGGGCCGATGCCGCGTCCGGTAGTGCCGATGGCCTGGTTGCCGCGGGCCTCCTCCTCGAGCCGGTCGAGCTGGACGTGGTACGGCATAACGATGTGGGTATGGTCGCTGATGAAGAGCCGGCTGGTGTCGACTCCCCGCTCGTTGAGGTTCTCGAGCTCGCTGAGGAGTTCGTCGGGGTCGAGCACGACGCCGGGGCCGATGATTGCGTCGACGTGGGGGCGGAAGATGCCGGAGGGGACGAGGTGAAGGGCGAACTCGCCCTTTTCGTTGATGACGGTGTGGCCGGCGTTGCTGCCGCCGGAGTAGCGGACGACGATGTCCGCTTCTTCGGCGACGAAGTCGACGACCTTGCCTTTGCCTTCGTCGCCCCACTGGGCGCCAATGATGCCGTAAGCAGGCATGGGGAAGCATCTCCGGGAGGGAGTAGGGTAAACAAACTGCCGGCCCGCAACCCTTTCGCAGGGACGCAGGCCGTGCGTCAGTATAGCAGACGCGGCGCCAACGCCTGCTAAGAGTGCGTTACAATTGACGTGCGGCGCGGATCCTCCCCCACGGGAGGTCTTTGCACAATGTCAAGCGACAGCTTGGTTCGTGGTTCGACAGGCTTCCCACGAACCCCGGAGGCGAGATTCCCGCATTCGCGGGAATGACGGATTGAAAGGAGCGGTTGTGAGCGGCGTGAGAGTTGTAATTGTGGGCGCGACGGGAGCGGTCGGCGGAGTTGCGCTGACCGTACTGGAGGAGCGCGGGTTCCCGGTGGAGCGCCTGCGCCTCACGGCTTCGGAGCGCTCCGTGGGCAAGCGCCTTCGCTTTGCCGGCGGCGAGGTTGAAGTTGAGGCCACGACGCCGGAAGTGTTCGCGGAGAGCGACATCGCGTTCATCTCCGCCAACGACGACGTGAGCCGCGAGATGGCCGTGGCCGCCCGCGATCAAGGCTGCGTAGTGATCGACGACAGCGGCGTGTGGCGGATGGACCCGGACGTGCCGCTCGTGGTGCCGGAGGTCAACGCCGCGGACGTGGAGCGCCATCACGGCATTCTCGCGATCCCGAACTGCTCGACCACGCCGCTGACGCTGGTCCTCGACGCGCTGCGCCGGGGGAGCCGTCTGCTGCGTGTGGTCGCCGCCACCTACCAGTCGGTGTCGGGCACGGGGGCCGGCGCGATGGCCGAACTCGACAGGCAATCGCGCGACGCGCTCGCCGGGAAGGAGACCGTCGCGGAGCAGTACCCGCATCAGATTGCGTTCAACCTGCTGCCGCATATCGGCTCGTTCCGCGAGGGCGGCCACACCTCCGAGGAGGTGAAGATGCTGAACGAGACGCGCAAGATACTGCACGACCCGGAACTGCCCGTGTCGGCGACGTGCGTGCGCGTTCCCGTGCAGATCTGTCACAGCGAGGCGGTGCACATCGAGTTCGAGAGCCCGCTCAGTCCGTCGGAGGCGCGGGAACTGCTCGGCGGCTACCCCGGCATCGTCGTGGTGGACGACCCTGCGGCGAACGCCTACCCGATGCCCCTCGACGCCGGCGGCCGGGACGAGGTGTTCGTGGGGCGCATCCGCGAGGACGCGGCGCTGCCGAACGGACTAGCCCTGTGGCTGGTGTCCGACAACCTGCGGAAGGGCGCGGCGACGAACGCGGCGCAGATTGCGGAAGAGGTCGTGCGCCGGGGCGCGTGGCTCCGCCAACCGGCGCAGCCGTGAACAACGATCCGCGGGACCTCGCCGGCGCCGTCGGGCGCGCCGCCTCGATAGTGTTCGGAGCTCTGCTCGTCGAGCGGGGGGTGACGGCCTACTTCGGGCAGGCGTGGGGCGCGGCGGCTGCGCTCCTCGCGGCGAGCGCGGTGTTTCTGGGCGTGTGGTGGTGGTCGCGGCGTCAGGGGAGGTAGGGTGCGCTACAATGGCGGCGACGGCGGCGCCGCTTGCGGGAGGCGAAGCATGAGCGAGCTGGGACGACTCATCACGGCGATGGTTACGCCGTTCGACTCGGCGATGGAGGTCGACTACGGCCAGGCGCGCCGCCTTGCCCGGGCTCTCGTGGCGTCCGGCAGCGACGGCCTCGTGGTCACCGGCACGACGGGCGAGAACCCCTCGCTGGCCCACGAGGAGAACCTGCAGCTGTGGACCGAGGTGAAGCAGGCCCTGGGAGACTCGGCGGCAGTGATTGCGGGCTCCGGCACCAACGGCACGGGCGAGACGATCAAGCTCGCCGCGATGGCCGAGGAGGCCGGCGCCGACGCCCAATTGCTCGTCGTTCCGTACTACAACAAGCCGACCCAGGAAGGGTTGTACCGGCACTTCAGGGCGGTCGCCGAGAGCACGTCGCTGCCGTGCATGCTGTACAACGTGCCGAGCCGCACGATCGTGAACATGACCGCCGAGACGACCCTGCGCCTCGCCCGCGACGTAGACAACATCATCGGCGTGAAGGAAGCGTCCGGCGACCTTGACCAGATCGCGGAGGTCATCCGTGGCGCGCCGGACGGCTTCCGCGTGTGGAGCGGGAACGATAGCGACACGTTCGACGTGGTGCGGCTCGGCGGCTGGGGCGTCGTCAGTGTCGCCTCGCACCTCATCGGCAGGCAGATCAAGCGGCTCATCGAGTTGACCGCCTCGGGCGACCTGGAGCAGGCCCGCGCCGAGCACGAGCGGCAGATGCCGATGGCGACGGGGCTCTTCAAGATATCGAACCCCATGCCCGTCAAGTACTGCCTGAACAAGGCCGGGTTCGGCGTGGGGAGTCCGCGCCTCCCGCTCATCGACGTCGATGCCGACACCGCCGCGTTCCTCGACGGACTGCTGTCGCGCTACGAGATCGACCTGCCCATCGGCGCCGCGGCCTAGCGCACGGACGTTTCCTTCCCCGACGACGGGGGGCCATCGATGCTGATGGCCCCCTTTTCGTCTGTCCGATGCAGGCTGCGGCCTGCTCCTCTTGCGAACGCTATGGAGGCGTCACGCCCATCAGCCGGTAGTAGATCGGGAGGAGTTCCGGCTGCTCTTCCAGCGCTCGCTTTCCGTTGGCGAAGATATCAGTGAGTTCCTCAGGCGAGCAGTAGAAGGGCTCGTAGCCCGCGATGTTCGCGGCCTCGTGGTACCCGTCGTCGTGAGCCGTCAGCCGAAGGACCTCCCGCCAGACGTCCACGATTTCCTGCGGCGTCCCGGGTGGAAGTATCCAGGTGCGCCCGAACTGGCTGTTCAGCGACAGGACTGTCTCGAGGATTAAACGCTGTCCTTCCGTAGATTCAACCACCTCGTACACGTGCGGCGGAACGGGCGCGTCAAGCTGTTGGATCCATTCGAGGTACTGCGGGTCTTCCTCGGGATCCACGCCCCATCTCAGGATCGGAACGTGGTATTTGTCCGTAACCCATTCGGGGTACAGCCGCGGAACGCTCGTGTACGAACCACGAGTGGTCGCGCTGAGCTCGCCGCGGTCGAAGGCGGCCATGATCTCGGACGAGCCGCCGTATCCGGTGATGTTCTGGATAGGCGCTCCCAGCATCTCCATCCAGCGCGGCACCGTACCGCCGCCCTCATCCGGCTGGGTCATTCCGTTGATGAGCGTGATCCCTTTCGCCAGCACTTCGTCCCAAGAGGTCGCGACGCTCCGCGGCGTGTACAGCGAACCCGTCGACGTTGGCAGTGCGCAGTCTACGCCTCCGATGATCGGCGCCTGGGAGAAATCGAACCCCAGGTCCTCCCCGCGCAATGCCGCGTGGGGAATGGATGAGTGGATGGAGTGCGTGGTAAGGCCATCCGGATCAGCCACCATCGTGTACGTGAGGGCTCTGCGGCTCCCGCCTCCCGGCAGGTTCTTCACAACGAACCTTGGTTCCCCAGGGAAGTACTGCTGGGAGAACCTCGCCACGAGCCGCGAGAAGGTGTCGTATCCGCCGCCCGGAGCGAAACCAACTACAATCTCGATTGTCTTGCCCGAGAAGTACGCTTCGGCGTCGAACCCCGGATCTGGCGTCGCGGTAGGCGGCGGTGGGGTTGGGGTTGGGGGCGCCGGGGTAGGCGTCGGCGCGCCCGGCGCCAGCGTGGGAGTCGGCGTCGGAGGAGCCGGGGTGGGCGTCGGCTCGCCCGGGGCCATCGTGGGCACCGGGGTGGGAGTGGGCGTCGCGGTCGGCGCAGGGGTTGGCGTGGGATCGCTGCCACACGCGGCCAGCGCCAACGACATCACGAGAACCAAGACCACCGCGGACGTAAGCCTAGCCAGAGTGTAGTTTGCCATCGCTGCCTCCTTGGGTCCCTGCGGTCTGTGCGGTCTGTGCGCGCAGGAGTGCGGCAACTGTAACGAGCCTCTCCTTAATTAACTACGCGCCGGAGCGGATTAGGGCTTCGCGTTGCCGCCCCGAGCGTAGAACCACCGGCGAACGCCGTCCCAGTAGAGTTCCGGATCGGCGAAGATTACCTGGCCGTCGTCCGCGCGGCCCAGCACCAAAGCCCCCCACGCGTCGGGATCGCCCTCGTCACCGTCAACGGCGCGCCACTCGGACCAACGCCTCCACCGCTCCAGGTCGCCGGTCACGTCCAGGTAGTCCCTGATGAGCTCCGCGTTTGGAGCCGCGGCCTCGGAGACGCTCATTCCGGCGTCGTCGACCATCAGGATGGAGTCCGTCCCCCCACTGGTTCGCCATTCAACGGTGAGCGCCATTGCCTCTCCCGATATGTCGGAGCGGTCTAGAAGAAGAAGGTGACGACCTTCGCCAGCAGGACGTTCTGGTCGAGAAGGATCGAACGTTTCACGACCTTCCAACCCGTGTCCGGGTCGCGGCGCAGGACGTGGTCCCGACGGCCGACGAACAGGTTCACCTCTTCGATCAGCCGGTTGTGCCACACGAAGAAGTTGTCGGAAACGCTCACCTCATCGCCCTGAACGTCCGTCACACGGATGTTGGTGATGATGTGGCGTATACGTGAAACGGGCTCCTCGGCCCAGTGGACGCCGGTCATCAACTGCGCCACCCGCCCCTCCAGGACGTCCTTCCCTTCATCGAACCATGAGATCTCCGAAGCAGGGTCTGAGTTTTCCCTGTCCCACTCGCCGAACTTCACGTTCTTGCGGATCGGCATGAAGTAGTGGATGTCCTCCGCCATCAGCTCGATCCACTCTTCGTAGCGCCGTTCGTCCAGCAGAGCGGCCTCGTGATAGATGAACTGCTCGATTTCGTCCTTCAGGACGAGGCGCTCGATGACTTCAGGCGAGATTGCGTTCGTAGTCAAGGTTGCAACTCCTGCGGATGCCCGGCGGCCCATGCCCCATGACGGAGGATGCGCGGGCCCCTATATCCCTTCTTCCGCGAAGTCCTGCACGTCGGTGAAGAACGTCCATTCCTCCTCGCCGACGGCGTACTCGTCTGTGGCGGACTCGAGGTAGCGGACGTTCACCCATCCGCCATCGCCCGGGTTGCCGATGATCTCCACGATGGAGCCGTCCTTCAGCAGCAGCTTGACGCCAACCGGCACTTCGCGAAGCAGCGGCCCCCCTGCCGGGGTCCGGAATCTGCTGCTGTCGCCCTTGTTTGTCGCCATGTCGGTTCTCCGTTGTCCTGCGCCGGTCTCGCTACTTCTTCACCGGGAAGATGTCGTCCCACGACCCCGCCTCCATGAACTCCAGCCACCGGCGGAGCCGGTTGCGCTGGTTCTCTTCGGCGTAGGTGGTGCCGAGTATGACGAAACCGGGGACGCGGTCATCCGGTTGCGCCTTGCCCAAGCCCTGCACGAACGGGTAGTCGAGCTTCTGGGCCATCGTGCCCTTGCTCGCGGGGTAGGCGTAGTTCCAGTTCTCCATGTCGTCGGACTCGGTGCAGCCCATGGGGCCGCAGTACCGCATGGCGTAGTGACGCTTCCCGTCCTTCACTTCAGGCGGAGCGTCCCTGTCGACCTGGAAGATGCGCCAGCTCTCCGTCACGCCTGGAGCGATGGGGTGCCAGTGGAGGATGCGCCACGAGTCGACCGTCACGTTGGGGAATACGTTGAAGTGCCCCCCTCCTTGTCCGCCCGGCGGCAGATACTGGCCCTCGTACTTGGCGGCCTTCTTGTCCCTGGCTTCCTGGAAGTACTCGTCGGCGCCCGGCACGCGGTCCCAGGTGTTCCGGTAGGGGGGAACGCCGGGCACGTGGTAGATGGTCATGTGCCCGCCGTGGCCGTACTCCCGGCTCACCATCTCGTGGTTCGAGCGTGGGGAAGCCGCCCTGAGCAGGCCCCTCCCGCCGCCTTCACGGGCGCCGTGCGGGCCGATAGCCGCGGCGTTGACCGAGAGGTGCGTCATGGCGCCGTGCGTGCCGTCGCCCGCGAAACTGAACGCGGGGAACTTCCAGTTGGTGGGGATGCGCCACCGCATGATGGGCATGAAGACCTCGATGCCGTTGTCCTCGCCGCTCGAACTCTGGAAGCAGTGCCGGACGCTTGGGGCGATGGGCCCAAGGTATTCCTCGAACGGTGGGGCCTTCGGGTCCCACGTCGCCCAGATCGAACCGTAGTAGTTGCATATCTGGGCGACCTCGTGAAGCGGCCACTGGCTCTTGTCGAAGTCCGGCCCGTACGCCGTTTTGGCGTGGCCCATGCCCACCAGCCGTCCATCGGTGTCGTACGTCCAGGCGTGGAAGGGGCAGGTGAAGACGAGGGCGTTGCCCTGGTCGTACCGGCAGACTTTCATCCCCCGGTGACGGCACGTGTTGAGGAACACGTGAATCGTCCCCGTCCGCCCCCGGACGAGGAGGACTTCCTCTTCGCCCATGCGGGACGCGGCGAAGTCGCCCGGGTTGGGGACCATGCTCTCGTGGCCGACGAACAGCCACGCGCGCTGGAATATCTGCTCCATCTCCTGCCGGTAGATGTCGTCGTTGACATAGACCTCGCGGTTGATCATGCCGCGCTCCACGTCCACGAGCGACCGCAGAGACCTCTCTCCCCGATTCGAGATTACGTTGGTCATGGCTTGCTCCTTTGCCGCAGCGATTTCCTGGGCTCAAATGCCGTCGGCTTGTCGGAATCAGCAGGGACTGTAGATTGCGTAGTCGGTTCTATCGGCTGAATCTCACTCCAAAGCATCGGATGAGTCAAATCGTCCGCCCTCTCTGAAGTCGACTGTACTACCAGGCCGATAGGCAGTCAATCGGCCACCACCTCCCCACAAGAGTGGGCAACGGGCGGCTTGCATTGCGAGCAAACAGGATGGCCGCGCCCCCAGCAAGATTCGAACCTCTTCACCTTGAAATGGCGCCGTCCTGCTCTCCCTTAACCGGACGGCGCGTCCACCACGGCGGGCATGCCGGCGTAGAGTTCCTCGCGGTAATCGTAGGCGGCTGCGTCGACGCTGTCCGGCAGCTCGAACGTAAGCGTGCTGGTTCCGCCGTGATTGACGATGCTCACGGTCTGTCCGTCCACGAAGCGGGCGTTCGGCCCCTGCGTGTCGTACGTGTACGTTCCTGCGCGCAGCCGCAGGCTGGTCTCGACCGTTATCCGGTTGGGCCCGGACCGGAGGATGTGCTGGAACTGGTCGGACGCGGCTATGGCGGCTTCGTCGGCGTGGTGCATCGGGTCCTGCACAGTAATGTTCCAACCCCCGGACGTCTTCTGCAGTTGCACGAGTGCGGGCTTGTCGACCGCGACCGTCAGGCCGTCGTCGAACGTGAACCCTCCCGGCTCGTAGAACGCCAGCTGCGCCAGCGCTGCATCGCCATCGGTGTAGCGATGGCCCTGCACGGCGGGCTTGTTGACGATCTCGAACCGCTCCTCGATGCGGCGCACGACGGCGGGCATGTCGGCGGCGCTCACGTTGGGGACGAGCACGTATGCGTACTGACTCGCGGCGCCCTCGCCGTCGGGCCTGGCACCGTGGTCGACGGCGAGGTGGAAGACGTCGGGGCCGGAGTCGGTCGGGTCACTGTCGACCACGCCGTCGCCGCCTCTGAGCACTGCCTCGGTCTCTCCCGCGGGCAGAATGACGTAGCCGATGCGGTCCTGGTGGAACCAGCTGGCGCCGGTGATCGAGAACGACGTATCCGTGTCCGCGCCCTTGCGGACGATGGAGTCCCTCCCTGCGCCGTTCAGCCGGTAGGCGATGTCCGTATCCCATGCCGCCTGGTCGAGCGTCGTGACGATGGGCCCTCTGCTGTTGCGGTTGGCGTTGCGCTCCCGTTTGACGCTGTTGCCCAGCGCCAGCACGTAGTCCTCGGTGAAGAAGTAGCCCTTGTTCGCCGACGCCGACGTATACCTGTTGTCGCTTGCGTACCGGAACGCGGCGAGCCCGTAACGGCCGTTCGAGGCCACTCCCGCGAAGTGATTAGGGTTGAACTCGTTGGCGTCCGACTGCCTCGGAATCGTGTCGGTGCGCATCTCCTCGGTTACGCCCGGCAGCGCATGCCAGTCCCATCGCTGGCGGCTGTCGTTGTACTCGTCGCCGTCGACCTTCACCAGCAGGACGCCGCTGCCGTTGTGGAACCCCTGGTTGTCGCTGAAACTCTCAGCCCCGCGCGTCCGGGCGGACTGCATCTTGACCGACGTGAAGTACGGCGTCTCACCCGCGCCGCCGCGCCGGTGAGCCAGGTAGTCGTTCACCCAGAAAGCCGTCGTGCCGCTCTGCTCGTGCGCGCCGCTGACCATCGCGGCGCGAAGAGCGGCCAGTTCGGACTCACGAGCGATGCTCGTGCCGGGGCCCTGCGCGTCGAATATCGTCGCGATGCCGTCGGCCAGGTTGCCAGAGCCGTACTCCGCGGCGTTCTCCTGGTAGTGCCCCCGCCCGATCGTCTGGAAGTCGATGCCGTCCTTGTAGATGAGCCGGGGGTACGCGAACAGCAGGAAGTCCGCGGCCTCGTTGTACGGTCTGTCGCTCACCTGCCACCTCGTGCCCGCCAGCAGACGCGCCGCCTCGAAGGTTGTTCCCGTCATCCACGGGAAGCCGTAGGCTGCGAATGCGAGGTCCTGGCGTCTGCCGACGTGGTGGGAGATGCCGCCGTCCGGCGATATGCCCGACTGTCCGTACCGCGCCGCGTAGCGGGCGTTGGTCTCCAGCCACGTTCGGAGGTCGGCGAAACTGCCGCGCGGCTCCCACTCCGGCAGGATGCTCGTTCCCTCCGATGCGAACGGTTCGTAGTCGCCGTACCACCACGGCAACTCCGTCAGCGGGCGGTTGTAGTCGTACCAGATGGCCGGCATCGCCGCCCAACTGCGCATGCGGTGGTGGCGGTTGGCGTCCGCCCATGCCCCGCTCGACTCCGCCAATTGCTCAGGGAGGTAGTACCGGATATCGGAAGGCATGCGCCAATCCTCGGGCAGGTCGAAGTTCACGTGTTGCAGCAGTCGGAACAGTCGCTCCTTCGCGTCGCGCGCCGGCTGGACGCCGTCATGCATGTCCGCTATCAGGTCGCGGTAGATGAGCACGGCCGCGCCGCTGATGGGATCGGTGTAGCGCCACTGGTGCGTGCGGTCGCCGTAGGGAAGCGCCCCATAGTTCGCGAAATTGCCCAGCGGAAAGTGATCGACGTAGGCGATGAACGCCAGGTAGATGGCGTTCCGCAACCGCTCCCTGTCCGCGTCCCGTCCCGACGGCCCGTACGTGCGGCTCTCCGCATAAGCCCGGCCCAGACCGCCTATGCGGTTGGCGGCCTCCTCCAACTCGTCGCCGAGCTGGTTCACGCCGATCGCGCTCCACGCCGCGCCGGTCGAAGCGTCGTAGAACCGCATCCCCTCGAAGGCGCCTCCGTTAGCCTCCAACTCGGCGATCAGCGCCCGCGCCTCGGAGTCGTCGTAGTTCCGCCTGCCGGTCAGGCGGCTGTGGCTCCCGACGAACTCCACGACTCTGTCGTAGTAGATGTCCCACTGCGTCTCCGGAGCCACGGCGATGGGCGCGGTGAAGCGTGCGAGCACCTCCGAGCCCTGGCGCAGCTCGACCCGCAGCGCGTAGTCGCCGGTCTGGGCCGTTCTCCCGTCCGCAACGCTGAACACGCCGAACAGCCTCCCGTCGCCGTCCCGCTCGGCGCGGAGGGCGAACATGCCGCCGCTGTCGTCCTCGATGACGCCGAACTCATAGTTGTCGGGTATGTCGGACCTCACAACGTTCCGGTTGCGCTCCAGGTTGATCCTGCCGATGACCTCCGAGCCGGGCCCGCTGCCGCTCGCGATGTCGAAGTAGCCGTGGAACACCCTCTCCGTGTCGATATCGGGCAATGCGGGTGTCGGCGTCGGTGTTGGCGTGGGCGCAGGTTGCGGGGTAAGGGTGAGCGCAAGTTGGGGGGTAGGGGTCGGGGTGAGCGCAGGTTGCGAGGTAGGGGTCGGTGAAGGCTCCACCATTTGAGCAGGGTCAAGCGTCGGTGTGGTGGTCGGCCCGGCGACGGTCTCGACCGGCGCGCCTGTTGCTGTGGGAGTAGGCCCGGGGTCGCCCGAGCATGCCGCCGCGGCTATCGAGGCCAGAGCGACGAAAGAGACGGCGAGGCCTATTCCCAGGCCCCCCTGCATCGGATGCGCTATGCCTGACGCGATACGCTTCATCATCGTGGAGCACGGAGTGGTCTGGCGCCCCCAGCGGGATTCGAACCCGCGATCTTCACCTTGAAAGGGTGACGTCCTGGGCCGCTAGACTATGGGGGCGCGTATCGCGGGCAGGCCCATCGCCCGCGCGGACTGCTGCTACGGATAGATGGCGAGCTGCTCCAGGCCGGCGGCCTCCGGCAGCCCGAACATCAGGTTCATGTTCTGCACCGCCTGTCCGGCGGCGCCTTTCACCAGGTTGTCGAGCGCCGAGAACACCACCAGCCGCCCGCTCCTCGGCTCGACCGTCGGGTAGATGAGGCAGTCGTTGTTGCCCCATGTCTGCTTCGTCTGCGGAGGCTTGCGCACGACCTTCACGAACGGCTCGTCGCGATAGTAGTCCTCGTAGAGTTCGGCGACGGCCCCGGCGGCCTGCTGCGGCGACTCGAACGCGCCATCGACGAAGTCCGCGTACACCGTGTCGAGGATGCCGCGCGTCATGGGGATGAGGTGGGGCTGGAAGATGACCTTGGGGTCGCAGCCGGGGCGCACCCGCTTCAGCTCCTGCGTGATCTCCGGCAAGTGGCGATGGCCGCCCACCGAGTAGGCGAACACGTTCTCGTTCACCTCCGAGAAGTGCGTCGTGAGGCTGAGGCCGCGTCCGGCGCCGGACACGCCCGATTTGCAGTCGATGATGATCTGGTCGGTGATGAGTCCGCGCTCGACCACCGGCGCGAGGGCGAGCAGGGCCGCGGTGGGGTAGCAGCCGGGGTTGGCGACGATCTGCGCGCCGGCTACGCCCTCGCGGTCGAGCTCCGTCAGCCCGTAGACGGACGTCTCGAGCAGGTCGGGCGCCGGGTGCTCGGCGCCGTACCACTCCGCGTACTCCGCGGGGTCGCGCAGGCGGAAGTCCGCCGATATGTCGACGACGCGGACTCCGCTGCGCGCGAACGGAACGCACGCCTCGGCCGACGCGACCTGGGGCAGCGCGGAGAAGACGACGTCGACGCTGCTGGAGATCTCCGGCTCGATGGTCATGTTCAGCCGCGCCAGGTGGGGCAGAGCGTCGCCGAGTTCCTCGCCAGCCTGGCTGCGTCCGGTGACGCCGACGACCTCGGCGTCGGGGTGGCGGTGGAGGATGCGGGCGAGCTCGATGCCCGCGTAGCCGGTGACGTTGATGATGCCAACTTTCATTGCGGTCGCTTTCGGGTTACGCGCCCAGAGGCACGAGTTTCTGGTGGAACGGCTGCACGATGGCCTCGGCCTGGAGACGCATCTGGTCGAGCATCTCGTCAGCGCCGCACGCCGGGTTGAACACGAACTTTGAGGCGCCGGCGTCGATGTACTCGCGCAGGCGCGCCATGACCTGGTCGGGTGTGCCGAGCAGGTTGATTCGCTCGGCGGGGACGTCGGCGCGCCGGCGCAGCAAGTAGCGCTCCTCGACGTAGGCCGGCACGCTGCCGCTCTCGACCATGTAGGAACTGATCTGCAGCCCAAAGTGGTCGTCCTCTATCTTCCGTCCGGCCTCTTCGGCGTAGTCATTGATGCGGGCGATGCCGGCGGCGACCTCCTCGGGGGTCAGCTGCGTGGGCAGCCAGCCGTCGCCGAGCCGCCCGGTGCGGCGCAGGCCGGCCTCGGAGCGGCTGCCTATCCAGATGGGCACGTTCGCCTGCTTCGGCCGCACCCCGATGCTCGCGTCGGTCAGCTTGAGGAACTCGCTCTCATAGGTTACGGAGTCCTCGGTCCACAACCGGCGCATCACGTTGATGGCCTCGTCGAGCCGCTTGCCGCGGTCCTTCTTCCGGACGCCCATCGCCTCGTACTCGGCGGGCGACTCTTGCCCCACGCCGACGCCGAGGACGAGCCTGCCGTTCGAGAGAAGGTCGATAGTGGCGACCTCCCGTGCCGTGGACACCGGGCTGCGGACCGACATGATGAGGACGCCCGTGCCGAATTTCAGCTTCTCGGTGCGTCCGGCGATGAGCGCCATGCCGGCGAGCGGGTCCATGCGCCATGCCGGCCCCACGATGCGGTCGGAGAACCAGACGGAGTCCCAGTCCAGTTCCTCGGCGGCGTCGACGTACGCCATGAAGGCGTCGCGCCCCTCGCGGGCCATCACCGACGCGCCGGCTAGGCCAATCTTTACGGACATAGCGACCTCTGAACGGGGAGTGCTCCCGATTCTATCAGCAACCGCCCCCTCCGAATAATTCCCTCCCGCAAGGAGAGGCCGGGCGGGAAAGGACAAACAGAGCGCCCCGGCCCGCAGAGGAGCCGAGGCGCCCGTCCCATTTCCCCGTGTCCGCGCCGCCGGAGCGGTGCGTTCATGGGGCGCACCCTGCTGCGCCTCCCGCAAGAACCCACCACTGAGGTCCCACGGGACACCGCGGGGCGACCGACATCGACCGGTCGGTCCCTAGCGGTGAGCAGCGGGTGACGCAGCAGTGCGAGGTAATGATGTATGCACTACAGATCACCCCCTTTCTGCGGCCTATCGCCGCACGCGCCATCTTAGGCGGTTTCGGGGCGTCTGCCAAGGGGAGGCGCCGTCCCTTTTCGCGGTTTCGCCGCCTCTTCGACGTTCTTCCCGGCAGATTCCGTCGCTACGAGGGAAGAGTCGGGCGGGTATACACTCCCCGCGCAGCGTGAGCTGAACGAGGAGAAGGGACCACATGGACCTGTTGTCAAAAGTTCTCGGCGCGACGGTGCGCCCTCTGGCGATGCGCGCCCTCCTGGCGCGGGAGCGCATCGAGTCCGGAGTGGCGTACAACCCCCTTTCCCCTGCGCTGCGCGCCAACCCGTATCCCGTTTATGAGGAGTTGCGGCGCAAAGACCCCGTGCACCGGATGCGTCTGCAGGACGCATGGGTGCTGACCGACTACGACGACGTCAACATGGTGCTGCGGGACAGCCAGCGGTTCGGGAACGCCGGAAGGGAGTTCGGCTACATCCCGCAGGTGAGCATGTTGGACCTGGATCCGCCGGAACACACCAAGATCCGGGGGCTGGTGTCCTACGGCTTTACGCCGCGCTCCGTGGCCGCCCTGGAGCCGCGCATCCGCGAGACGGTGGACGGATTGCTCGGCAACGTGGAGGGCAAGCAGCGCTTCGACCTCATCGTGGAGCTTGCCTTTCCCCTGCCTGTCATCGTCATTGCCGAGATGCTGGGCGTCCCGCCGGAGGACCGGGAGCAATTCAACGAGTGGTCGAACGTCGTCTCCCTCATCGTCGATCCCCTGCTGAACGAGCGGCAGACGCGCCGGGTGCAGCAGGCCGTCGACGAGGTGTTCGCTTACTTCGAGGCGATTGCGGAGAAGCGTCGCGTCGACCCGCAGGACGACCTGGTCAGCGCGCTGGTGACGGCGAACGGCTGGAGCGGGACGACTTGCTGGTGAACCTGCTGCTGGTGCTGGTGGCGGGGAACGAGACGACGCGCAACCTGATCGGCAACGGCGCCCTCGCCCTGCTGCGCAACCCGGCCGAACTCCGGAGGCTGAGCGGCGACCCCTCGCTGCTGGACGGGGCTATCGACGAGCTGCTGCGTTTCGACAGTCCGGTGCAACTGGACAGTCGCATAGCCCGCGAGCCGGTCGAGTTGCGCGGGAAGCGGATAGCTCCCGGCCAGCGGGTGATCTGCCTTCTGGGGGCGGCCAACCGCGACCCCCGGGAGTTCCCGGGCGCGGACCGGCTGGACCTGGGCCGCTCCGCCGCCAACCATCTCGCCTTCGGGCGGGGCATCCACTACTGCCTCGGCTCGCCGCTTGCGAAACTCGAGGGTCGGGTGGCCTTTGAGGCGCTGCTGCCCCGCTTGACCGGCTTGCGCCTGGCGGAGGAGCCGCGCTACCGGAATCAGGTGACGCTGCGCGGGCTGGAGTCTCTGTGGTTGGAGGCGGCCTAGCGCTGCCCGGGTGGAGGCAACGGGCTCACTGAGCGAGCAACTCGTAGAGGCGGCGGTTACGTTCAAGGCTGGCGCGGAAGTGGGCCATCACCTCCGGGCGCACCTTCGGTGGGGCCTTGCTTTCGAAGTAGCCCTTCATCGCGTCTTCCAGCACCGTCTGAAAGTGACGCCCCTCGTCCTGAGCGACCTGACGCATCGCCGCGAGCAGCTCCGGCGCGGCCTGGCTGGAGAACTTCTGTCGTGTCGCATTCACGCGGGGCGGCTCCTCTCATCTCGTAGTGTACCCTGCGACCGGAAATCCTACCCCTACTCCTCCCCTTCGGGGAGCCAGCCCCAGGGGAAGGGGCCGTAGTCGGGGGCGTACTGAACGCCGCCCTTGAACGTGAGCACGGGCTGGAGGGCTTGCTCGCCGGTGAGCGTTTGGCCGTGGGCGTCTGCGTAGCGCCAGCGCCCTTGCGCGACGTCGAGGATAGCTACGTCGGCGGTCGTGCCCTCGGTGAGGGAGCCGAGTTCGGCCTCCTGGCCGATAATGCCGGCGGGGGCGAGCGTGCTCATCCGCACGACGTCCTGCAACGAGAAGCCGAGCGCGAGGAACTTGCCCATCGTGTGCGTCATCGACTTCACCGTGTCGAGTCCGGGCTTGGTGATGTCGGTGCTGATGCTCGCCGGCGCGATGTCCTGGTCGAGCAGCCGCTTGGCGACCTCGAAACTCAGGTTGAAGCGGCCGTGCGCCGGGTCGAACAGCACGCCGCGCTCCTTGGCGTCGACCAGCTCCGGCAGCACGCGGTTGGAGTCGTCGACGGCCTTGCCGGGGTGGCCGGTGAACAGGTGCGTCAGCAGGTCGCCCGGACGCAGCAGGGGCAGGAGTTGCCGGGTGATGTCGGGATTGGAGCCGAACTGCGGGTCGCCGATGTGGACCATCACTC
>DAOUKL010000076.1:0-37426 GCA_034421335.1 Dehalococcoidia bacterium | reverse complement strand
TCATCATGCTCGCGCGCGTCGACAACGCCGAGCCCGTCGCCATCATGAACGACGGCATCTTGCAGCATATCCGCGTGGGGGCGACGGCGGGCATCGCTGCGAAGCGCCTATCGAAGGCCGGAAGCCGGGTCGTCGGCATGCTCGGTTCGGGCGGCATGGCGAGGACGTATAGCGCCGCCTACTGCGCTGTCCGCTCCATCGAGCGCATCAACGTCTACAGCCCCACGGTCGCCAACCGGGAGCGATTCGCCGCCGAGATGACCCAGGAGCTTGGCATACCCGTCGTCGCCGTCGAATCTCCATACGAGGCGGTCGAAGGAGCCGACATAGTCGCGGACTGCACGGACGCCTCGTCCCCGATCTTCGAGGACTCGAACTGGCTGAAGCGAGGGATGCACGTCGCAACGTTCGGCGCCAACAGGCTGGGGCAAGCGGTTGTGACGGAAGCCGACGTGGTGGCGAAGCACTTCAGCGGTCCCATCGGTGTGTACGCGGACCCCTCGATGAAAGCCCAGGCCACGGCGTCCTGGGCGCTCCGCAATCCAGATGCGGTGGGGTTCGATGATCTACCCCTGCTCGTCGACGTGATGGCTGGGCAGACTCCGGCCAGAGCGTCAGACGAGCAGATAACGTGCTTCTACAACGTCGGCGGAAGCGCGCTTCAGTTCGCCGCCGTCTGTCCGCGCATCTACGAGATAGCGCGCGAGCGTGGCCTCGGCGTCGAAGTCCCGACCGAGATGTTCCTTCAGGACATCAGAGACTGAGAGCAGCGGAAGAGGGTCGCCGTCCGACAAGAGAGGGGCCTCGGTAGTCCGAGGCCCCTCCGTTTACCTGTCGCATCCGCCCGCCCGCGCCTCCGGGGGCGCGGGCCCTTGCGGGGGAGTTGCGGCTACTCGTCGAGCCAGGCGTTCTCGAAGACGCGGTGGTACATCTTGTTGGTGCCGCGCCAGCCGACGTTCTTCACCTCCGGGCGGGCGATGATGCCGTTGCCCCACACCGGGCTGGTGATGCGGTAGGAGTTGTCGGCGACGTACACCTGCAACTCCTCCCCGACCGCCGCGCGCTCGTCGCCGGTGGCGCCCCAGAGCCGCTCAACGATGTCGTCGAGCGTGGCGTCGGGGTTGAGCGAGAGCGTGTTGGCGGGCATCTGCTGGCTCCAGAAGTAGGTGGCCGCAAGGTCGTCCAGGTCGAAGCTGTTGGTCCAGCCGAAGTAGAGGTCGTCCCACGCCCGCTGGGAGCCGGTCCCGAGGAATGGGCCGTACTCCATCATGTTGAACTCGGCCTCGATGCCTACGGCGCGCAGCATCGTCAGCATCGTCTCGGCGACCTCCTGCCACGGCGCCCCATACTGCGCGGTCCACACGACTGTAGTCTTGAAGCCGTCGGGGTAGCCGGCATCCGCGAGGAGTTGCTTCGCCATGTCCGGGTTGTACTGGAGGTACGGCTGCACGTCCTCAGGGTAGCCGTCGATGGCGAGGGCCTCGGGGTCGAGCGGCCACGCTTCGAGCACGGGCATGCCGTCGCCGGCCAGCGCGACCTGGACAATGGCGTCGCGGTCGAGGGCCATGGACATTGCGCGGCGGACGTTGACGTCGTTCCACGGCTCCTTGTCGAGCCGCATCCGGATTTCGAGGTGGAAGAGGCTCGGGCACGACTTCGTGAAGTAGTCGGGGTTCGTGTTGTTGATTTCCTGAATCGGGCGCGGGCCGGCGGCGGGGAAAATGTTGATCTGCCCGCCCCGGAGCGCGGCAAGCCGGGTTGCGGCATCGGGAATGACGTGCGCCTCGATCGTGTCGGCGTAGGGCAAGCCTTCCTTGAAGTAGTTGGGGTTGCGCTCGAAGTTGACCTTGGTGCCGGTCTCGTGCGAGACGAACATGAACGGCCCGGTGCCGACCCACGACTGCTCGGGGTCTTCAAGAATGTCCTCGCCGCCAGCCTCCGGCGCGACGATCCATCCCTGGCGGTTGCCGCTCGGGAAGCCCTTGATGAAGTCGAACGGCTTGTTCAGGTGCACCTGAACGGTGTGGGAATCGACCGCCTCGGCGCGGTCGAAGAACACCTGGTTGACGTACGAGCCGCCGGCGAGGCCCTGGGCGTAGCGCTCGTTGAGCGTGTAGACCACGTCGTCAGCCGTTAGCTCGCGGCCGTTGAGCGGGGCCTTGTCGTGCCACATCACGCCCTGCCGGAGCTTGAACTCCAGCACGGTCGGCTCGACGAAGTCCCAGCTCTCGGCGATTTCGCCGTCGAGGGTGATCTTGCAGCTATCGCCGGTGTGCGCAGTCGGGGAGTAGAGGGGATTGAACACGAGTTCGGCGATCTTGCGTGTGGGGTCCCAGAAGCGGGTGCGGCCCCACGGGTCCCACCCGGGAGGATCGCTGCGGATCCAGTAGCGCAGAGTCCCGCCGTACTGCGGGCCGGGAGTCGGAGTCGGCTCGGTCGTAGGCGTCGCCGTCGGAGGCGGGGTTGGGGTTGCGTCCGGCGCGGCGGGCGGGCTCGTCGGCGTTGGCGTCGGGGTCGCGGTGGGGTCCGACGCGCACGCGGCGAAGGCCGCGAGGCCGGCGACCGCAAGCCCTGCGAGCGCGACCGCTCGAATAGAGCGTCCTATAGCCATTTCTTCCTCCCGAATCCACGGCGTAGGTCTAGCCTGTCGCGACGGCGCGCGCCGCAACACAAGCGGAAGCGTTTTACGCTTTCCCACGCAGGCTGTCAATAACGCCACACACGGGGGAGAGCTAGGGAGAGGGACGCAACACGGCGACGTGGAACGTGTACAATCCCGCCCGTTCGGGGCAGTTCCGGCCCGCGAGAACCCGGTGAGCACACTCCTCGAAATCAACGACCTCCGCACGCACTTCTTCACCAGCGCCGGCGTGGTGAAGGCCGTCGACGGCGTATCGTTCGACCTGCAGGAGGGCGAGTCCCTCGCGCTGGTCGGCGAGAGCGGATGCGGAAAGAGCATTACCGCGCTCTCCATCATGCGCCTCATCCCGAGCCCTCCCGGGCGCATCGTGAGCGGAACCATCAGCTTCCTCGGCGACAACCTGCTCCAACAGGACGAGGAGACGATGCGGGACATCCGCGGGAACAGCATCGGCATGGTGTTCCAGGAGCCCATGACGTCGCTGAACCCGGTGCTCACCATTGGGCGGCAACTTACGGAGGCCGTGCAGCGCCACCTCGGGTACGACCTCGCCGCCGCCACGGAGCGCGCCACGGAGCTGCTGGAACTCGTCGGCATCTCAGACGCGAAGCGCCGGCTCGCAAGCTACCCCCACGAGTTCTCCGGCGGAATGCGGCAGCGCGTGATGATCGCAATGGCGCTCAGCTGCAGCCCCAAGCTGCTGATCGCCGACGAACCGACGACGGCGCTCGACGTGACGATCCAGGCGCAGATACTCGAACTCATCCAGAACGTGCAGCGGGAGCTCGGCATCGCCGTCATCATCATCACGCACAACCTCGGCATCGTCGCCCGCTACGTCGACCGCATCAACGTGATGTACGCGGGACGCATCGTCGAGCGCGGAACGCTCCACGAAATCTTCGACGACCCCCGGCATCCGTACACGCAGGGCCTGCTCGCCTCGGTGCCCCGGCTCGACAAGCCCCGCGGCTCGCGGCTCGTCCCCATCGAGGGAATGCCGCCCGACCTCAGCCGGCTGCCGCCGGGTTGCGCGTTCCGGGAGCGATGCCCCTCCGCCATCGACCGGTGCGCCGAAGACGAGCCGGCGATGCTCCCGCTCCGGGGAGAGGGCGCCGGCCATCTCGTGGCGTGCTGGGCGGCGGACACCGCGTAGGCAGGCGTAGACGATGACGACGGCCAACGGAACGCAGCAGCAGCGCCCCCTGGTGGAAATCGAAGGGGTCAAGAAGTACTTCCCCGTGCTGCAGGGCCTCATCTTCAAGAGGCGCGTCGGCGAGATCAAGGCGGTCGACGACGTGTCGCTGACAATTCAGCGCGGCGAGACGCTCGGGCTGGTCGGCGAGAGCGGCTCCGGGAAGAGCACACTTGGCCGGTGCATTCTGCAGTTGCACCGCCAGACCGCCGGGGCGGTGAAGTTCGATGGCGTGGAAATGAGCTCCCTGAGCGGGACCGCGCTCCGGCAGATGCGCCGGCGCATCAACGCCATCTTTCAGGACCCCTACTCGTCGCTCAGTCCGCGCATGACGGCGGGCGGCATCATCGGCGAGCCCATCAGCGTCCACGGCCTCGCTGCGAGCAAGGCCGAGGAACGGGAGCGCGTGCAGGAGTTGCTGCAGATAGTGGGGCTGAACCCGTACATGGCGAGCCGCTTTCCACACGAGTTCTCCGGCGGGCAGCGTCAGCGCATCGGCATCGCGCGGGCCATCGCGGCGGAGGCGGAGTTCATAGTGGCCGACGAGCCGGTGTCGGCGCTCGACGTGTCGATCCAGGCGCAGATCATCAACCTGATGCAGGAATTGCAGGAGCAGCTGGGCCTCACGTACCTGCTCATCGCGCACGACCTCTCGGTGGTGCGGCACATCTCGAACCGGGTGGCGGTGATGTACCTCGGACGCCTCATGGAACTGTCGCCCAGCGACGAGTTGTTCGAGGACCCGCATCACCCGTACACGAAAGCGCTCCTCTCCGCCGTGCCGGTGCCCGACCCGAACGTGGAGTTGAAGCGCGAGCGCATCGTGCTCCAAGGCGATATCCCCAGCCCCCAGGACCCGCCGTCCGGGTGCGTGTTCCACACCCGGTGTCCGATGGCGGTCGACGAGTGCCGCGTCACCATCCCGCCCCTGAAGCAGACCGGCGACGGGCGCTGGACGGCGTGCCTGCGCGTAGGGCCGGACGCCATCTAGCCCTCGGTCATTCCCGCGAAGGCGGGAATCCACTCCCTCTGGTTCGTGGCGCTCCCTCTTGGTTCGGGGTTCGACAGGCTCACCACGAACCCGCTCAGTGGGTCAGGGCAAGTGGCGCTCGGCGAGCGCCAGCGCGTCGCTCACCCACGCTTCATCGAACGCCAGCAGCGCCGGAGCGTCGGCGGTGAGCGCGTAGCGGGCGTCTCCGTCCGGGGTTAGTCCGCCGATGGCGTAGACGGCGCTATACACCGACCTGTCCTCCAACGGCGCAGCAAGTTCATAGCTGAGGCGGATGAAACCAACCGGGCCCGCAGGCTCCGCGAACCCCAGCGTTTCGATCGTCTCGCCGTCGGGCAGCGGGAGAAGGCGCAAGTCCGGCGGGCCGCCCACGAGACGCATGACCTCCGCTCGCTCGGCGTCGTCGAGGTCGCGGGCGGTCTCGCCGACAACAACCCTGGCCGACTCGGCCCCTGAGAGACCGAGCAGGAACGTCGCCGCGCCGCGCGGGCCCTCCGCTTCGAACACGCGCACGAGAGACGGCGGGACGCGGTAGAACCAGTACGGCCACGGCGGCTCGGACACCAGCCGCGCCAGCGCGACGCCCCAGGGCGCGTTCACCAGCGCGACGCCCGGTTGGCCCTCCACCTTCGCGTAGGTGTGCCGCCCGTCGGGGGTATCCGCGCCGAGCCGCACCGTCACGCTGTCCCCGCCCGCGAGCCCAACCGATGCCGTCGACGGCGCGTCGAGGCCATACTCCGCCGGGTCGGCAGGGTCGGGCAAAGTCCGGTCTGTGTTCGGGCCGGAGAGGAGGAGCACGATGCCGCCCCAGCGGTCCAGGTTCACCGGCAACAGCGGCTCTGAGGCGAACCGCCAGCCCTCCGGGCCTAGCTCGAAAGCGGCCTCGCCTGCGTCGGTCGTGACCTTCACGCTCACGATGGCGTCCTGCTCGACTGCGTAGAGGCGGACCGCGGGAGGAGCGTCGGGGGGTTCGTCGCCGCTCAGCCAGACGGCCCACGCCGCGCTCCCCGCAACCGCGACGGCCATGAGAAGGACTAGCCTGACAATCGCATTCCTCATGGCGGCTCAGCGACGGCGCCACCACGCCACGACCCCGGCGGCGGCCAGCAGCGCAGGCACGAGGAACCAGCTGACATACCGGACCAGGTCGAACTCCGGCGCCGTCAGGACGAGCGGGCGAAACACCTCCTGCCGGGGCCGGATGGAGATGAGCGCCTCGTCCTCCAGCAGCCAGTTCACCGTGTTCAGGAACAGGTTGGCGTTGTCGAGGTCGTTGAAGTGACGGTTGCTCGCGAAGTCCGAGTCGCCCAGAACGGCGAGGACGGCGTGGGGGGCGTCCGGCTCGAACTCGGACCCCAGGCCGTCTGTAATGGTCGCCGACGCCTGCACCAGCACATGGAGCGTGTGCGGCCCCGGCGCGTCGCGTCCCTGCGTGAACTCCGCGCCCGGCCCCGACGCCGCCCACGACTCGCCGGAACTCGTAACGAGCGGGCCATACCGCACGGGAACCGGCTCGCCGGCCTCGATGCGCCCTGCGACTTCATCCACGACGCGGAACGCAGCCGCGCCGGGGTAGAGCGTGGGCCCGAGCGGCGCGACGATGGCGCCCCCCTCCGTTATCGGCGTCTCCCCCAGGTACTGATCGCGTTGCGTCACGAGCGTTCGCGGGTCGCCTGCGGCGGAGCGCTCCGGGTCCACGACCGTTCCGGGGATGGTCTCCAGCCCCCACGCCGCCAGCAGCCCCGCCATCGACTCCCGCGACTCGCGCGACGGCTCCGCCATGAAGAGCGCGCGGCCCCCTCCCGCAAGCCATTCCGTTACGGCGCGCTCCGCGTCCGCTCCCAGCGGCGCCACGGGCGCCGCGACGATGAGGAGCGACGCGTCCGCCGGCACGCCCCCACTCACAGCGATGTCCAGCGACTCCACAGCGTAGCCGTCCGCCCGCAGACCGGCGACGGCGAAGCCAAGCCCGGAGCCGGACGCCCGGAGGTCGTTGATGCTGCGCTCTCCGTGCCCCCGCAGCGCGTACACCTTGTGCTGCCGAGTCTGCGACACCCGCAGGGTCGCCGTGAGCAGCGCCTGCTCCGAGACGCCGCCCAACCCCACCGTCGCTCGCAGACCCATCGAGTCCGACTCAAACAGCAGCGACGGCGCTTCCGTAACCCCCAATTCGAGCGCGACCGACGGCTCGAGCTGTGGATCGACGAAGCGGTAGCTGAGGCGTCCGCCGGAGAGACGCGCGAACCGGCGCAGGTAGCTCTCGGCGGCGGCTTCAAACCGCAGGTCGTCCTCGTCGCTGGACACGACGAACCCGGTGACGCGGACGTCGCCGGCGAGGCCGCCGAGCGCCTGGGCGGTCTGCGGGGCCAGTTCGAACTGCCGCGTCGCCGTCAGGTCCCAGTTGACGTCGAGGGCGACGGCGATGACGTTCAGGATGATCGCCGCGGCGGCCGCCGCCGCAACGCTGGCGATGCTCACGCCCGACAGGCGTCCCCGGCGTCCGGCTACGGCCCGGGCTGCTGAGCCGAGCGACGCAAGCGCGGCCAGCGCCAGCAGCGCGGCGCCGACGGCCAGCGTCGCGACGGCGAAGCCTCGCAGTTCCGGCGCCCACACGAACAGCAGCAGGCCGCCCCCGGCCCCGATGCCGCCGAGCGCCGCAAGCAGCAGTCCCCAGCCCCGCAGCCGCGTCATCGCCAACGCCGCGACTCCAGGCTGAGCGTCGTGAGGAACAGGAAGAGCGCGATGAACGACGCGAAGTAGACCACGTTCCGAAGCTCGATGACTCCCGCCACGAACGCCGTGTAGTGCGCCGGCAGCGACACCCCCGCCAGTAACGCGGACGACACGCCGGACACGAGCTCCGCCGCCTGACCCGCGAGCGTGAGGAAGAGCAGCGCCGCGGCCGCCATGACGCCGGCGACTATCTGGTTGCTCGTGAGCGAGGACGTGAAGAGGCCGAGCGAAGCGGCGGCGGAGCCGTACAGCAGCAGGCCCAGGTAGCCGGTGAAGAGCGGCCCCGCGTCGGGCGACGCGAACCAAAGCAGGAGCGCGACGTAGGCCAGGGTAGGCGCCATGATGCCGAGCAGCATGGCGACCAGCGCCGTGAACTTGCCGGCCACGATTTCCCAGTCGCGCAGCGGCGCGGTCGCCAGCAGTTCGAGTGTGCCGAGCTTCTGCTCTTCGGCGAGCAGCCTCATGCTGGCGATGGGCGCCCACAGGATGATCGCGAACGTGATGGGCGTCAGCACGCCGCGCAGCGACGCCTCCGGGAGCGGCTCGGAGGTGCTCGCGACGAAGAAATGGCCCGTCAGCCCCATGAACGCCGCGCCCACGATGTACGCCATGGGCGACGCGTAATACGCGCGCGTCTCCTTCCACGCGAGCACGAGCGCGTTACGCACGGCCCTCCTCCCGCGTCGCGCCGGCGACTTCGAGGAAGACCTCCTCGAGGCCTGCCTCCGGCTTGCCCAATTCCAGCGCAAGGTCGCTCGGCTTCCCCTGCGCGGCGACAATTCCTTCGTGCAGGATGACCACTCGCTCGCAGAGGCTCGCGGCCTCGGCCAGGTGGTGCGTGCTCAGGAGCACCGTGTGCCGTTCGCCCAGCCGCCGGATAAGCTCACGCACCTCGACGACCTGCACCGGGTCGATGCTCACCGTCGGCTCGTCGAGCACGACGACCTCCGGCTCGTGGAGCACCGCGACCGCGAACCCCAGCCGCTGCCGGTAGCCCTTCGACAGCTTTCCGACAAGGACGTCGCGATAGTCCGCCAGCGCGAACGCCTCGATGACGCGATCGACGGCACCGCGGAGCGCGCGGGAGTCCATCCCGCGGATGCGGCCGAAGAAGCGGAGCGTCGCCTCCACGGTCAAGTCGGCGTAAAGGGGGGCGGACTCAGGCAGGTAGCCGATGTGGCGCCGCGCCTCAAGCGAATCGGCGGCGAGGTCGAACCCGGCCACGCGGGCCACGCCGCTCGTTGGGGGCATATAGCCGGTGATGATGCGCATCGTCGTCGTCTTGCCCGCGCCGTTCGTTCCGAGCAGCCCCACCGTCTCGCCCCTGGCGACGGAGAACGTGATGTTATCGACGGCGACGTGATCGCCGTAGAGCTTGGTGAGGCCGACGGCCTCGATCATCGGTTCGGTCGCGCGTCGTTCAGTCATTCCGCTCCGCCGTCACTCTAACCAGAGGGGCGTACAGCCTACCGGATTTGCTAGGCGGTTCGCCGCGCCGTAGACTCACGCCGCCGGGCTCCGGCGAGGAGTTGTCCCGCTTGTACCGTTTCGTCGTCCGACGCGTGCTGCTCGCGATTGTCACGCTGTTCGTGGTCAGCGTGGCCACGTTCTTCATGCTGCGCCTCGTGCCGGGCGACATCATCGACCTGATGGTGTCCGACTTCGGGTACGCGGCGGACAGGGATGCGATAGCGAGGCAGCTCGGGCTCGACAGGCCGGTGTACACGCAGTTCTTCGAGTGGTTCGGGGGGTTGTTCGTAGGCGACCTGGGCGATTCCCTGTGGACGACGAGGCCGGTGACGCACGAGCTTGCGCGGCGTTACCCCGTTACGCTCGAACTCTCCATCATCGCGCTGGTCGTGAGCACCGCCGTCGCCATACCGATAGGCATCATAACCGCGGTGCGGCAGGACACCTGGACAGACTACTTCCTGCGCTCCGTGTCGATCGGCCTCGTGGCGGTGCCCATTCTGTGGATCGGCACGGTGGTGGTGTCGGTCCCCGCGCTGTTCTTCGGCTGGACGCCTCCGCTGAGCTACGTGGCCTTCACTGACGACCCCATCGGCAACCTGAGCGTGATGGCCTTGCCGGGCGTCATCGTCGGCATCCCGCTCCTGGGCGGAACGATCCGCATGACGCGGGCCATGATGCTCGAGGTGGTGCGCCAGGACTACATCCGCACAGCGTGGGCGAAGGGGCTGCAGCCCCGCACCATCTGGTACCGCCACGCGGTGCGCAACGCGCTCATTCCGGTGCTGTCGCTCATCGGGCTGCAGATACCGTTCCTGCTCGGCGGCACCGTCATCATCGAGCAGATCTTCAATCTGCCCGGCATGGGCATCTACCTGCTGCAGTCGCTGCAGCAGCGGGACTACGTGCCGGCGCAGACGATCGTGCTGGTGTTCGCCGCAGGCACGGTGCTCATCAATCTTGTGGTCGACCTGCTGTACAGCGTGCTCGACCCGAGGATCAGGTACGCCTAGCATGGCCATCGAAGCGACGCGCGAACGCGAAAGCCCTATGCGGGGCCTCATGCGGCTGAAGTCGCGGGGCGGGTTCACCGGGCTTGTCGCGCGGCTCTTCACCGAGAAGCCGCTGGGGGCGGTCGGGGCGGTCATCGTCCTCATCATGCTCATCATGGCGGTCTTCGCCAACTGGATCGCCCCCTACCCGTTCGACGAGCCGCACTTCTCTGACGCGCTCCAGAACTCGAGCTTCACGTACCTGCTGGGCACGGACTTCCTGGGCCGCGACCTCTTCAGCCGCCTCGTGCACGGCGCCCGCGTGTCCATCGTCGTCGCGCTGGGCTCCGTGGCCCTCGGCAGCGTGCTCGCCGCGCTCATCGGCATCACCAGCGGCTACATGGGCGGCAGGTACGACACCATCGTCCAGCGCCTGGTGGACGCGTGGATGAGCGTGCCGCCGCTGCTGCTGCTGCTGTTCGTGATGTCGATCCTGGGGCCGAGTCCGCTGAACGTAACGCTGGTGCTCGGGCTGGTGGCGATCCGCGAGAGCCGCGTGCTCCGCGGGTCGGTGCTGGCGCTCAAGGAACAGCCTTTCGTCGAGGCGGCGCGCGTCAACGGCGCGACGACTCTCCGGATCCTTGTGCGCCACATCCTCCCGAACGTGATGGTGCCCATCATCATCCTCGCAAGCCTGCGGCTCGGGCAGGTGATACTCATCGAGGCGTCGCTCAGCTTCCTAGGCTACGGCGTGCCGAAGCCGTTCCCCTCGTGGGGGCGGATGCTCAGTTCCGAGTCCCGCACATACATGGAAATCGCCCCCTGGCTCGCCATCTGGCCGGGCGTGTTCCTCAGCCTCACCGTGTTCGGCTGGAACGTGCTGGGCGACGCTCTCCGCGACCTGCTCGACCCGCGCCTTCGCGGGACGGGCGGCAACTTCCGCTCCAACTCGTGACGGCCAAACCGAGGCTTCTTTAATCTTATGCCCGACATCGCAATCATCGGCCTTGGCCCTCTCGGCGGCGCCCTCGGACGCGCCGTGAAGGCCGCCCTCCCCAACGCCCGCGTCGCAGGGTTCGACGCCGACAGGTCCGAGTCCCGCCGCGCGGCCCAGGCCGGCGCGGTCGACGAGGTCTGCTCCAACGTCGCGCAGACCGTCGCCGGTGCGCAGCTCATCGTCGTCGCTACTCCGCTGCCCGCCGCCCGCGACGTGCTCCGAACCCTCGGCCAGCTCGCGCCCGCCGACAGCGTCGTAACCGACGCGTGCATGCTCAAGACACCCGTGCTCAAGTGGGCTGCGGAGTCCCTTCCGCCCTCGGTGCACTTCGTCGGAGGACGTCCGCTCGCGCGGCCCGTCTCAAACGGCGCCCCCGGAGAACTGTCCCTCCAGGACGCCGACTACTGCATTATCCCCGGCGCAGGCGCGCCGTCCGAGGCCATCGACGCGGTGATCGGGCTCGCGAACGCCGCCGGCGCCAAGCCGTTCTTCATCGAGGCCGCCGAGCACGACAGCTTCGTCATCGCCGCCGAACTCCTGCCCCGCATCGCGGCGGTCGCCGCGATCGACGCCGCATCCGCGGCCGTCGTCTGGCGCGACGTTCGCCGGTTCCGGGGTGAGCCGTTCAACGCCGCCGTCGCGCAGGCCGGGCTCGACCCCGAGGAGTTGGCCATCGCGCTCGAACATGCGCCGACGTCGCTCGCCGCGTGGACCGACCGCCTGATCGGCGCCCTCGGGGGCCTCCGCGAAATGACGCAATCGGGCGCCGGCGCCGCGGAGACGTCGAAGGCGCTCGTGGAACTGGCGGAGGAGCGGAGCGCCAGGCTGGGGCCGCCGGAAGCGGAGTCCGGCCCGGCGTTCGAACGGCAGAGCTTCTCATCGCTGCTGCTGGGAGACTGGTTCGCGAACCGCGCCCGCCTCCGCCGCTAACCCGCCCCCTACAGCCCCGGCCCGACTGCAGGCGTTTGCGCCAGTTGCTCGATGACCCAAGCGAGCGTGTCGGAATCGAGCCGCAGTCCTATCTCCTGGGCGTCGCGGGTTACGCGCAGCCACGACTCCAGCGCGCGCTCCTCCAGCACCAGGCGCACCCCCGCGTCGAGCTCGCGGGCGGCATCTCGTGCGCTGATGACGTACAGCACGATCGCCTGGTTCTCCTGCAAGAATGGCGGGGAGAACTCGAGCGTGGGCAGGCCCCACAGGAGCTCCGCCGCCACGGGAGGCAGCGCATCGTACGGGAGCCAGCCAAGGTCGACGGCGGCGCCGCCCGAGGCGAACCGGCGGGCAAGCTCCTCGAAGGCGACGCCTTCCGACGCGAGTCGACGCACGCGCTCCGCCGTCTCGAGGTCCGCTACTCCGAGCACGTGGAGGCGCACTTGCGGCTGAGGGTCCGGGACGCCGCGTCCCAACTCCCGGGACGCCTCGCGCCGCAGGAGTTCGCCCTCCACGATGCGGTCGAGTTGCTCAAAGCTGAGCCGCCGCAGGTCGACGTACTGGCGCCGGCGCTCCTCGAACAGCGCCCGTCCGGTGTCGTCGAGCGCGTCGGAATCGAGTTCAGGGGCAAGTTGAGCGACCAATTCCGCGTCGATCTCTTCCCGGCTGACCTCGACGCCGAGTTCGTGGGCGGTCTGGCGCAGCACTTCGTCGTCCGTCAGGCGCGCCGCGGCGTCGAACGTTTCGAGCGTCTCGTCGAACGGAACGCCGGCGAGGGCGGCGTCGATCTGCTCGGCGCGCAGGACGTCCACCAATTCCGCGCGGGCAATCGCCACGCCGTTGATACGGGCGAACCACGCATCCTCACGAAACGCGGCGAAGTAGACGACCGCGCCGACGGCTGCAAGCGCAAGGACGCCGGCGGCAATCAGCGCGCCCCACAGCGCGCGGCGGGACGAGCGCTCCGATGGGCGCCTGTCCCGCCGTCTTCTCCCTAGTCGGCCCGAGGTCGCAATCGCCTACACGCCGTAGAGCGCGGTAGGGTTGTCGCGCAGGATCTTCTCGGCGGTGTCCGACGTGATGTCATCGCGGGAGCGCATCTGCGTCACCACGTGCACCTGCGCCGAGGGGTCGGCGGCGAGCCGGTCGGTCGTGCCGGGCGTGTGGTGTCCGTAGTCGGTGCCCACGACGAGGTGGTCCTCCCCGACGTAGTTCATCAGGTACGGCAGGTCCTCTTCGACTTCGTAGGAGATCCACATGTTGTACTTGTCGAAGAGGCGGGGGCCCCAGAAGTCGCCGTCGGCCCGGAGGGTTCCCCGCAGCTGGTACATCGCGAAGGGCACCCAGGAGGCGCCGGTCTCGATGAACCCCCAGCGCAGGTCGGGGAAGAGTTCCGGAATCTTGTTCGAGACGAGGTTGCGGAAGGCGACCACCGGGGGGATGCGTCCGTGGGTGAAGGTGTGGCTGCGGCTGACGTCGATGAGGTAGTTGAGGGCCGGCGCGCCCTGCCCCTGGTGGATGCAGATGGGCAGCCCGAGCGCCTGGGCCTCCTCGTACACAGGGAAGAAGTACGGGTCGTCGAGCGTCTTGTCGCCCTCGATGCCGCGGAAGAACACGCCGCAGGCGCCGTGCTCCTTGCCGAAGCGGAGTTCTTCGATCGAGGCGTCGATGCTGCGCAGCGGGGGGATGACGACGTAGCGAATCCTGTCCTCGGCCTTGGCCCACACGTCGGCGAGGAAGCGGTTGTACGCCTTGCAGAGCTCGACCTCGTAGGCGGCGTCGTGCGTGAGGTAGGCGAGGAAGAGGGTGGGATAGACGACCTGGGCGTCCACCTGGGTGGCCGCCATGTCATCGAACCGCATCGGGAGGTCGAGCAGTTCGCGCGCCTTCCGGTCGACCCGGTCGCGGACGTTCGTTTGGACCGTAGGCGTAACGAGGAAGTTGCCGCCTCTGCCCGCAGGCCGGGGGTAGATCTGGCCGTCGATCAGCCACATGTGGTCGACCCTGCCGTAGAGCGTGTCTTCCGGCACCTGCACGACGACCGGGCGCCGCTTGTGCCACGCCGGGTCGAGGTAGTCCCACATCTCCGGCGGTTCGGCAATGTGGGTGTCCGAGTCGATAACGAGAGCCATAGCTGCCTCCCCCAATGGCGGCCCGATGGACGTCCGCCTTTGCAAGTGCGGAAAGTATGTTCCGGGCGCGCCCGGCGGTCAAGTTTGCGACCCGGGAGGGGCCGGGGTATCGTGCCGGGCATGACGCAGCCGACCGAAGGCGCCCTCACACCCCTGCCCTGCGGCTACGCAAGCGAGGGCCAGGGCGTAACGCCGCTCGCCGCCGCCATCGAGTGCGGCGCGATGCGCGAGCAAGGGTTCGACGCAACGCTCGCCAAGATGGGCGACGCCCACGCAGTCGTTGCAGGTCTCGTCTCCGGCGCCATCGTGTTCGGCAACCTCGCCGCTCCCGCGCTCGTCGCAGCCGCCGCCGAGGGCAGGGCCGACCTCGTCTTCCTCGCCGGAGGCGTGAACCAGCAGTTCCTCGTCGGCGCTCCCGGCATGACGCTCGAAACGCTCCGCGGGCGGCCGCTCGGCATGAGCCGCACCAGCGACCTGACGGACTTCCTCGGCCAACTCACGATGGACCGGGTGCTGGGCCAGCGCTGCGAACTACGCAGCGTGGGCGGGAGCCAGTCCCGCCTGCGGGCGCTGCTCGACGGTGAGGTCGCGGCCACGCCGCTCTCGCCCCCCACCGCGGTGGAGGCGCGGATGGCCGGTTGTCCCTGGCTGTACGACTACGGCGAGCTGGGGTTGAACTTCGCCATAGGCGGCATCGCGGCGCAGCGAGCGCTCGTGCGGGAACAGCCCGACGTCGTGCGGCGGTTCCTGCGCGGCTACCTGGACGGTCAGCGGCGCTACAAGCAGGACCGCGAGTTCGGCGCCGCCGTGCACGTGAAGTATGGCGAGACCACTCGCCCGATTGCGGAGGAGACGTACGACGTTACGCGCGACGGCTTCCGCGACTTCCCCGATCCCGACACGGAGGGGATGCGGATGCTCGTCGATTTCTGGAAGCGCGCCGGGGTCATCCCGCTGGAGTTCGACGCCGCCAGCATCATCGACTCCGGCCCCATTACGGAGGTCTGCGGCGTGTGACTCTCCTTCTCTGACGGACGCCTTGCATAACTGCCCACGTTGAGAATGGCCCGTGGTTCGACAGGCTCATCACGAACCCAAGGGGGATGGATTCCCGCCTTCGCGGGAATGACGGAAGGGGCAGCCCTCTCCACCCCTTTGGGGCGCTTCCCCCTCGGGACCTCTCTCCGCCGCCTCACCTGCCCTGCGGGCATCTCCCCCTCGGGGGGGAGAACGGTCAGGGCGCGCTGAGTTCGCGCCAGACGGCGGCCATCTCCTCCGCGATCTCCGGGGGCTGGTCCACGAGGAAGGGGAAGCGCGGAGGCTCCGGGCCCGGCGCGGGCCTGCCGGCGCCCGATCGGATGCGCGGCAGCGCCAGCTTCACGTTGCGGTTCGCGTCGCGCAGCACTCCCTTCGGGTCGCCGCCGTCCGCCACGGTCGCCAGGTCGTCCATGAAGCGCTTGCGGAGCAGGATGACTCCGCGGTCGCTCTCGCCAAGGTGCTCGTTCCAGCGGTCGGACACTGCGCCCTGCCCCACCCAGGCGATGAAGTCCTGGTTCATCACGTGGCTGTTGATCCACCGGCCAGTGCGCTCGTCGACGATGGGCGATGTCCAGTACGGAATCCGATCCTGCTCGAACGGGCGGTCGCCCGGCGCCGGGTCGATGAACCACCCCACGCTCAGCGTGTTCTCGTCGTCGATGGGCACCCGCCATTCGAAGTGCCCCGTGTAGAGCGCGTTCGGCCAGAGGCAGACGCGCCCCACTTTCCACAGTTCGTCCTCCTCGTCGGTGTCCTCGCGAATGCGGAGGTAGCGGAAGCCAAACTCGAACTCCTCGAACCCCACGCGCGTGTGCGTCGGGCTGAAGTCGCCGCTCCCCTTGAGGCGCAGCGACCAGTTGGAGTGGAGCCACTCGAAGTGGACGGGGTCGATGGAGTTCTCCTGGCACTGGAGCCAGTTGCACGGCACTGTCGAGAACACGACCTGCTTGTAGCCGCGGTCGTAGTAGCGGTCCCAGTCCCACAGTTCGGGCGCGGGCTCATCGCCGATGTAGGCCCAGACGAGTCCGGCCTTGGCCTCGGCGCGGTAGGCTTTCGCGCGCACCTTGTCCTTGAACGCGGCGTCAGGATGCGCGATCTGCTCGTAGGGTTGGCCTATGCACCGGCCCTGGGCGTCGAAGAGCCAGCCGTGGTAGCTGCACCGCAGGCCGCCGTCGGCCTCGACCCATCCGTACGACAGGTCGGCGCGGCGGTGGGGGCAGTGCCGTTCGAGGAGGCCGTACTCGCCGGAGGGCTCCTTGAATAGCACGAAGTCTTCGCCCATGAGCCGGACGGGCTTGACGGGGTTGTCGTCGAGTTCGCCGACCGCTGCGACCGGGTGCCAGTAGCGACGCATCAGGCCGCCCATCGGCGTGCCCGGCCCGACTTTGTGGAGCAGGTCGTTCTGCTCAGGGGTCAACATAGGCGGCGCTCCTCGGGGGGAAGTGCTGAGCGCATGGTAACCCAGCGCACAACCCGCCCCTCACAGGAGTGGGGGGAGGTTGCGCGCCCGATGGGAGGGTCACGCACGCCCGTGCGTGCGGAAGGGTCCGAGCCGCCGACCGGCCCCTACCCTTCCGATTCCTCCCTCGCGAGACGTACGCCCAGCGAGATGAACCAGACGACCCAGATGAAGTAGAGGGAGCGGGCAATCCGCAGGCCCGGATCGAGCGCATCGCCGCCGGCGGAGGCCGTTATCCACGCGACCAGCCCTACCACTGACGAAATCGCCGCGATCCACGACAAGACGAGGAACGCTCTGCCGCGAGAGTCGATGATCACCGCGATGCTGAACAGCAGGATGCCCACGCAGCCCGCCATGCCGCCCACGATGATGAGCCCCTCGCGAGCGGCGTGCACCGCCTCCTGCGCGCCCGGCGCCATGTCCACGCGCACGGCGATCGGCATCGTCAGCGCCTGTGCAAAGACCCAGGCGACGATGCAGAGCGACACGAACGCCAGCCCGCCCATGGTCAGGCCGTCGCCCCGGCTGCCCCGGTGCGCCACGTGCACTTCGTAGATGCCGAACGCCATGCCCATCAGCCCCAGCATGATGAACACGGAGGTGAGCCGCGTGAGCGCGCTGTTCTCCATCCAGGCGGCGATCGTCCCGCTCACGTCCGAGGGGTTGGTCGGCTCCACGAGCAGCCCGCCCGGTTGCAGCAGGTACATGACGAACGCAAGCGTCGGGCCCACGATGAGCGCAGTCGCGCCCAGCTTGTTGGTGGACAGCATATTCATGGCCGCCTCCTCGGAGTGGTTCGCCGCTGAATTTATGGAAGCGCAGGCGCCCGCGTCTAGGGCGTGCAACGCAGATTCGGACCATCGCCGGAATCAGTAGAGGTGACAGGCGACGTGGCGACCAGGGGCCTGCTCCGTCAACTTCGGCGCGATTTCGGAGCAGACGGGCATGGCGAACGGACAGCGCGGGTGAAAGCGGCAACCCGCCGGCGGGTTGATAGGGCTCGGCGGTTCGCCCTCCAGGATGAGTTCGCCGGGTCGCCGGTCTGCGCGCGGCGGCGCCGCCGCCGAAAGTAGCGCCTTGCTGTACGGGTGCAGCGGAGCCTCGTACAGGTCGCCGGGTTTCGCGCGCTCCACGATCTCGCCTAAATACATGACCGCGACCTCGTCGGCGAGGTGGCGGACGGCGGCGAGATTGTGCGAGACCATCAGGTAGCTGACGCCGCGCTGCTCCTGCAGATCGCGCAGCAAGTTGATGATCTGCGCCTGCACCGACACGTCGAGCGCGGAGACCGGCTCGTCAAGGACGATCAGTTCGGGGTCGACGCTGAGAGCGGAGGCCAGCGCGATGCGTTGCCGCTGTCCTCCGCTGAACTCGTGCGGGAAGAGGTCGGCCTGCTCGGGGCGCAACCCGACGTCGCGCAGAAGTTCGGCGGCGCGCTCCCGCGCCTCGCGCCCGCCGACGCGCTTGTTGACGACGAGCGGCTCAGTGATGATGTCCCGAACGCGCATCCGCGGGCTGAGGGAGCTCCAAGGGTCCTGGAACACCGCCTGCGCCTGCGTCCTGAACCGCCGCAGTTCGCGCCCGGTGAGCGCGTGGATGTCCTTGCCGTCCAGCGCAACCGTCCCGCTCGTGGGCTTCTCGAGCCGCAGCACGAGCTTCGCGGTGGTGGTCTTGCCGCAGCCCGATTCCCCGACGATGGCGAGCGTCTCGCCGCGGCGCACCTCGAAGCTCACGCCGTCGACGGCGCGCGCCCACCCCACGGTCTTCATCAGCGCCACTCCCTCGGTAACGGGGAAGTGCTTCCGAAGCCGGTCGGCCTTCAGGAGAACGCCGGTTTCCACTGTTCCTCGAGCAGCCAGCATGACCCGGAATGGCCGTCCGGCCCCGCGAACTCCGGCGGGTACTCCGACTCGCACCTGTCATCGGCGTGGGGGCAGCGCGGGGCGAAACGGCAGCCGGGAGGCAGCGCGTAGAGCGCGGGAGGTTGCCCCTCGATGGCGGCGAGGCGCTCCGCGCTCTCCTCCATCGAGGGGATGGAGGAGAGCAACGCCCGCGTGTATGGGTGCGACGGGCTGTCGAACAGCTCGCGGACGCCGCCCTGCTCCACGATGCGCCCGGCGTACATCACCGCCACCCTGTCGCACGTCCGCGCCACGACGCCCAGGTCGTGCGTGATGAACAGGATGGCGACGCCGGCGTCGCGCTGAATCTCCTTCAGCAGGCTGAGGTACTGCGCCTGCACCGTCGCGTCCAGGGCGGTCGTCGGCTCGTCGGCGATGAGCAGGCGAGGCTGGCCTTCCATTGCGATGCCGCCCACGACGCGCTGCTTCATGCCGCCGCTCAACTGGTGCGGGTAATCGGAGAGGCGGCGCTCCGGCGCGGCGACGCGCATCATGCGCAGCACCTCCGCCGCGCGCGCCCGCGCCGACCGCCGGCCGCGCGCGCCGTGCGCCGCCGCCGACTCCATCAGCTGATTGCCCACCGTGAACACCGGGTTGAGCGCGGTCTGCGGGTCCTGGAGGATCATCGACATCTTCCGGCCACGGAGCCGCTGGACGTCCGCCGCCTTCATAGCGGCGACGTCTTCACCGTCGAGCCGGATGCTCCCGCTCACGATGCGCGCCGCGTCAGGCAGGAGCCGCAGGATCGACAGCGCGGTCATGCTCTTGCCGGAGCCGGACGCGCCGACGAGACCGAGCGTCTCGCCTTCGCCAATGGAGAAACTCACCCCGTCCACGGCGCGCGTTACGCCCCATCTCGTGAAGAGGTGCGTGCGGAGGTCCCGCACCTCCAGCACGGCGTCTCCGTCGCTCCGTTTTGCACCGCCACCGTTCAACGTTTCCACTCCGCCATCATATCCAAGAGAGAGACGGATGGGCGCAGCACGCGAGGGGAAGGGCGGCTGACGTATACTGTCCTACCGCCCCCTACGCCATGTCCTTGCGCCTGCGTTGGGGGGCGCGCCAATTCCGCATCCGACGACACGGACAGAACATGCCCACGGTTCGACTCCCCATGCGCCTGCTGCTTGCCGCCGCCTCGGCGACGCTCCTGCTCATGCTGGCGGCCGCCTGCTCCTTCGGGCCCGTCTCCATCGGACCCGGCTCCGTCGACCGTGTCGTCATGGCGGTCGCCCCACCCAGGGACTTCAGCAACATCCGGCGCCTCCCGGGGCAGGACAGCAACTGGTATATCCGCCCTCACTACGAGTACCTCGTCGGGTTCGACAAAACCGACGGCGCCTACGTTCCCCAACTCGCCACCGAGTGGAGCCTCGAACCGGACGGTCACTCGTGGCGCTTCAAACTGCGGGAGGGGGTGGAGTTCCACGACGGACAAGAGTTCACCGCCCAGGACGTCCGCTTCTCCTGGCTGATGAACATCCTGCCGGACGACGTCAGCACCGAGGCCAACACCCTTCGCAACCACGTGCTCGACGTGGAGGTCGTGAACGACTATGAGGTCGTCTTCCACACCGACGAGCCCTACGCCGACACGTTCGAGGTGATATCGGAGATCCAGGGCGGCATGGAGATCGCCAGCAAGGCCGATTTCCTCGCGCGCGGACCGGGAACGCTCGCGGGAAGGCCCTCGGCGGAGTGGGCGAACTACGACGACGACCCGCGCCTCGCCGAGTTGGCCGGGGGGCGCGACCCCGTCGCCGGAGAGCCTCCGCTCGCGGGCACCGCGCCCTACCGGATCGTGTCGATGGACGAGCAGACCGGCGTCGTCTACCAGCGCGCGGAAGACCACTGGCGGAGGACTCCGGACTTCGCCGAGTTCGAGTTCCAGTTCGTCCCGGAGGCTTCCACGCGTTTGGCCAAGCTGCTCGCGGGAGAAGCGCACCTCGCTAAGCTGCCGGAGGAGCTTGCCGCCGAAGCCGCCGGCCAGGGCTTCGCGACCTTCACCGCACAGGTCCCGGCCACGCGCTTCTTCCTCACCTGGCAGGGCGTGTACGTCCCGGCGGGCGCGAACGCGACCGAAGACCGCGTCGGGGCCAGCGGGACGCCCGCGCTGAAAGAATGCGTGGTGAACCCCGACGCCGCGCCGGAGGACGTTCTGTTCCTCAACTGCTCCGCCTACCCCGACTCGCCGCAGACCGACCTGCGCGTGCGCAAGGCGCTCAACAAGGCCATCGACCGCGCCGCAATCAACGACGCCTTCTTCGACGGCAAGGGTCTCACGATGTTCAGGAACCACTACCTGCCGGACAACGCGCAGCGCGTCGGCTGGAACCCTGAGTGGGAGACGCGGTTCGAGGAGGAGTACGGCTACGACCCCGACGCCGCCAAAGCCCTCCTCGCGGAGGCCGGCTACGATGAAGGCAACCCCCTCCGAACGACCATGCAACTGACGCTGCTCGCGGCCGTGCCCGCGGCGATCGACGCGCAACAGGCCATCGCCAACTACTGGCGCGACATAGGCGTCGAGGTCGCCGAGCAGCAGGTCGACCCCACCGAGTTCATCCGCAAGCAACGGGAGATGCACTGGGACAACCACGTCTTCTCCGCGTCGTCCAGCGGCGCGCAGCTTCTCACGATGCTCGTGTACGGCAGCTCCATCTTCTCCAGTCTCTACATCGGGTTCCAGGACCCCGCGACCGAGGCGCTCATCCGCGAGGCGTACAAGACCAACACGCCGCAGAACCGGGACGACCTGCTGCGCGAGGCCGGCAACCTCGCCTACGACCTCCACCAGGACATTCCGCTGTTCTGGCTGCCGAACGAAGTGGTCGGCGACCCTGACGTCGTCGCCGACTTCATCTTCTCCGGCATGGTCTCCGGCGCGCCGGTCGACCACCTCGAGGGACTCGTCGCGAAGTAGGTCTGCCCCTCCCCCGTGAGGAGGTTGGGCGACCCTCTCCCCTCTTGCGGGGAGGGTGCGAACGGCGCGCAGCGTCCGGCCCGAAGGGCGATACTGTCAGCGTGCAACGCTACATCGTCATCCGGCTCTTTCAGGCCGCGCTGTCGCTCATCGGGGTCAGCGTGCTCGTGTTCGTCCTCATCCGTCTCACGGGAAGCCCGATCGACGTGCTCGCTCCCGTCGACGCCCGGCCGGAGGACATCGAGCGGCTGAACCGGCTGTGGGGCTTCGACAAGCCCCTGCACCAGCAGTACCTCGCGTTCGCGGGCAACGCGCTGCGGCTCGACTTCGGCGACTCTCTCAAGTTCCAGGGGCAGTCGGCCATGAGCCTCATCGCCGGCGCGCTTCCGGCCAGCCTGCAACTCGCCGGCTTCGCCCTGCTGGCGAGCGTGCTGATAGCCGTGCCGATCGGCGTCGTCTCGGCGGCGAAGAAGGGGACGGCCATCGACGCGGTCGGCAAGTTCATCGCGCTTCTCGGGCAGTCGCTCCCGCCGTTCTGGCTCGGCATCGTGCTCATCTGGATATTCGCGGTGAACCTCGACTGGCTGCCGGTTTCGGGGCGCGGAGGGTTCGCCCACGTCATCCTGCCGGGGATAGCGCTCGGCTGGTTCTCCGCGGCGGCGTTCATGCGGCTGACGCGCTCGGCGATGCTGAACGTGCTCGACAGCGAATACGTGAAGTTCGCGCGCATCAAGGGAACGCCGGAGTGGAAAGTTGTGTGGAAGCACGCGCTGAAGAACGCGGCGATACCGCCCCTCACGCTGTTCGGCATCGTCGCGGGGATTCTCGTAACCGGCGTTGTGACGCTGGAAACGGTGTTCGCCTGGCCGGGCGTCGGCCAGCTCGCGTTGGCGGCCGTCCTCGCGCGCGACTACGCGGTCGTGCAGGGGCTCGTCATTCTCATCTCCGCCATGTTCATCGCCATCAATCTCGTCGTCGACATCCTCTACGCGTACCTCGACCCCAGGGTGCGGTACGGCGCGGACGGCCGGTAGCGATGGCCTCGCTCGCGCCTTCCGCCGCCTCGCAGCGCTCCTCCGCGCGGCCGCTCGGTCGCGCCTGGGCGTTCCTGCGACGCTACCCCGTCGCGCCCGTCGCCGTGCTGCTCGTCGTGCTGGTTATTCCGGCGCTATTCGCCGATATCATCGCTCCGCACGACCCCATCGACGGCGACCTGTCGGTGCGCCTGTTGCCTCCCGCCTGGACCGACGGCGGGGACTGGAGTTACGCGCTCGGGACCGACCGGCAGGGGCGCGACATCCTGAGCCGCATGATTTACGGCGCGCGCACCGCGGCGCTAGTCTCACTCGCGGCCCTCGCAATCGGCGGCGCCGTCGGAACGCTCCTCGGGCTTGCCGCCGGCTACTTCGGCGGCTGGTGGGACCACGTCATCATGCGGCTCGTCGACATCTCCCTGTCGATCCCGCTCATCCTGCTTGCGCTGGCGCTCATCGTGCTGTTCGAGCCGGGCACTGCCACGACCATCGCGGTGGTCGCGCTTCTGCTCTGGTCGCGCTACGCGCGGCAGGTGCGGGCGGAGGCGCTGACGCTGAAGGCGATGGACTTCGTGGCGCGGGCGCGGGTGGCCGGCGCGTCCGACCTGCGGATAATCTTCCGGCACATCCTGCCGAACATCGCCAACACCATCATCGTGCTGGCGACGCTGCAGGTGGGCAACGTCATCCTGCTGGAGGCGTCGCTCAGCTTCCTCGGCGCCGGCATCCCGCCCCCCAACCCCGCCTGGGGCGTCATGATCGCCGAGGGGCGGGACTACATCGTCACGTCGTGGTGGCTGTCGGTCATCCCGGGGCTCGCCATCATGTGCACGGTCCTCTCGATGAACCTGCTCGGCGACTGGCTGCGCGATCACCTAGACCCGAAGCTGCGGCAGCTGTAGGCGCCTAGCCCCCCGGAGCGCCCGCGGGGGCGGGCATGCCGTACAGCCGTGAGGCGTTGCGCCAGAGGATCGCCTCGAGCGCATCGTCCGGCACTTCCTCGTTCTCGACGAGCTCCCGGATTTCGAGCGCGCACGTTTCGACGGTGACCTCGTGCGGGAAGTCGCTCGACCACACCCAGGGCTCGCTGCCGACAACGCGCAGCGCGTGTGCGAGGTCGGGCTCGTCTCCCTCGACGCCGACGAAGATACGGCCTTCGCGGACGTGCCGGAGGATGTGCGCTCGCACGTCCTCGCCGTCGCGCAGCTGCAGGAAGCGGCGCTGCGGATCGAGAGGCTTGAAGGCCTTGTGCGAGCCGTCGGCGCGTTCGAGCGCCATGAGGAACCAGGCGACGCCGCCCTCCATGAATCCGTAGCGCACGTTCGGGAACTTGTCGAAGACGCCGTTGAACAGCATGGCCGTGAACGCGATGCCGATGCCGAACGGATGCCCCAGCGAGTGGACGGCGGCGAATGTGTTGAGGTCCCGGAAGCCGAGCTCCGGGTAGGAGCCGCCGTGCACCGAGAGGCAGCACCCGAGGCGGTCGGCTTCCTCGTAGACGGGCCAGTACTGCCGCCCGCCCAGGTGTCCCATCAGGCCGGACGCGGGGAGCATCCCGCCGCACATCCCCAGCTCCTCGACGGCGCGGCGCAGTTCGCGCGCCGCCGTCTCGGGCTCCTGCATGGGCAGCAGCGCGACCGCCCGCAGGCGTTCGTCCTGCTGCAGGTACTCCTCGTATATCCAGTCGTTGTACGCCGCGCACGCCATCACGGCCTGGTCGAGGTCCACCATGCGGCCCACGGCGAGCCCGTCGGTGGGGTACAGCACCGCTCCGCCTACGCGGAGCTCGTCCATGAAGCGCGACCAGCCCCGCGCCTCGTCGGGGTTGGAGAACGACCCCTCGGGGGAGATGGTGAGAAGGCTGTGGTAGTTGTCGAGTTCGGGGAAGACGCCCCGCCGGCGCATCCGGTCGACGGCGGGGGACGCTCGCAGCTCGGCAGGCAACCGGGCGAGGATGCCCTCCCTGTTCTCCAGCACGTGCCCGTCGCCGTCGTAGATCGGCCCGTCGTACGTTCGCGTCATGTGGCCCTCCCCGTCGCCGCCAGTGGCGACAGCGGCGGCGCGGCTATACGATAGCGCGTAACCGGAGCGCAGTCCAAGAAGGGCACGGAGGATCCGTCATGCTGAGCGCAGCCGACAACGAGACGCTCACCCGCGTGGGCAGGGGAACGCCGATGGGCGAACTGATGCGCCGCTACTGGCTCCCCGTCATGCCTGTGGAAGAACTCGGCGGGCCCGACTGCGACCCGCAGCGTTTCCGGTTGCTCGGCGAAGACCTCGTTATCTTCCGCGACTCCAAGGGCGACGTGGGCGTGTTCTCCGAGACATGCCCCCATCGCGGAACGTCGCTGTTCTACGGACGCAACGAGGAGAACGGGCTGCGGTGCATCTACCACGGCTGGAAGTTCGACGTCTCCGGTCAGTGCGTCGATATGCCCAACGAGCCCGACGCGAGCAACTTCAAGCACAAGGCGCGCGCCTGGGCGTACCGGGGCGCCATCCACGGCGGGGTGGTGTGGGCCTATCTCGGCGAGGGCGACCCGCCGGGGCTTCCGCAGTTCGAGTGGGCGCTGGTGCCGCCGGAACAGCGGCAGTTCTCGCTGGCGCTGCGCTCCTGCAACTGGATGCAGGGCCTCGAGGGCGACATCGACACCAGCCACCTCTTCTTCCTGCACGGCAGGCTCGACCCCAACCAGCCGGGCTCCCTCGGCGTGTGGCACCGGGATAAGCACCCCAGGCTCGAGATCATTCCCACGACCTACGGCGTGGTCTACGGCGCGGACCGCGAGGAGGACGCCGAAACGACGTACTGGCGCATCACCCAGTTCCTCTTCCCCATCTTCGCGTTCTTTCCCGCACGGCCCGAGGGCGTCGTTCCCGGACACATCTGGGTGCCGATGGACGACCATCACACGATGGCGTGGACGGTCTCGTGGCATCCGACGCGGCGCGTTGAGAGCCAGCAGTTCGGCGTGCTCGGCGCCGCGGTCCACCCCGCCGGCGAACTTCTGCCCGACACGGCCGGCCCCCTTGGGCGCTTCCGCCCCCGCGCCAACAAGTCGAACGACTACGAAATCGACCGGAACGCGCAGCGAGCGCAGAGCTTCACCGGCATCTCCACCGTTTTCCTGCAAGACCAGGCCGCGACCGAGAGCATGGGGCCGATCCAGAACCGCACGATCGAGCACCTCGGAACCTCCGACGCCATGATCATCCAGGTGCGCCGACAGCTCCTCGGCGCGGCCAAGGCGCTGCGCTACGACGACGTGACGCCGCCGTGCGTCGAGAACCCTGAGTGGTACCGGGTGCGCTCCGCCGTCGGCACGCTCCCCAAGGGGGAGTCGTGGTACGACCACATGCGGGAGTGGCTCTACGCGGAGACGGACGAGCCTCCGGCCCTGAAGCTGGCCGTGCCGCACTAGCCCCGCCCCCCGTGCCTACAGCCCTCCGGCCCCTCCCCCGGAGTAGGAGAGGGGGCCGGATGCGCCCTTTGGGCGTTCCCCCCGGAGTAGAAGAGGGCGAGATTCCTGCTTTCGCAGGAATGACGGAAGGGCGGTTTGGCGCGCTAGCGGTCGGTGCGGTAGAGGTAGCGCGTGTCCCAAAGACCGTAGAGGGTGGGGGTCGTGTTGCCGAAGACGTTGCGGACGGCGCCGATGCGGTCGCCCCTTATGGTGTAGATGACCGGCGCGTACTCGGCGGCGACCTCCTGAGCGCGGTGGTAGTAGTCGACACGCGCCTGGCGGTCGAGTTCCCTGCCGGCCGACACGTAGAGGTCGTCAATCTCCGCCTCCCACTCGGTCGCGGGCTCCGGCTGGTTGGGATACCAGAGGTGGAAGTCCTCCTCGCTGTGCCAGAACACGATGCCCGAGTGCGGGTCGCTCGATCCGGTGAACCCGATGATGAGCGCCTCCCACTGATACTGGTCGACGAGTTGCGCCACCAGTTCCGGGAAGGGGACGAGTTCGTAGTTGGCCTTCACGCCGATGGCGGCGAGCCCCTCGGTAACGGCCTCTCCGACCCGCTCGCGCACACTGTTGCCTTCGTTCGTGATGAGGCGGAACTCCAGCGGGTTACCGCCGCCGTCCTCGCGGACGCCGTCGCCGTCGGAGTCCGTCCAGCCGAGGCCGTCGAGGATCTCGTTGGCCTTGTCGAGGTCGTACTCATAGCGGGCGACATTGGGGTTGTGGAAGTCGCCGGCGGCGGGGCTGACGGACGCCCAGTGCTGGTAGCCGAGGCCGTGGTAGACATCTTCGATGATGGACGCGCGGTCGATGCTGTGGGCAGCCGCGCGGCGGAAGTCGGCGTTCCGGAACCACGCCAGTTTCTCAGGCGCGACCAGGGGTTCGCCCGTGTCCGGGTCCGTTCCCTGGTTCTGGTTGAACGTGAGGAAGGTTGAGCCGAACCCTGGGCCACGCCGACTGACGGTGAAGTCGCCCTCGGCCTCCTTGCTCTTCAGCTCCGCGTACTCCTCGCCGAGCACGCCGTGGTAGTCGGTCTCGCCGCGGTTGAACGCCGCGAGTTCGGCGGCGAAGCCGTCCATGATCAGGTAGACGATCTCGTCGAGGTACGGCAGCTGGTTGCCGTCGTCGTCGCGCAGCCAGTAGTCGGGGTTGCGGCTGAGCGCGACGCGCTCTCCGGGGACGAATTCGGCAATGGTGAAGGGGCCGGTCCCGATGATTTCCGTTGGGTCGGTGTCGAGTCCCCAGTGCGAGTTGAACTGGCCGCTCTCGACGACCGGGCCCAGGATGTGCTCGGGGAAGATCGCGGTCCCCATCGCGCGCAGGAACGTGGCGAGCGGGACGGGCAGCACGCAGCGGACGGTGTAGTCGTCCAGCGCGGTTACGGTCATCCGTTCCTCGCGCTCGACGCCGTCCTCGTCGACGTAGCGGAACGTGAAGGAGGCGTCGGAGGTCGAGGGGATGTCGTCGTTGTACAGGATGCGGTTGAAGGTGAAATCGACGTCGTGCGCGGTGAAGGGCTCGCCGTCATGCCAGCGCACATCCCGGCGCAGATTGAAAGTCCACGTGAGGCCGTCGTCGGAGTGCTCCCACGACTCGGCGAGGGCCGGCTCCACCTCGTCCGTTATCCACGATACTTCGGTGAGCCCCTCGAACAGATAGCCCAGGTACGAAGACGACCCGGCGTCGTTCGCCAGCGCGAGGTTGAAGGTTATCGGCTCCGAGATGGTGCTGAACGTGATGGCGCCGCCGTAATTGCCGGTCTCGTACTGAAACTCCGCAGCGTTGGCGAGGAGCCGCTCGACGATCTGCTCCTGCGTGAGCGAGGCTTCGTCCGGCGTTGGCGTGGGCGCGATCGTAGGGGTCGGCCTCGGGGTGGGCGTCGCGGTCGGCGAGGCGTCGTCGCAGGCGGCGAGCAGTGCGGCGGCAAGAGCGAGGGCGGGCAGGAAGAGGAGCGTGCGGAGCGTGGGGCGAGACATTGGCGAGGAGACCTCCGGGGGGGCGTTCCCGACAGGGTATCACGGGGGGCCTCTCCGCCCTCTCCCCAGCCCTCCCCCGTCCTCGGGGGAGGGGGCCGGATGGATTCCCGCCTTCGCGGGAATGACGGAAGTGCGCGCTCTCTGCCCACGCCTCTCCGCCCTCTCCCCTGCCCCTCCCCCTTGGGGGGAGGAGGGGTGGGATGCGGGCGCCCCTCGTGGGCGTCCGCATAGGGCTTGTAATGGCGCTATTCCTCCGACAGCATCGCGCCGGCGGGGGTGGCGGTTACGAGGCTGCTGCGCACCCAGACGCCCACCGGCGCGTCCGCCGGCAGGAAGCGGATGTCCGGCGTCAGCATGTTCCCTTCGGCGTCCCTGAAGCCGAGTTCGACACGGCCGTCGAACAGGTGGCGAGCGCGAATGACGCCAAGGTCGCCGGAGCGGGTCTCGACGTCGCTGCTGAGGGCCCATTCGCTGCCGGCTTCGGCGGGCAGGAAGCGCCGGTCGGGCAAGACGAGCACGCCGCTGGCGAGTTCGGCGCCGAGTTCGACGCGGCCATCCTCAACGATGCGGGCGACGATGCGGAGCCCAACGGGCTCCTGCGGCCCGAGGACGGGAGCGGCAGGCGCAAGCATTTCGGCCACGACGGTGCGAGCGATCGACAGGCGGCGCAGCATCGTCGCGTTCGAGGCGTCGGCGCCGGCTATCGCACAGAGGGCGGCGTCAATCGCCGCCGCGTAGACGGGCGAGGCTGCGCCGAGTTCGGCGTGGAGCGCCACCGCCCCGGGGACGTCCTCCACCCGCGCCATCGTGAGCGCGTGGGCCAGTGAAGCGCCGGCGCGGCACGAGCCCATATCCGCAAGCTCGGCGAGCATCGTCTGCGCGTTCTCGTCGTCCCAGCCGTCGGCGGCGGCCTGGGCGGCCTGCACGGCTCTGCCGCCCGCGACGAGGGGCGAGGCGACCGCCTCGGCGTAGGCGAGTTGCGCGTACACGTCGAACGCCTCGCTGAACCTGGGGACGTCGCCGAGTTCGTACTCGCGCATCAGGCTGGCCCATGACGTCCTTACCGGCGAGTACTCTCTCCAGGCGATCCGGGCCAGGGAGAGCGTGAACTCCTCGATTTCCGACGGCAGGGGCGCCACGCCCGCGCCCGCCAAGTCGGTCAGCCCGGACGCGGCCAGCGCGGCTGCGTAGCGTTGACCGAACGCCTTCAGGAGCGTCGCCGACGACGGGTCGCCAAGGTCGAGCGGGGGTACGTCGGGGGCGGCGCCGCCCGACGTGAAGTCGAGCGCGGCAATCGCCGGGCGCTCCATGAGGCCGTCGAACACCTGGGTATTGAAGCCCGCGGCGAAGATCGCCTTTGCGCGCACGTCGTCCGCGACCTTTCCGTCGCCGGACGGCGTCTCCTGGGCGACCACGGGGGTTACGACGCCGTCGTCGTCCGACTCTGCGGCAACCGTGTAGTTCTCGTCATCGACGCGCACGGTTACGGGGCCGAAGACCGGGCCGCTGAGAACCGTCAGGTTCCGCCAGACGCCATGGAACCCGACCTCTTCATCAGCCGCGTCAAAGGGGACAATGCCGACGAACAACCATAGGGGCCCCGGGATGTCGAGCGCAATTTCGAACGGCGCAACCTCGTCGATCGAGGCGCTCGCCGCGCTCGCCGTCGGTTCACCCGTGTGGTAGGAGACACCGGGACCCCAACGGCCCTCCGATGCGGCGATCCAGCCCGTGCGCTCAAATACGCGCCCAAATACCCCGGGAGCCACCACGTAGATCACGGCGCCCCCTCCAACGTCGGCCAGGTCCCCGCCGCCCAGGTTGCCGACACGGTAGTGGACGAGGAACGGCTCACCCGCGATCACCCGGTCGGGCGTATCGACGGCCTCAACCTTGAGGAGAAACTTGCCCTGCTCCGCTTCCTCGTCCAACAAGCGGACCGTGAGGTCGAAGTCAGCTGATAGCGGTTGCTGGTCGCGCTCGAGGTACGTCGTCGCCTCGATCAGGTAGACGCCGGCCTGCAGGTACTGCTCGATGCGGGAGTTGCGAACCGCCCCGCCGTCGTCGTTCGCCCCGATAACGCCATCCTCAGCCGATATCAGGGAGAGGACGGGGTCGCCGTTCTCCGACATGAGGTCGATGCGCACGGAACCGGCCTGCGCCAGAGTGAAGGAGTAGCTGTAAGCCGGGTGAGACTGGACGATCCGCGAGCCGCACGTATCGAGCGTCCAGGAGCCGCTCGCCGTCAGACCAGGGCCCGACTCGAGCACTCCGAGGTCTATCGTCTCGCAACCGGCCACCCGGCTGACGGACAGGGCAAAGTCCGCCGCGCCGCGACCGCGCCCAGCGGTGGTCGTGGCCTCGACCAGATAGACGCCGGGAGCCAGGTCGCGCTCGACCCGCGCGTTCAGCCCTCGACCGCCATCGTCGTTGTCGGCGATCCGGCTCTCGTCCTCCGCCAGCAGGTAGAGGTGGGAGTCAGCTTCGTCCGACGCCAACTCGATCCTGATTCGACCGGCCTCGCCCACCTCGAAGCGGTAGGTGTGCGCATCGCTGTCGATGCGGAAGCGCGAGTCGCAGTCGCCCGTCGTCCAGCGGCCGCTTGCGCTCAGCGCGCTGTCTTCATCGGTCCCTGAGCCGAGCATGCCGAGGTCGTTCACCTCGCAGTCGGGGCTGTCCTGCGCCGACGCCACAGGCGCCTGGCCGGCGATGAGGGTTAGAGCGCAGAACGCGAGCGCAACGAGCGCCGCCGCTATAAGGCGCGGCGGCGCGAGTTTCTTTTCGACGGAGCGAAGTCCGAAGGGGGTCGTCATGGAGGCCTCCTGAGGGTGCTCCCGATATTATCGCACAGGGGTGGGCGCCCCAGAGGCGCGACGCTCCGCCCACGGCCCCCTCTCCCTGTCTGCGGGGGTATTCACTTCCCGCTTCCACCCCGGTCTCCGAGGGAATCGCGTTCAAGAGACAGGCGAGGCAAGGGAATAGACAAGACGGAACGAAATAGTTAGGATTCGCACCATGATTCGCAAGGGCAGCCAGTATTCGCCAAGGAGGCAGCCATGGTAGCGATTATTCGTGCACGGGGAGACCGCTCCATCCGCGATTACATCAACCCTGAGCGCGGGACGGTCAGCCGGGAATTGTACGTCAACCCGGACATCTTCGAGCAGGAGATGGAGCAGATATTCCAGCGGTGCTGGCTGTTCCTGGGCCACGAGAGCCAGATCCCGAATCCGGGCGACTTCGTCATCAGCCGCATGGGCACCGAAGAGGTGATCGTCGTGCGGGACCGGAAGGACAACCAGATCCGCGCGTTCCTGAACTCGTGCAGGCACCGCGGGATGAAGGTCGTCCGCTACGACCAGGGCAACGCGCTCATCTTCACCTGCCCCTTCCACGCGTGGACGTACGACACCACGGGACGGCTGGTGGGCGCGGGCTTCCAGCACTCCCCCGAGGCCTACTGCGGAACGCTCCCGAAGGAGGAGTGGGGTCTCGCCGAAGTGGCGCAGTTCAAGAACTTCTACGGCTCCCTCTGGGCGACCTGGGACCCCAAGGCCCCGTCGTTCGAGGAGTACCTCGGCCCCTTCACCGAGAGCCTTCGCCACTGCCTGCAGGCCAGCGACGGCACAGACGCGGGCCTGGACATGTTCACCCCGTTCCAGCGCCACCGTCTCCCCACCAACTGGAAGGTGCCCGGCTTCACTTCCGTCACCGACCTCACCCACACGGCGATGACCCACCGCTCCGCCGCCGCCGCCAAACTGCACCAAGACCGCGGCTCGAAGGGCGGGCGCGACCGGGCGCGGAGCGCCGCCCCGTTCCCCATGAACAAGTACGCCATCGGCGACCACAACCTCGGCCACGGCGGCATGTGCACCCTCTACCACCAGCCCGGCGTCCCCGAGTACGAGGAAGAGTGGTTCGAGACCGGCGTCGACGACTACTTCCGCGAGACCCGCGACCGCAAGGCCAACCTGCTGGCCGACAAGATCATGGCCCCCCACGGCTGGGGCGGCGGGCACTTCGCCATCTTCCCCCCCGTCATGGTGGACAGCTGGCGGCTGCGCTGGTGGCAGCCTCACTCCGTGGGCGTTGTCGAAAGGTGGACGCTCTCCGGTGTCGACAAGACGGCGCCCAAGCACGTGCGGGACGCCGTGCGGCATTACTCGGAGCGTTTCAACGGCCCGGTCGGCTTCTTCGAGTCCGACGACATGGAGAACTGGAACTACGTCTTCCCCGCCAGCCAGGGCGCGAAGGCGCGGAAGCTGGACTACTTCTTCGCCAACGGGATCAGGCTCGGCGAGTACAACGACCGGCTGCCGGGCGTCGTCTTCAACGGCTCCTACACGGAGGAGGCGCAGCGCGCGCGCTTCAGCCGGTGGCTCGCCTTCATGGAGGCCACGAGCTGGGACGACCTGTACCCCGTGAACAAGGCCGCCGACCACCGCATCTGGTAGAGGAGAGCCGTGACCGAGCAGAAGAAGTACGTGCTATCCGGCCCGAGCGGGGCTGACACCTTCCGCAACCTGCCGGAGGGGACGAAGATCACGACCATCTACGGGGGCGCCGGCGAGGTTACGGCGAACCCGGGCGATGGCGCCTACATCCTCGTGCGGTTCACGGAGCACCAGAACCCGGCGGTGGTGGGTACGGAGGAGTTCGTCTTCTTCAACGAGGTCCGCGAGGCGACGGAGTAACGGAAGCGGGACGTTCCGCGAGCGCCGCTGGACAGTCCGGCGGCGCTCGCTGCATACGAGGAGGGACGGCGATGGTTGAGAACCCGAGCGCGGTTGGGCAATCACTGGAGATGGTCGTCCTCAGGCACGAGGTCGAGCAGTTCCTGTTCAAGGAGGCGCGCCTGCTCGACGAGCGCAGGTTCGAGGAGTGGCTCGATCTGCTCGCCGAAGACCTCCACTACTGGATGCCGATGCGCCGCAACATCAAGTTCGGCGACTGGGACCTCGAGTTCACCAGCATGGACGAGGAGATCAACTGGTTCGACGAGGGGAAGGACATCCTCGCCGGACGCATCCGGCAGCTGAACACGGGCGTCCACTGGCCCGAGGAGCCCGTCTCCCGCTTCGAGCACATCATCAGCAACGTGGAGCTCGTGAGCGCCGAGGGGGATGAGATCCGGGTCAACAGCAAGTTCTTCTGCTACCAGAACCGGCTTCAGGACGAGGTAAACCAATTTGTGGGGAGACGTGAGGACCTCCTGCGCCGCGACCCCGAAACCAGCTTCAAACTCGTGTTCCGCAAGCTCATCATCGCCCAGAACGTGATGCTCCCGAAGGTGCTCAACACGTTCCTGTAATCGGAGAACCACGCATGGCGGCTCGCATAGAGTGGAGAACCAAAGGCGGAGGGGACGACGCCCTCCTGTTCGTGGGCGAGTTCGGCGAGGACAGCAACACGGTGCTGCGCACGTGGAGCGCCGACTCCGCCCTGCTCAAGGACTTCCTGAACGAGATGACGGAGCTGAGCACGGACGTCGCCTCCCTGGAGGTCGACCCGAGCCAGCGGGACCCGGAACAGTGGGGCAGACTCGTGCTTTCACGGACGCCGAGCGGCCAGGTGCTCGACGTCAACCCCGAACCGTACTGGGACGGCATCTACTACTGGTTCCGCTCGCGCGGCGTGGACCCCCACCAGTGGCGCGGGGCTGCTCGATAGCGCGTCCTCCCTAGCGCAAGTCCAGCATCGGCGGGCGCACAAGCACCTCGGGGAAGTTGTTGGCGGAGGAGTTGACCAGCGGCGAGACCTCGTCCATGCGCATCTCCGCCGGCGCGTAGGGCTCGAGCAACTGCGACAGCAGCCCCGCGTCGTTCGCCAGGGGGTCGAGCCAGAGTTCCTCACGCTCTTTCGGCAGGATAACCGGCATGCGGTCGTGCAGCGGCGACAGGAGGCTGTTGGCGGCAGTCGTTACTATCGCGCACGACTCCATGCGCTCGCCCTCGGGGCTGCGCCATACGGCCCAGAGTCCGGCGAAGGCGAACGGCTCGCCTGTCCGCAACGTTATACGCATGGGGCGCTTGATTGCGCCGCTCCCGCGCCACTCGTAGAAGCCGTCGGCGGGCACGAGACAACGGCGGCTGCGAAGCGCGTCGCGGAACGCGGGGCGCTCGGCCAGCGTCTCCGCCCTCGCGTTGATGATAGGGGCGCCCGCTGAGAGACTCCGGGCGCCGGGCGGGATGAGTCCCCACCGCATGAGGCCGGCTGCGCGTCCGCTCGCGCCCTCGCGCACGGCGAGCACCTGCTGCGTCGGCGCGATGTTGTATCCCGGTTCGAGGGTCAGCCCGCGCGCGTCGAAGCCGAAACGCAGCGCGAGTTGGGCGGCGTCGGCCAGCAGGGTGTAGCGTCCGCACATAGCGGGGCTAGTGTAACCGGGTCGGGCAACGAGGGGCCGCCCCTACAGGAGTGAGAGGCAGGCGCGGACTGCGGCCCTAGTCCTCCTCCTCGTAGGCGAACTGGTACTCGCGGTCGAGGTAGGCCTCCTCCGGCATGAGGCTCGTGAGTTTGCGCTCGGCGAGCTCGGCCTCGAACTTCTGGCGGATCCAGGGGTCCTCGTCGGGGTACTCGATCTGGTCGCTCTCGCGCTGGACGCGCTCGGTCTGGCCCGTGCCTCGCGGGGCGTGAAACGCCAGGTAACGCGCGTACGTCTCGCCGACGTTGAAGTGCTGGTGGAACCAGCGGTTCGGCGGCACGAACACGCTGCCTTCGGCCCAGGGAATCACCACGCGCTCACCGCCCTCCGGCCACATGATGGAGTAGCCCTCGCCGCCCGGAATGACGATGACGACGCCGGGGCCGTGCCGGTGGCCCTTCTTGTAAGTGCGGGAGGGAAACACCGACATGTGGCTCCACATCGTGGAACCGGGGAACATGACGCCGACGCGGTGGCCGCCTGCGCCGCGCTCCTGGTAAGTGTGAAGCTTGTCCCACGCCAGCATGTCGGGGAAGAAGCGCCCGTTCCACACGACGCGCCCAGGGCCGCCGGGATGGTCGATGGGGGTAGAGGTGGCTTCGGAATACAGGTCGCCCTCGCCCATGATGTCGGTGTTCACGAAGTCGTTGTCGAAGAAGAACTTCGGGTCGGGCACGATGCTCATCGAGATAGGCAGGTAGTTGTAGTGGAGGAGCCGAACGTGCTGCGAGCCGCTGGAATTGGCCAACTGGTGATAGTAGCCGCGCGGCACGATGAACATGCTGTGCTTGCCCCATTCGAACGTGCGCGTTGGGCCGTCCCCGGCCCAGATGGTGGTCATGCCGCGGCCCTCGGCGACATAGATCACTTCGTCGAGCGCGAAGCGGAAAGGCGGCAGGGTCTTCGCGGGGGCGATCTCGGTTACGCGCGCCTCGGTGACGCCCTCCTGCCCCGCGAGGACGAGGAAGGCGGCGCTGCATTCACGCTCCTCCCACGGCGCGACCTCAACGGTGCGGACGTCCTCGACGTAGTAGCCCCGGTGAATGGGGAGGCCGGTGTCCTTGATCCACTCCTCATACGGCGAGGGGCGGCGATAGGGGTTCTGCGCCTGCTGCTGCTCGTTTGCGGTCGTCACGGCTTGCCTCCTCTGCGTCATTCCCCGCGGGAATAACGGATATCGCCGGGCGTTAGTACGGGACCGGGGTTTGGAGGGACATCGTTACTTCGCGGCGCTCGTTGGACGACTGGAGGATGCCGACGATGACCTCGAGGCTCGCCATCCCCCATCGCGCGTCGGGGAAGGTCGGACGCTCCTCCAGGATGGCGTCCCGGAGCTCCGTGAGCTCTCCGCGTCCTTGCCCCCTGTTGTCGAACGTGATCTCGCGCCTGCCGTTCTCGTCGTAGATATACAGCCCGTCCGGCGACTGGCGGATGTCGCCCCGCTCGCAACTCGCGACGGTCAGGCCGAAGAAGGGCTGATGGTGGCGGCCCGACATGCGCTCCTCCCGCTCGCGTTCGGCGCGCCTGGCCGCGAAGGCGTACTTGACGTCCGTCTCCACGGAGCCGTCGTACCGATCGGGGGGCGCGGGAATGTCGACGTCGCGGCGCTGCCCACCCTCGCCGATGCCCCACGTCAGTTCGGTGATGTCGAAGTAGCCGTAGCCGTTGAAGGCCATCGTGGCCGCCGCGCCGTCCTCGAACTCCAGGAACGCGGTGTAGTTGCCCTCGGCGAGCGGGAAGGATGGGTTCCAGCGGCCCGTGATGGCGCGCAGACTCCTCACCATGCCCCCGCCGACGCCGCGGATGATGTCGGTCTGGTGCGGGCCCTGGCGGTAGAGGACGCCGCCGCCCATGCTGGAGTCGACCTCCGAGCCGAGGCGGGGCTGGCCGGAAATCCACGGCTTGTACTCCCAGGTGTTGACCTGGAGCAGCCGTCCGAGTTCGCCGCTGGACACCACCTCGCGCATCCGGCGGATGGGCGGGTCGAATATCTTGGAGTGCCCCTGCACGTACCGAACGCCGTTGCGGTCGACGGCGTCGACCATGGCCTGCGCCTGCTCGAGGGTGACGGCCATCGGCTTCTCGCAGATCACGTGCTTGCCGTGCTCGGCGGCCATGATCGCGTGCTCGGAGTGGTGCATGTTGGGCGTGCACACCCAAACGGCGTCAACGTTCGGGCTTTCGCACATGGCCTCGACGCTGTTGAAGGTTTCGACGCCGTACTTCGCCCTGGCGGCTTCCAATGGCTCCGGGCGGATGTCCGCGACGGCGGTAAGTTTTGCGCCGTCGATCAAGTCGACACTCCCCAGGATCATTCGAGAGACGCTGCCCAGGCCGGCGAGCCCCACTCTCAGGACAGGCTCCATGGCTTCCTCCTCCGCGCGCCGGGACGCTCTACCTTGAAGCGAGCCCCGCCGCGGGCGGAGCTCGCTTCACTAGACGCTATCACGGTCTTCGCCGCTTAATCGGGCCGCGTAACCCGGCCTGTGTCGATCGGGTCCTCCGCGATGGAGCAGAGCAGCGGGTCCTCTTCGCCGCCGTCGCAGAGCACCCACGGGGCGGTCGCGAGCACCGCGCGGGTGTCCTGGTCAATCAGGCTCACCGTGATGACCTGGAAGTCCTGCTGCACGAAGCTGGCGAGGAAGCGTCCATCTCTGCCGTCGATGGGGAACCCCAGAACGAAGGCCCCGTCGGAGTTGGCCTGCCGCAGCGCCGGGCCCTGCTCGTCGGCGAACAGCAGGATGGTCACGGCCTCGCCGGCGGGCTCGAGCACGATGTCGAACCACTGACCGGGCTCCAGACCGGCGCCCACAAACCAGACGCCCCTGCTGCGCTCCCGTCCGGGCCAGTTCATGACCGACGGGTAGATGTCGAAACTCACGGCCGACTTCAGCGCGTCGGAACCAGCGGGGCCTGGAGGCCCCTGGGGACCCGGAGGCCCTTGCTGGCCGGGATCGCCGTCAGCGCCCTGGGCTCCGTGCTGGCCGGGGCTTCCGTGCTGACCGGGGGCGCCTTCCTGTCCGTGCTGACCGGGGGCGCCGTCTTGCCCATGCTGACCGGGGGCGCCTTCCTGTCCGTGTTGTCCGGGCGCTCCGTCCTTGCCGTGCT
>DAOUKL010000075.1:0-19389 GCA_034421335.1 Dehalococcoidia bacterium | reverse complement strand
GTAAGCTCGGTGGTCGCCGTCGTGCGGACGACCACGACGCCGTCGCCATCGCCGAACGCGGGAGGCTGGTTGATCCCGTAGTCGGCGAGAATGATGCCGGCCGGGCCGTCGCCGGCGGCGGTGAAGCCATGGCAGGCGGAGCAGTTCTGCTTGAACAGGAGCGCTCCGCGGCGCATGACAAGCGGGTCGTTCGGCAGGGGGTTCTCGAGGGCGTTGACGTCTTCGATGGCGCTGACGGGGATGAAGCCGCCCTCGACAGGGTAGGAGCCCTCGGGCGGGAGGAAGCGCGGAGGCTCCTGCGCCTTCTGGGACTGGTTGTAGTGCATCTCTTGGAACACGTCGATGGGGTAGGCGCCGGTCGAGCGGAAGGGGTCGCCGGGAGAGCACGCGGCGACGCTCGCCGCGACAACGGCGGCGGCGAGGAGCAGAAGCGCGTTTCGGCGGGGATTGCGCACGAGGATGCTAGGCCCCTTCCTTCTTTACTTCTTCGGCGCCGGCGCCCTTGAGCAGCGACTCGGCCTGGTCGGAGCGCTCCTCCGGGCAATCGACGATGACGCCGATGTACCCCTCGGTGATGCGGGCGTCGTAGAGGCCGAGGTCGCGCCGCGGAAGGCGGGACTCGAAGAGGACGCCGAGCACGGTGAAGATGATGGCGCCGAGCATGATGTTCTCGTACATGATGATGGTCATCGGCGGGATGCTGAGGATGGGCTTGCCGCCGGTGATGAGGGGGTAGGAGATCTGGGTGCCGGCGGTCCACAGCAGGCCGATGGCGAACCCGATGAGCGCGCCCACCAGGGGGAACATGTACAGCCGGGTCTCCGGCTCGTGCTCGCCGAAGGAGCCTTCGGGGAACGGGCTGCCGGAGTAGACGTCGAGGTCTTCGGCGGGGAAGCCGCCTTCCTTCAGCTGGTTCATGGCGCCGGCAGCCTGTTCCGGCTCCGGGAACAGTCCGAGCATTTTCTTGTTCGGCATCGCCTCTCTCCTCGCCCGCGCCGGGCTAGTGCTCTTTCACGAGCGCCGGCATCGTCCGGTCGCCCACCTGGATTTCGTCGATGAGCTTCTGGCCTTCCTTCTCCTCCCACAGCGGGATGAGGGGGAAGAACTTGCTGAACATGAGCAGCAGGAACGCCACCAGCGCGATCGAACCGACGACCAGCGTCAGCTCGACGGCGCTCGGGCGGTACGTTTCGTAGGTGAACACCCATGGCCCCTTCCGCATCAGTCCGGGCACGATGATGATGAGCCGTTCGGTGAACATGCCGATATTGACCAGGATGCTGGTCCAGAACATCCAGGTGAAGCTCCGTCTCACCTTTCGGAAGAGCCATAAGGGCACCGGGATGATGTACGACGTGGTGATGAACAGCAGGAACATCCAGCTCCAGGGCGGCTCGAACAGCCGCAATTGCCAGACCGTTAACTCCTGCTCCTCGATCAGCCATAAGGCGAACACGAAGTCGAGCCAGAAGAAGAAGAGCCAGCCCGTCGCGACGACGATGAGCAGCCGCGCGAGCGCGTCGATGTGCTCTTCCCAGATGAAGTTCTCGAGCTTGTACAGCTTGCGCATGATGACCATCAACGTCACCACGGCGGACACGCCGGAGTGGACGGCGCCGATGACGAAGTAGGGCGCGAACACGGTTACGTGCCACGACGGCACGAGGCTCACGCCGAAGTCCCACGACACGATGCTGTGCACGGACACGAACACGGGCAGGATGAGGGCGGAGAGCAGGATGCCCGCGATGCCCTGGAGCTTCCACTGGCGCGGGTTGCCGTGCCATCCGAGGCAGAGGATTCCGTAGACCGTGCGCCGCCATCCGGTGCTGCGGTCGCGTATCACCGCCAGGTCGGGGATGAGGGCGGTGTAGACGAAGAGGATGCTCGACGTGAGGTAGGTGCTGATGGCGATGGGGTCCCACACGAGGGGCGAGCGCACGTCGGGCCAGATGCCCCTCGCCCAGTCGTAGGGGAGCACCCAGTAGAAGATGCGCCAGGGCCTGCCGGCGTGGATGAGCGGCTGCAGCAGGGAGGTCATCAGCGCGAAGACAGTCATAGTCTCCGCAGCGCGCACCATGGGCCTCCGCCATTCGGCCTGGCTGAGGCGCAGGATGGCGGAGATCATCACGCCCGCATGGCTGATGCCGACCCAGAACACGAAGTTGGTGATGAAGAAGCCCCAGAAGACGGGCTGCTGGAGGCCGGTGACTCCCAGCCCCCGGTTCATCATGAAGCCGAACGCTCCGGCGGCGACTGCGACGATGAGGCCGGTGACGGTGATCAGCGCCACCCACCACAGGGGCGTGCGGAACACCACGTCCAGCAGTTCCCGGTTTATCTGTGCGTCGGTGAGCGTTCTGCGGTAGTACATAGTCGTTTTGCGTCCGCCGCTAGTGCGACTTGGCGATGACCCTCGCGTAGCGGTTGAGGTAGCGCCGAACCTTGACGAGCCTGAGGCCCTCGCCGACCTCCCAGATGGAGACGACGGGGATGATCTTGCTGACGAGCATGAAGAGCAGCACGCACCCGGAGATGGCGCCGACCATGATGAGGATGTCGGGCGCGGCGGGCCACTGGGTCGCGGGCCGCGGGTCCATCACGTGCAGAGTGGGGTCGTCCACCGAGAAGGCGGAGACGTAGAGTCGCACCTGGTTGATGAGCGCGCCGAGGATGATGCCGGCGCCCACCAGCGCGGGGCCCCAGATGCTGCGCCGCACCGGGTTCCACACCAGCGCGATCAGCGGCCCGAGGAAGTTGAGGAAGAACGAGGCCATGAGCGCTCCCCGGTACTCGTCCAGCACCAGCAGCCGTATCACCTCGCTCTCGCCGGGCTGCCGCCCGTACCAGAACGTGATGAAGCTCGCCCACCAGAAGTAGAACCACAGCAGGGAGAACGCCAGCAGGGGCTTGGAGAGCGCCCAGAACTGCTCGACGCTGAAGTAGTGCTCGTAGCCTCCGATGCGGCGCATCAGGTACATCGTCACGAGCGTCATGCCGACGGCGCCCTGCAGGCCGTTCACCACGACGGTCGCCGGGATGATGGCGTCCTTCAGCCCCGGTATCAGCCCGTGGTGGAAGTCCGAGATCATCAGGGTCTGCACGAGCGGGTAGGTGAGCAAGTAGAACGCGCCCAGCAGCAGCGAACCCTTGTAGAGCACACGCCACTGCCGCAGCCCGCCGACCCACCCGAGCGCTAGCCGCTTGATGAACCGCTGACGGGCCGACGGCGGCAGGTGGTCCCGCGCCGCGGCGAGGTCGGGCAGCGCGAGCGTCCATAGCAACGCGAGGCCGATGAGCGCGAGGGAGCCGTAGCCCATGATGTCCCACAGGCCGGGAGCGCCGAGCGGGAACTCGAACCAGATGGTGAGCCGCCCATCGATGGACGGCAGGGCGAAGAGCGCGGGGATGAGCATCAACACGAGAAGAAGGCCGGTGATGCCCATGTTCTCGGTTACGCGGGTGAACGGCCGCCGCCAGTTCGCCTTGGTGAGCCGCAAGCCGGCCGAGATGACCGGCATGGCGGTGAAGGTGGTGAGGATGAACGCCATGGTGGCGACGAAGTAGCCCCAGTTCGCGCGGTTCTCGTCTCCGAACCCCTCGGTCAGGCGGATGATGAAGCCCACGACGCCGAGCACGAAGAGGAAGCCGAGCACGGTGACCCAGCCCCAGTAACGAGCGCCGAGGACGCTGAAGCGCCCAAGGACGTCCTGCGCCACTTCCCGATGAGTCGGCAGCGGGCCGACCTGGAGGTCGCCATGGTCGCCGTTATGCATCGACTTCCACCTGCTTGAGGTACTTCACGCTGGGGTTCGTGCCGAGCGCTTCGAGCACGCGGTAGGCGCGCTCGTCATTCCACTGTTCGGAAACGCGGCTATCCGGGTTGTTCAGGTCGCCGAACACCATGGCGTCGGTGGGGCAGGCCTGCACGCACGCGGGGTTGAACGACTGGTCTTCGACTTCCTTGCCGCCGCGGGTGGCGCGCCGGATGCGCTGAATGCACATCGTGCACTTCTCCATGATGCCGCGGGAGCGCACGGTTACGTCCGGGTTGAGCTGGTTGCGGAGGTCCTCCGGCCAGACCGGCTCCCAGTAGTTGAACACGCGCACGTGGTAGGGGCAGTTGTTCCCGCAGAACCGCGTCCCGACGCACCGGTTGTACACCTGCACGTTCAGCCCCTCGTTGTTGTGGTAGGTCGCGTACACGGGGCAGACCGACTCGCATGGGGCGTTGTCGCAGTGCTGGCAGAGCACCGGCAGGAAGCGCGCCTTGATGTCGGGGTAGTGGCCCTCCCAGTAGCGCTCGACGCGGATCCACTGGATGGCCCGGCCCTCCAGGAAGGTCGACTCGTCGTTGATGGGGATGTTGTTCTCGGACTGGCAGGCGATAACGCAAGCCTGGCATCCGGTGCACCGGTCGAGGTCGATGACCATTCCCCACTTGTGGTCGGGCCGGCTGGTCTGGTTGCGCGGTTGTGCTGAGGTCGCCATCGGTAGTCCTGTCTCTCCGTTATCAGTGACCGGCGGAGCTCGCGCCGTTCGGGCGCTGCACGTAGATGACTTCTTCGCCGGGCAGTTGCCGGGCGGGCTCGATGCCCTCGAGCTTCGGGTAGTCGATGCGGCGAGTCGTTCCGGTGATGCGAACGCGCGTTCCTCCCCAGGCGAGGGCCCCGGTCTCCGGCTCCTCGGTCGGCTCCACGATGTCGAGCGCGTTGGCGCCGCGCCGGGCGGCGTAGCCGGTGAAGCCGCGGTGCCCCTGACCGAGGGGTATCGCGGCGACGTCCGGCGGAGTCGCGGGGTTGACGTACACGGGAATGCGGATGGAGAGCCCGGTGGGAGACTCCACGTTGACGACGTCCCTGTTCAGCACGCCCAGCGCTGAGGCGGTGTCCGGGTTGAGTTCGACCCACGTGGTCCACGCGACGGTGGTGATCGGGTCGGGGGCGGACTGCGCCCAAGGCAGGTGCGCGTATTCGCCGGCGCCGACGCCGATTCCCTCGAACGGCGCGAGCCGCAGCGTGTACGGTCCGGTGCTGGCTGCGGGAGCGCCGGGGGCGGAGCGCGGGAGCGCGGGAGGGGTCGGCTGGCCGCTCACGGTAGTGGCCATGTCCCACCAGCCCCCGCGTTCGAGGGACCGCTTCCAGAACTCCTCGAAGGTCGGCTGGACTACGGAACCCTTGCGGAGATCGTGGAGGTCGCGGGCCTCGGCGCGGACGGCGTCGCGCATGGTCTCCCAGGGCAGGCCGTCGAGTCCCAGTTCCTTGCTCGCCCGGAGCAGAGCGTCGCCGAAGCTGAGGGTGTCGTGGTAGCGGTTGACGACGGGCTGCTGGAAGCCGACGGTGGTGTAGCCGGGGCCGGGGTCGGGTTCGTCGCTGCCCCACTCCTCGAGGGCCACGCTGCCCGGCAGGATGAGGTCGGCGAGTTCCGTGGTGTCGTCGAGGAAGCTGGAGAAGCTCACGATGCGGTCGACGTTGCGGAGCGCGCTGCGCGGGTCGAGGGAGCGCGGGAGCGCGTAGGCGATATCGGCGTCGCGGACAAGCACGGCGGTGATCCTGCCTGCGCGCATGTCGTCGAGGGCGCGCTTCCAGTCCCGGATCGACGCGGCCTCGACCGGGGCGGAGCGCGGCTCCGGGTTGAGGAGCAGTCCGCCGGGTCGGTTGACGCCGCCCGTAAGCGCGTTGAGCGCGTAGACGGCGGTCATGTTAAAAAGGCCGTTGACCTGGGCCGCCGCGGCGCCTCCGCCGATGGCGAGAGCGGGGCGGTTGTCGGGCTTGCTGAAGTCGTGGGCGAGGTCGACTATCTGTTCGGCCGAGAGGCCGACGTCGTTGGCGACAGCCCCGGGCCGGAAGGCGGCGAGTGCGGCTGCGCCGTCGCCGCCGGTGAGGGCCGCCGCCGCGTCGGGATCGGCGGTCTGCTCGTGGAGCATGGTGTAGGCGATGGCCATGGCCAGCAGGCCCTCGGCGCCTGGCTTGACCACGAGCCATTTGTCGGCTGCGGCTGCGGTCGTCGAGTACCGGGAGTCTACGTGCACGAGCTTGCCGCGGTGGGCGCGTCCCTTGCCCTGGCGGAACTCGCCGTAGCCGCGCGCGTAGTGCGTGGAGTTGACCCACGAGCCGAGGAAGTCGGCGCCGAAGCTCAGCACGTAGTTGGCGCGCGCGATGTCGAAGTCCGGTTGCGCCTGCTGTCCGTACAGCCGGCGTATAGCCTCGCGGGTTACGCGCTCGCCGCCTAGGGCGTCGAGCCCGAGGAGCCGGGCGCCGTAGCCCTGGGCGAACCCGTGGACGACGTCGGCGAGGCGTCCGCGCAGGGGCGGGGTCGCGATGAGGACTTCGGAGGGGTCGCGCTCCTGGAGTATTGCGACGAGGCGCTCGATGCCTTCCTGCCAGGGGATGCGCCGGAAGGGGCCTCCCTTGGCGATTCGCAGGAGCGGATGCTTGATGCGGTCGGGGTGGTAGAGGGCTTGCAGCATCGACTCGGCGCGGATGCCGTGCTTGCCGGTGTTGACGGGGTGGTCGGGGTTGCCCTCGACCTTCTTGGCGCGGCCCTCCATGACGCGGACGAGCAGTCCCTCGCTCGCCAGGCCCAACTGCGCGGAGGTGGCGTAGTAGTTGTCGCGTCCTGTAACGAGGTCTTCGGGAAGTTCGACGGGGCTCTGCACCGCGATCTCGTGGTCGGGGACGCGGCAGCCGTTGAAGACAACGGCGCCGAGGCCCGTGGCCCCCGCCCATTTGAGAAACTGCCTGCGTGTGAGCGTCATTCCCTGGTTCTCGCTAGTAGTGGCACGTGGTGCAGTCGGTCGGCGCGTTGTTTTCGCGGTGGCAGTCGACGCAGTCCCGCATCTTCAGGTTGCGCACCTGCTTCACGACCTCCATGCTCGCGATGTCGCCGTGACAGGTCGAGCAGGGGAAGCCTTGCTGGATGTGGGGCGCGTGGACGAACTGGACGTGGTCCGGGAGCCGGTGGACGCGCACCCAGTCGACGGGGTCCGGCGTTCCTCCGAGTTCGCCGATGAGCTTGGCGATTTCCTCCTCGGCGGTGGGGGAGCTGGAGTTCGCTCCGGTGATGCGGTCGAAATCGTGGCAGAACTGGCACTGTTCAACGGCGGGGACGCTCGCAGCCTCGTCGGTCGCCACCGTCCGGTGGCAGAACTGGCAGTCGAGCCCCGCCGTGTTGACGTGCACGGTGTGGGGGAAGGCGATGGGCTGCTCGGGGCCGTCGCCGAACCCGAACACCGCCGGGGGCTGGCTCCACCACGCGCTCACGAAGAAGTAGCCCACGAGCGCCGCGACTACCGCAAGGGCCAGGGCGATGAGCAGGACGACGATTTTCAGTACGGTAGCGCCCATTGCGTAGGAGCGGCGGAGAGCCCCGCCTTATTGAGCGCCTCCGTAGAAGATGGCCGAGATCACGCCGAGCCGGTCCACGACCAGCGCCACGCCGAAGAGGAGCAGGACGAGGAAGGCGAGGGCGGCGGCGTAGAGCGCGGGGCGAATCCGGCGCGCCACGGCGTGCGGAATGTCGCGTGAGATGGCGAGCGAGGGGAACATGCCGTGAGCGAGGAGCATCGACGCACCAAAGCCGACGGCGGCGCCGGCTACGAGCCAGAGGGCGGCGAGCAGTTCGCTCGTGCCCGCCCAGCTCTGAGAGGTTATGTAACTAGGGTCTGGCCCGGTCATTCCACTGTCCAAGGGTCGCGGGCATCCGAATCCGAATGCCGGCGAGCCGTGCGAGGCCCACTCGTGTCGATATTCGGGGAGGCGTCGGAGACTCGTCGAATCGCGCGACCGCCTTACAGCTTGACTACGTTAGACCAGCGCTTGGGGAGTGTCAACTGCTTGTGATGGATTTCCCATTCCCTTCTTTTCAGGCCATCGGAGAGCGGCCACGCTTGAAATCGCGGGGGGCGCGGCTACAATAGTGGGCGCGCCCAACGCCACGGCGCATACATGTGATCGAGCGCCGGGCCCCGAGGCTCGGCGTTGCGCGAATGGAGCACGATGTCCCACGAAGCCCAAACAATGAACGCGAACGCAGTCACCCGGCGCGGTTTCCTGAAGCGCGTGGCGCTTGTGGGCATGGCGGCGTCGGCGCTGGGCTTGCTCTCCCGCGGCAAGATCGCGGGCATCGGGCGCGAGGGGCGCACGCTGCCGGCGGACCTGCCGGGGGCGGGATCGATCTTCCAGCCGCGCAACGATGCCCGCATTCAGCGCTAGAGCGTCCGCAGGCGCGTCGATTTCCATCCCCTCCGTGTTAAGGGTCTGTTTCGGGGGTTGCGGTTTGCGCCGCCCTCATTGACCTTTCCTGCGGAATCCTAGTATGGTGTCCCGTGCGCATATCGTACGCCGAGGCGGGGGCCGCCTTGGCGAGGAGAGAGAACTCTGGACGGCCTCGACCGAAAGATCATAGAAACCCTGCAGGCCGACGGCCGGGCGTCGCACGCCCAGATGGCGCGCGGCCTCGGGGTGAGCGAGGGCACGGTGCGGCGCCGGCTCGCCAAGCTGCTCGACGACAGGGTGATTCGGGTCATCGCGATAGCCGAACCCGAGCAGCTTGGCTACCACACGTCGGCCTTCATCGGTTTGCAGATCGACCCCTCGCGGGTGGAGAGCGTGGCGGAAACGCTCGCGCAGCTGCCCGAGACGGAGCACGTAGCCATCACCACAGGGAGCTACGACATCTTCATATGGGTGAACCTGGCCAGTTCGGAGGCGCTCGCCTCGTTCCTGCACCACAAGGTGGGGACGGTGGAGGGAGTGCGTCAGACGGAAACGTTCGTAAGCCTGGAGACACGGAAGCGGTCCATGGGCCCGGTGATCCCGTAGCCCGCCGCGCCCCTGTAGCTCAGGCGGATAGAGCAGTGGTTTCCTAAACCATGCGCCAGGGTTCGAGTCCCTGCAGGGGCGCCACCCTTTGAAGGAAGGGCCGCCCCGACGGCAAGGAATTTGAACAAGGGACTGAAACGGAGAGGCTGACAGGATAAAATCGACCGCCGGAAAGGCTCTCGGCTATCGACTATTGAATCGTCGGTGTACTACTATGGGCCGAGACTCTCCATACTCGCTGGCTCCGGCGACCGGTCATCAACGAGGTGAGGTGATTCAGTGCGTACAGCTATAAGATTGGTTGGCCCGGCAATGTTGCTCGTCCTGCTCATGGCGGGCCTCAGCGTTGCATCCGCGCAGGAGGCTGGTCCCACCAGCGTCAGTGGGCGTACTCCCACTGCGATGTCGCTAACTCCCACTGAAGGGTGGAGCTGCATCAGGGATCAGCAGACGATCACCGCCTCCGCGACAGACGCGACCGGCGCCGTCGGCGGAGCCCTCGTCGAATTCATCCTGAACCGCTTCCCTGAAGCCGTCGGCGATATCGTCGACGTCACCGGCGGTTCCGGGAAGTCCAAGATGGACAACACCTACGCCTACGCCGACACCAACGGCAGCGGACAGGCGATGGCGACGCTCACCGCAACACGGCCGGGCGACACCGACTTCACCGCCTACGTTCCCGGCATCAGCGACCCCAGTGCTCACAAGGACTTCGGCGTGATGCACTGGGTCGACCCGTGCCCGACCTTCCCCCCCGACGCCGTTAACTCCATCGGCGTGGACCACCCTGTCACCGTTAGCGTCGCCAATGTCTCCGACGGCGCTGCGGTCGCAGGAGTCCCCGTTCGGTTCCGCGTCTCCGACGACGAGCCCGACGCGATGTTCGTCGGCGCCGAGGGGGACGACAACGTAATCACGGGCACGACGGACGACAGCGGCGCGGTCACCGTGACGCTCCGGCAGGTCGCGCCCGGCCTCGGTGAAAACACCGTCTACATCGAAGTCCTCACCGACGACGGCAAGACGATGTTCTCGCACATGATGACCAAGACCTGGAGGTCGCCGGTTCTGGGCGTTACCGCCGAAGGGCCCGCGACTGTCGGCCTGCTCCGCGAGGCCACCTACAACGTCATGGTCACCAACTCCGGCGACTTCCCGGCGACCAACACCATGTTGACCGTCGACCTTCCCGCTGGCCTCGGCTCCGTCTCCTCCACGCCGGAGGGCGCGGTTTCCGCGACCGTCGGCGGCCTCGGCCAGACCATCACCTGGAACCTGGGCGAGCTGGCCATTGGTCAGAACGTGCCAGTGAGCTTCACCGCTCAGGCGCTGCTCACCGGCCCGCAGACCATCGGCCTCTCGGTCTCCTCGGATGAGGGACTCAGCGCTCAGACGTCCATCGCAACGACGGCGATACCGGGCGTGCTCCAGGCGTCGAAGACCGGTCCGTCGACCGTCTCGCTTGGCGGCGAGGCGACCTACACCATCCAGGTGCTCAGCAGCGGCACCGGCGCGAACACCCAGATACGGCTCATCGACACGATCCCGTCGGGTATGTCGTTCGTCTCCTCGGACCCGCGGGGCACGCTGACCGGGAACCAGTTGGCGTTCGAACTCGGCACGCTGAACCAGGGCAACCTCGCCTCGGTGCAGGTCGTGCTGCGCGCCGATGCAGTCGGAGAGCAGGAGAACATAGTGACTGCGACCTCCGCGGAGGGCGGCTCGGCTGAGAGCACCGCCGTAACGCAGGTGGTGCAGCCGGTGCTCGGCGTCATCAAGACGGGCCCGGACAACGTGCTCATCGGGTCTGAGGCGACCTACGTGATCACCATCTCCAACGTCGGCGACGGCGACGCGCTGAACGCCACACTCACCGAAACGCTGCCGGCGGGCCTGCAGTACGTCAGTTCCGACCCGGCAGGCGCGGTGGATGGCCAGACCATCGTTTGGAACGTCGGCACGCTCGCGCCGAACGACTCCAGCACCGTGACCGTTACGACGAGAGCCATCGCGGGCGGCGACCAGGAGAGCACGGTCGTGGCGTCTGCGGACGGGCCGACCGAAAGCCGCGAGGCGTCGGCGACCACGTTCGTCCAGGTGCCGGAGATCACGCTTGACATCGCCGGGCGGTCGGCCCTCTTCATCGGGAACCAGGCCGAGTACACGCTCACGGCGACCAACTCCGGCGACTCCGCTCTCAGCGGCGTGACGATCACCGAAACCATCCCGAACGGCATGACGTACGTCTCGTCCGATCCTGCCGCGACGGTGTCCGCTGACGGCACGCAGCTGTCGTGGACGGTCGGCGACCTGCCGATGGGCGATGACTCGAGCTCGGTGTCGTTCACCCTCAGGGCGGACGCAGTCGGCACGATCACCAACCAGGCCGGCGTCACCACTACCGAGGGCGCGAGCGCCTCCTCGACGCTCGAGATTGCGGTTCTTGCGGCGCCTGGCGCGAGCATCCGCATCTCCGACTCGGTTGACCCGGTGCGTGAGGGCGAAGCGGTTGACTACACCGTTACGGTGAGCAACCAGGGCAGGTCCGCCATCACCGGCGTACAGGTCGAAGTGGCGATCCCGTCCGCCCTGACCGTAACCAGCGCCTCGGAGGGCGCAACGGTCAGCCAGGACGGCAGGACAGTAACCTACGCACTGGCCGAGGCGCTTGACGTTGGCGCTGAATCCAGCTTCGTCATCTCGACAACGGCGAACGCCGTGCCTGATGACGACCCGGACGGCCGGGTGGACGTTGTCGCCACGGCGACTCTGACCTACAGCGAGTTCACGCTGCCGGTCAGGGCGGACGAGGGCACGACGATCATCGAGCAGTAGCTCGCAGGCCCCAGCGGCCTGTAGATGCGACCGGCAAGCCGCCGGCAGGTCTCAACCCTGCCGGCGGCTTCTTTTTCTCTCCCCCGCGGGGAGGGTTGAGCAGAGGGCGGATTGCGCCGCGTTGACACGCCGCGCCGCGCTGCCTAGAGTGCCCTGTAACAGCAGCACCCAGGAGGCGCTCCCATGCCTATTGAGATTTACGATACCCCGGCGTTCGGCCACGAGACGCAGAAGCGCACGGTCGTGTTGGACACCAACCGGTTCCACGTGTGGGTGCACTACTACAAGCCCGACCAGATCGACGAGATGCACTGCCACAACCAGGACCAGACGTTCCAGGTGGTGGAGGGCGAGTTGACGATGAACTTCCCGGACGGCGGCAGCACCGTGCTCACCCCGGGGATGATGGCCACCATCACGGGCGGGTCGTTCTACCAGCTGCACAACCGGACGGACAAACCGCTCATCATGATCGGGACCCGCTCCGGCGCAACGAAGGACACGGTGAAGGTGGAGCACGGCACGGGGCGCATCATCAACGAGCGCCTCAACTTCGCCGAACCCGCCAGCCGGTAGGGGCGCTCAATCCCCTCCCCCGAAGACGGGGAGGGCTGGGGTGAGGGTTTGCGCGCGACAGCGCGCACTCCGGCGCTGCGCTCCCTTCGTGGGGAGGGCCGGGGAGAGGGCTCCGTCATCCCGCGCCCTCTCCGTTATCCCGCGCCCCTCCCGTCATTCCCGTGCAGGCGGGAATCTCGCAGCCCCCTGCAGGCGGCCCTCAGAAATCGACCGTCAGCGTCGAGACCAGCCCTGTTGACGGGTCGAGCACGCGCACGGCGTGATTGTTCGTGTCCGCCACGTACAGCTTGCCGTCCATCACCGCGAGGCCGCGTGGCTCGTTTAACCGTGCCGTCCCGAATGGGCCGTCGTCAGCGCCGGGCCTGCCGTCGCCGGCGAGCGTCGCCGCCTGGAGCGTTTCGAGGCCGACGCGCTTTATCTTGTGGTTGTACGTGTCGGCCACATAGAGGACGCCGCCCTCATGGACGACGCCCAGGGGATGCTGCATCCGCGCGGACGCCGCGTCGCCATCGGCGTCGCCGAACTCGAACAGTCCGGCGCCGACGAGCGTCGTTACCTCGTGGGTCGTGACGAGGTCGGCCTGGCGGATGGCGCTCGACGCGCTGTCGGCGAAGAAGAGCACGCCGTCCTCGTCGGCGTCGACGCCGCTGGGTTGGGCGAGCAGCGCCTCCTCAGGCGGGCCGTCGCTCAGGCCCTCGACGCCGGTCCCGGCGACGGCGGTGATGAGACCGCTGTCGAGGTCGTACATCCACAGCTGGTGGCAGCCCGCCATCGCAATGTAGAGGCGGCGCCCCGCCAGCGCGAGGTCCCACGGCGACCGGAGGCTCACGGTGAGCGCGGGGCCGCCGTCGACTCTGCCCGCGCCGGGCGCGCCCGTTCCCGCGATGGTGTCGACAATCGCCGCTTCGAGATCGACGACGCGAATGGAGTGATTGCCCGTGTCGGCGACATAGAGCGTTTCGCCGGAGAGCGCCATGCCCTGAGGGCCCCGGAACTGCGCCGCCTCGAGCACGCCGTCGGCGATGCCCTCGCTCCCGCTGCCGATCACCGTCTGAATCTCGCCGTCCGGCGCGGTTACGAGCACGCGGTGGTGGCCGGAATCGGCGATGAACAGCCGCTCGCCCAACGGGTCGGCCAGCACGCCGCCCGGGTAGCGGAGCATCCCCGTCGGCTGGGCCTCCTCTGAACTCCCTCCCCATATGAGGGGGGAGGGCTGGGGAGAGGGCAGGAGCCCCCGCGCGCGGAACTCGTCGAGCATCTCCGCAACGAGGTCGACCGCCTGCGTATAGGTCAGCTCGCCCTCGAACTTGCCGATGACCTTGCCCTGGGGATCGACGAACACGAGCGTGGGCCGCACGCGGACGGCGTACAGGCCCCACACCGCCATGCTGGGGTCGTTCACCACGGGATGGGCGACGCCGCAACGCATCACGGCTTGGCGCACGCTCTCCGTTGCACGCTCCGCGTCGAACCTCGGAGTGTGGACGCCGACGACCGCGATCTCGTCGCCGAACTCGCGCTCCAGGCGCCGCAGGATCGCTTCGAGGTGCAAGCAGCCGACGGAGGAAGAGGCCCAGAAGTCGAGCAGCAGCAGCCGCCCCGCGAAGTCAGCCAGGCGCGGCGGGCGGGGCGTGTTCAGCCAGTCGGCGCCTTCCGGGAACTCCGGCGCCCGCGCTCTTCCGGCGTACTTCGTGGTCATGGAGGAGATTCTACCCGCCGCAAAACCGTCGCCTCAGCAAGCGCCGGATTCCCCCGCGGGAGGCTGGGGCAGCCACGCCGGCCATCGCGCGGGGACCGTCCCGTAGTCTCTCCTCATCACCGCGACTGCGAGAAACGCGATTGAGGAAAGGAGCAGCCACACCGGCGCAACCAGGGAACCAGAGAGGAGCAGCAACGCCAGCGGCGCGGCGACCGCCAGACGCGCCGCTGCCGCCGCGCGCGCCACGCGCCGCGCCCATCCCACGACGGCGGTTATGCCGAGAGCGGCCATAACCGCCAGGACTCCCATCATCAGCAGGCTCCCAAGCCTCTCCGTGATGCTCAGCCCGCCAAAGACCGCGAACCCCAACGCCAATAGGAACATATAGGCCAGTAGCAGGGTGTCGATAGCAGCAAGCCCCAATCGAGCCTTCTTCATGTCCTCCCTCGCTGTCGCCCGCCCCCCTCCGGCAGGTATACTAATCCCCTATGACCGAGTACGAGCCCGTCATCGGACTGGAAGTGCACGCGCAGCTCCGAACTCGCAGCAAGATGTACTGCGCGTGCCCCTCCGATTACCAGGACGCCGAACCCAACACGAGGGTCTGCCCCGTGTGCCTTGGCTTGCCCGGCTCCCTGCCCGTCATCAACCGCGAGGCCATCAAGTCGATCATCATGATCGGTCTCGCCCTTCACTGCCGCATCGCCGAACACAGCAAGTTCGACCGCAAGAACTATGCGTACCCCGACCTGATGAAGGGCTACCAGATATCCCAGTACGACCTCCCCCTCTGCGCCGACGGCTATCTCGACGTCGAGGCCGACGGCGTCCGCCGCCGCGTCGGCATCGAGCGCATCCACATGGAGGAGGATGTCGCCAAGCTTGCCCACCGCACCGACCCTGCGACCGGCGAGGGCTACTCCCTCGCTGACGTCAACCGCTCCGGCGTGCCGCTCGTCGAGATGGTCAGCCGGCCCGACATCCGCTCCGCCGAGGAGGCGCGGCAGTACCTCATGGCCTACCACGCCATCCTCCGCTACCTCGGCGTCTCGACCGCGAACATGGACGAGGGCTCGTTCCGCTGCGACGCGAACGTGAGCATCCGCCCCAAGGGTGAGGAGCGGTTCGGCGCCAAGGTGGAAGTGAAGAACATGAACAGCTTCCGCTCGGTGTTCCGCGCCATCGAGCACGAGATAAAGCGCCAGGCCGAGGTGCTCGAGTCCGGCGGACGCATCCCGCAGGAGACGCGCGGCTGGCTCGAGGACAAGGGCGTCACCGTGTCGCTCCGCAGCAAGGAAGAGGCGAACGACTACCGCTACTTCCCGGAGCCCGACCTACCGCCATTGAACGTCGACCGCGCGTGGGTCGCGCAGATCGCCGAACTGCTCCCGGAACTGCCGGAGGAGCGCAAGGCCCGCTTCATGGCCGACTACGGCCTCTCCGCATACGACGCCGGGCTGCTGACCGGCTCGCCCGGCCTCGCCGGCTACTACGAGGAGGCCGTCGCCTGCGCGGGTGGGGCCGTCGCCGCCAAGCCCGTCGCCAACTGGACCATCACCGAGCTCGGCAGGCTCGCCAACGAGTCGCACGTCGAAGTCTACGAGTCGCCCGTAACGCCGGAGCGGCTGGCCGGCCTGCTCGGCCTGCTCGACAAGGGCGTCGTGGGCACGGCGCAGGCCAAAACCGCCATCGAGGAGATGTTCCGCACCGGCAAGACGGCCCAGGCCGTTGTTGACGACCTCGGCCTCGCGCAGATCTCGGACACCGGTGAACTTGGAGCGGCGGTGACGCAGGCCATCGACGCCAACCCGCAGGCGGTGGCCGACTACCTCGCCGGCAAGGAGACCGCCGCCAAGTTCCTCGTGGGGCAAGTCATGAAAGCGACGCGGGGCAAGGCGAACCCCTCGGCGGCCGCCGAACTCATCACCGCCCGTCTCGACGCCGTCAAGAGCAGTTAGGGAGGAAGCGTGGGCACGTATCTCAGTTTCGCTGTTCTACTCGTCGTGGCGCTGCTGGTCGCCACCATTCTGATGCAGGTGCGGGGCGCCGGCGGAGGACTCTTCGGTGCCGGCTCGACGCAGTCGTACCGCACCCGCCGCGGCCTCGAACGCACCCTCTTCCAGTTCACCATCGCTCTCGGTGTGCTCTTCGTGATACTGGCGCTGCTCAGCGTAACGGTGGGGTAGGGACCGCTATCCGCTGAGGCCACTCATGCAACGCCATGGCCCGTTACTCTGTCCGAATCGCCGCGACAAAGGAGTTGAATACGTACGCGGCGTAGCTCGGCACGCCGACGACAACAGTGTTTTCGCTAATGGAGACCGATCTCCCGAACGTTCCCCTGTACGGTTGGGGGGTTAGTTGCGGATTGGGCGAGTGCAGTTCCGACGTCCCGGAGGCGTTGCGCCATCCTTGATTGGGCTTGGTGAACACATACACAGAGCCGGAGCGGTGGAGAGTGTGGGCGTGGAGGGGCGCTCCAACGACGATAGCGTCGCCGTCCGCGCTCACCGCCAACGCGTACCCGAAATAGTCGTTTCGTCCGCCGTCCGCCGCGGTCAGTACGGCGGTTTCGGTGGCATCCGCCCATCCCGCCGCAGGCATAACGAACACGTAGGCTGCTCCTTGATCCTCGCCGTAGGCGTCCTTCCCCGGAGCGCCTGCAACGACCATGCTGCCGTCCTCGGACGCAGCCAGCGTGCTGCCGAATAGGTCGTCGTAGGCTTCATGGGGACCGCTCGACGGCGCGAGCTCCGCTGGCTGCCCGGGGTTCGACCACATGGGGTCGGGGCGCGTGTAAACGTAGACTGCATTGGGCGCTCCGACGAAGACGGCGCCGCCGTCGCCGGTCACGGCTACTGATGCGCCGAAAGCGTCATATCGCTCGTCCGTAATGGTCAGCTTGACGGTCTCGGCGGCATCCGCCCAACCGCCTGTGGGCTTGGCGAACACGTACGCGCCGGAGGGCCCGATAACGATGGTCTGCCCATCGGCGCTGACGGCTACGGCTTGCCCAAACCGCTGGTTCTGTGCTCCGTCGGACGCGGTGAGCGTAGCGACCTCCGGGGCGGCGCTCCCCCATCCCCCGGCGGGCCGGGTGAATACGTAGGCGGCTCCGGAATTGTAGCTGTAGGGAAGGTTGTCAGGCGCGCCGACGACGATAGTGCTTCCGTCGGCGCTCATCGCGACCGAGCTTCCAAACGAACTCTTCACTTCGACCCAGTCCCTATCGTCTGGCACAGGGGGCCAGTCGTTATCGTCCGGGGGCAGGAGGACGGCCGCGGCGTCTTCGCCGAGATCGGGCCATTCCCCGTTGGGGCGAGTGAAGACATAGACGGCGCCGCTGTACTTCCGGTCGGTCCGCTTCAGGGTGTCTCCCACGGCGATGGCGCGGCCGTCCCCGCTGATGGCGACGGCGGTCCCGAACTGTCCAAGGAGACCTTGGGTCGGGGTAAGCGCCGCCAAACCTGGAGGGGGCGTGGGCGTCGGCATAGTCGCCCCGGCAGGCGCGTCCGCCGCTGTGGAGAGCGCGTACAGGTAGTCGTCACCCGAACCAAAATAGACCACGCCGTCGGCAACAGCGGGGGTGGAGACGATTTCGCCCCCGGTGCGGAACCGCCATAGGCCCTCTCCCGTAGCCGCATTGATGGCGTACAGATGCTGATCTCTGGAGCCGACGTATGCGACGCCATCGACGACCGTGGGGGATGAGGAGAAGTCGTCCATTGAGGACTGCCAGAGGAGGCTGCCGGTGGCGGCGTCTACTGCGTGGAGGGCGCCGGCTCTGAAGTACACGACTCCGTCTGCGACGACCAGGCGCGAGTCCGACGCGACACCCTGCTCCGCTTGCCAAAGGAGGTTCCCGTTGGCGGCGTCCAGCGCGTAGAGGCGTTCCCCCGAGCCTGTGTAGACCACGCCGTTGGATACTGCGGGCGATTGATAGTGGCTGCGTGCCTCGATCGGGGAGCGCCAGCGGAGCGTCCCTCCGGCTGCATCCACGGCGTAGAGATGGCCGTCGGTCGATCGGAAGTAGACGGCGCCCTCTGTAACTACGGGCGTCGAGCGAACGCCTCCGTCCGTATCGTACCGCCAGCGGAGTTCCCCGGTGACGGCGTCAATCGCGTGCAGGCTTCTTCCCCACGAGCCCACGTACACGACTCCGTCGACAACGGACGGAATGGAGTAGTAAACGGGGCCAACATCGTGTCGCCAGAGGACATTGCCGGTGGCGGCGTCTACTGCGAGCAAGTCGGAGCCGCCGCTCGCATAAATGACGCCTCCTGCTTCCGTAAGCCATGCGTCGTCGCCGTCCATCTGGATTCGCCAAACGAGGGCGCCCGTTGCGGCATTCACCGCGTAGAGGCGCCGGTCTCCCGCGCCTGCGTAGACGACGCCATCCGCTATGGTGGGAGAACCGGATATATAGCTCGACGCCCGGAACCTCCAAAGAAGTCGTCCGGGAGCGAGGGGCGGCGGCGCATCGAGGATGAAATTTCCAACGCCGCAGGCGCTGGTGGCGCCCGCAAGAGCTTCCCATGCTTGCAGGAACTCCGGCGAAGGCTCTCCAATGACCCTTCCTTGCTGGGTATTGATGTAGAGGGAGAAGCCGATGTTTTCCCATGCGAGTGGGCCATACGACTGGTCGCGGATGAAAGTGGCGTAGTGTTCCACGGAGGAGCGGTCAAACATGCACCTCAAGTCGGACGGCTTTGGGAGCGCGCCCAGCACCCCTTGGTGTGTCGTAAAGCGCGCTGACTCCTCGTCCGTCAGGCAGAGCAGGAAGCCGAGTATTAGACCTATGCCCTCTCCTTGGTCGCCCAAGCCGAATTCGTCGCTCAGTATGAACCCTAGAGAGACGGCGCCGGAGTCTGCGTAGGCCTGTCCGACGCACTCCCTCGTGCCGGAACTGAGTTCGCCTGCCGCCGCCAGCAGTCCGACGCTGAGGTCGATGGCCGTCTCCTCCTCAAGGCAGCTGGCCGGAAAGTCGTCAGGCCACATCTCGGTGCCGAGCACTGTTCGAGCGAGGAGATCGTCGTAACCTTCGGCGCCCAGTTCCCCCCGAACGCACGAGCGCTCACTCTCAGTAAACGCGCCGACCACGTCGCTCCACAAGGAGCCTTCGTCGATGCGCAACCCCGTTGGTGGGGTAGGGGTTGGCGTGGGCGTCGCTGTTGGGGTAGGGCTGGGAGTTGGCGTCGGCGTTGCGGTGGTCGCCGGGGCTGGCTCTAACGTTGGAGTCGGTTCAGGGATAAGCGTAGAAGTAGGAGTTGGTTCCGGCATGGGCGTAGGGGCCGTGACCGTTGCTTGAGTGTCGGGCGCCGCTGTAGGCGTAGGCATCGGCGTCGGGATTGGCATGGGGGTCGGCGTAGGCGTCGGAACCGGCGCGGCCGTCGGCGTCGCGGTCGGCGGCGGGGACTGGCAGGCGGCGAGGGCGAGGAGCGCCGGGACGAGGAA
>DAOUKL010000074.1:0-44685 GCA_034421335.1 Dehalococcoidia bacterium | reverse complement strand
TAGTAGGCGCGTCGGAGTCCGACCTGCGAGAAGCCGTATTTGGCGTAGAGCGCCTTGGCGGGCTCGTTCGACACGCGCGCCTCGAGCGTTACGACCTGCGCGCCCCGGCTCGTCGCAAGCTCCACCGAGCCGATGAGCAGGAGCTCGCCGAGGCCTTGACGCCGCGACGCCTCGCGGACGGCGATGGCGACGATGTGGGCCTCGCCCGCCATGAACCAGAGCCCGACGAACCCGACGATCAGCCGGCGGTGCACGGGCGCGCGCGGCCTGTTGCGCCGGAAGATGCGGGCGAGCCCCCGAGCCTTGGGATCGATGGCGACGTACTCGCCCTCGCGCACACAGACGAGATACTCGGCCATGCGGTTCTTGATTTCGCGCCGGTAGGAAGTGGGAGGCCACAGGGTGGGGAAGGCCTCGCGCTCGATCGCGGCCACCTGGTCGATGTCGTCCCACTCCATGGGCCTCAGGGAGTAGGGGAGAACGGACTGTCCGCGCATGGCGGGCATTGTACCACCACCTCTCCGCTCGCCTCCCTTCGCCCAAGGGGGAGGCGCCGCGCAAAGCCCCCGGCGGTATTGCAGGCGGGAGTAAACTGTATTCCGTGCGCTCCCTTCATCTGTTAACATAGCAGCGCGCCCTTTTCATGAACGTACTCTGGCGAATAACGAAACTGGCCTTCCTCGAACGGTGGCGGATGGTCGTCGCATGGCTATCCCTTATACTCGCCACCCTCCTCTTTCTCGCCGTCCCCCGGCTCATCGGGTACTCCATCGACTCCGCGCTCGGCGCGGGCGGTGGCAGCCGTGCGGGTACGGGCGAACTCGTCCTCCTGGGCGCGCTAGTCATCGGCGTCATCGCTGTGCGAGGTGTTTTCAACTACAGCAACCTCTACCTTGCCGAGGCCGTCTCGCAGCGCGTCTCGTACCGTATCCGCAATCTGCTGTACGACAAGCTCCAGCACCTGAGTTTCGCCTTCCACGACCGCGAGCACACCGGCAACCTGATGTCGAAGTCGACCATCGACGTCGAGATGACGCGCATGTTCGTGAGCATGGGCCTGGTGCGCTCCGGGCAGATCACCATGCTGACCATCGGCGCGACAGTGATGATGCTGCTGACCGACGTGCAACTCGCCCTCATCAGCCTGCTCTTCGCGCCCATCATCGGCGTGCGCGCCGTGTGGGCGAGCATCGGCATGCGCAAGATGTGGCTCCGGGCTCAGATCGAAATGGGCAAGCTCACCACGGTGCTGCAGGAGAACCTCGCAGGCCAGCGCGTCGTGAAGGCGTTCGGCGCGGAGGAGCACGAGGAGCGGAAGTTCGACGGTCAGAACGAAGTGGTGTACGACGCCACTTATGTGGCCAGGCGCGCCCAGTCGGCCAACTCGTCCCTGATGCAGGTGATCTTCTGGGCCTCGTCCGGCGTCATCCTCTGGTTCGGCGGCAGGGCTGTCATCGACGAGCGGATGACATTCGGCCAACTCGCCGAGTTCCTGCTGTACATCAGCCTGCTGGTGCAGCCGATCCGCATGGTCGGTTTCCTGGTGAACACCTACGCCCGCGCCGCGTCCGCAGGACAGCGGCTCTTCGATGTGCTCGACGCCGAATCTCCCGTTGCGGAGCGGCCGGAGGCGGCTCCCCTGCACGACGTGCGCGGTCACGTGCGGTTCGAGGACGTGACGTTCGCCTACAGCGAGCGGCCTGCGGTGCAGGGGGTGACGTTGGACGTGAAGCCGGGGCAAGTGGTGGCCCTGATGGGCGCGCCCGGCTCGGGGAAGACGACGCTGATGAGCCTGCTCGCGCGCTTCTACGACGTTGACAGCGGGCGCGTGCTCATCGACGGCGTGGACGTGCGCGACGCGACGCTGCCGTCCCTGCGCTCCGCCATCGGCATCGTGCAGCAGGATGTATTCCTCTTCAGCGCGACGGTCGCCGAGAACATCAGCTACGGGAGCGAGGGCGCGACGATGGACCAGATCCTCGCCGCCGCCAAGACCGCCCAGATCCACGACGAGATCATGGCGTTGCCCGAAGGCTACGAGACGGTCATCGGCGAGCGAGGCGTCTCGCTCTCCGGAGGGCAGCGGCAGCGCCTATCGATCGCCCGCACCCTCGCCCTCGACCCGCCCATCCTCGTACTGGACGACTCGACCGCGAGCGTCGACGCCGGCACGGAGTCCCGCATCCAGGAGGCGTTGGCCTCCGCCATCAAGGGGCGCACGACGTTCATCATCGCGCATCGCCTGTCGTCCATACAGCACGCGGAGATCGTCGCAGTGATGCTCGATGGCCGGATCGCCGAGATCGGGACACCGGAGGAGCTGATAGCGTCCGGCGGGCTGTTCACGCACGTAACGGAACTGCAGTACGCCACGAGCCTCAACGGCGTCGCGGCGGCGCGAGCCGCCATGGTCGGAAGGGACGTGGCGCGATGATGCTGAACACGGGCGGCGGCGGCTGGATGATGCGCGGCCAGCAGGGCGACATCGACGAGGACGGGACGAAGCTGTACGACCAGCGCGTAGTTATCCGCCTCCTCAAGTACCTTGGCCCCTACAAGCGCGACGTCGCTCTCAGCATGGTCGGCGTGCTCGTGTACACGCTGGCCACGGTCGCCATCCCGGCCATCATCGCCGTGGGCATCGACCGCTACATCCGAACGGGCGACCTCTCCGGGCTCAACATGCTCGTCGTGCTGTTCGGGCTCGTGCTGGTGGTGCACTACCTCTCGAACTATTCGCACCAGGTGCTGCTCGCGAAGGTGAGCCAGCGCGTCATCTACGACCTGCGCCAGGACCTGTTCGCCCACCTCCAGCGGCTGCCGATGTCGTTCCACAACCGGCACAAGGTGGGCTCGATCATGTCCCGGGCCCAGAACGACGTCTACCAGTTGCAGGAGTTCCTCGACATCGTGGTGCTGAGCATCGCCGACCTGCTGAGCCTCGGCGGCATCATCGCCATCATGCTCGCGACGAACCTCACTCTTTCCATGTGGGCCTTCGTGACGCTTCCCATCCTCCTGTGGGTTGTATGGGTGTGGCAGAGGCACGCGCGGCCCGCGTTCCTACGCGTCCGCGTCGCCATCTCCAACGTCAACGCCTCGCTCGCCGAGAACCTCGACGGCGTCCGCGTCGTTCAGAGCATGAACCGTCAGAAGAAGAACCTCGTGGCGTTCAACGTGCTGAACAAGCGGCACCTTGACACGAACCTCAGCGCGCAGCGCCTTTCGTCGTCGCTCATGCCGGCGGTCGAAATGTTCATGTCGTTCAGCCTTGCGGCGGCCATCATCGTCGGAGGGCGGCTCGTGCTCGGCGGAGCGCTCGGCGTCGGGCAACTTATCCAGTTCACGCTGTACATTCAGCGGTTCTTCGACCCCATCCGGAGCCTCACGCAGCAGTTCACGCAACTCCAGCGCGCCATGGCCTCCGGCGCCCGCATCTTCGACCTCCTCGACGTCGACCCCGACCTGTTCGACGCCGACGACGCCGTGGAACTCCCGCTCATCACCGGCGACATCCGCTACGACAACGTTTCGTTCGCCTACGAGCCGGGCAAGCCCGTACTTACCGACATCAACCTGCACATCGAGCCTGGGCAGACAGTTGCGCTCGTGGGGCGCACGGGTGCCGGCAAGACGACCATGGCTGCCCTCATCTCGCGCTTCTACGACGTAACGGACGGCGCCATCACCATCGACGGGCAGGACGTGCGTGCGGTGACCCGCGTGTCGCTCGCGCGCCAGATGGGAATCGTGCTGCAGGACCCGTTCCAGTTCTCCGGAACGGTAATGGAGAACATCCGTTACAACCACCCGGAGGCGGCGGACGAGAAGGTGTACGAGGCCGCCAAGGCCGTCGGCATCCACGACCACATCATGAGCCTTCCCGACGGCTACGAGACGATGATGGAGGAGCGCGGCGGCAATATGAGCCTCGGCCAGCGCCAGTTGGTCAGCTTCGCCCGCGCGCTCGTCGCCGACCCGCGCATCATCGTCCTCGACGAAGCGACCGCCAGCGTCGACACGCAGACCGAGCAGTTGATCCAGGAGGCGATAGGCCGCCTCCTCCAGGGACGCACCGCCGTCGTCATCGCCCACCGCCTCTCGACCATCCGCAACGCGGACAAGATCATCGTCATGGACAAGGGCCGCATCGTCGAGCTTGGCAACCACGACGAGTTGATCGCACTGGGAGGCCTCTACGCCCGGCAGCACGAGCTCCACGCCCGTTTGGCCGCCACCGGCGTCAAGCGCAAGGACGCGCCCGCCAACGAGTTCGACGACGAACTCCCCGACGAGGTTCCCAACCCCGCCGGCGCCGCCCCCGCACAGGCGTAGCCCCTAGCCCCCCTCTTCCCTCTCCCCCGTGAGGGAGGGCAGGGGAGAGGGCCGCGCGCGACAGTACGCACTTCCTTCATTTCCCCTTCGCGTCCGTCCCTGTCATTCTGAACGGAGCGGAGCGGAGTGAAGAATCTAGGTCGCTATCTGCAAGACAATGCCGTCCTGTAGGGAGCCTGAGATTCTTCGCTGCGCTCAGAATGACAGGAGGACGGGGCAGTCGGGATAGCGGTAAAGGTTGTGCAAAGCCCACATGGGGGCGGGCTGCTATTGGAGCGGAGGGGCCAGGTCCACGTCCAGGGCGCTCTCGACCCATGACGCCACGCGCAGCAGCTTCGCCTCGGCGAAGGGGGCGCAGGCCAGTTGTGCGCCGAGCGGCAACCCCTCGCTGGACAGCCCGGTGGGCACGGAGATGCTCGGAAAGCCGGTGAAGCTCCACGGGCTCTGGAAGCGCGTGTCGCCGGTCTGCGTGCGGTCTTTCGGCGCCGGGCCGGAAGCCGTCGGCGTGAGCAGCGCGTCAACCGACTCCAGCGCGCGGGCCGCGAGCGACTGCGCCTCGCGGCGGTAGTCCGAGGCGGAGACGTAGTCGCGGGCGGTGTGGGCGTAGCCGTTCTGCAGGTACACCGCGATCTTCGGCCCGTACAGGCTCTCGTTCCCCTCATAGAGCGGCGCGTGCCACACTGACATCTCCGATTCCTGCATGATGCGGTGCGCGGCGTAGGAGCGTGCGAAGTCGATGCCCGGATCGACTTCCTCGACGACGGCGCCGGCGTGGGCGAGCTTCTGCGCGACTTCCTCCATCAGCAGCCGCGTCTCGGCGTCGGACTCCTCGAAGAACCAGCCCCGGATGAGGCCGAGGCGCGGCGGGTCGCCAGCGGAGCGCGCCGCGGCGAGGTAGTCGTCCGTCGGCGCATCGGCGGAGTATGGGTCGTTCTGGTCGTGTCCGGCGAGCGCGTTGAGGAGGAGCGCGGCGTCTTCCACGCGTCGGACGAGCACGCCGACGTGGTCGAACGACGTCGCCATCGGCACGACGCCGAGGCGGGAGATGCGCCCGAACGTCGGCTTGAATCCCACGACGCCGTTGTAGGCCGCGGGGCGCAGCACGGAGCCGACCGTCTGCGAGCCGAACGCCCAGGGAACCATGCGGGCCGCGACGGCGACGCCGGAGCCGGCGCTCGATCCGCCGGGGGTGTGTTCGAGGTTCCAGGGGTTGAAGCTCGGCGCCGGGTCGCCGTCGGCGAACTCGGTGGTGTGGAGCTTGCCGAGCAGGATGGCGCCGGCGTTGCGGGCGATGCTTATCGGCGCGGCGTCGGCGTCGGGGACGCGCTCGGCCCATATCTTCGAGCCGCAGGCCGTGCGAATGCCGGCGGTGTCGAAGATGTCCTTGGCGCCATAGGGAACGCCGGCAAGCGGGCCCTTCGGGCTGGCGCCGGCATCGGCCTCGCGCGCGGCGGCCAGGGCCTGCTCCGGCAGGAGCGTCGCCCACGCGAGCAGTCGCGGCTCCAGCACGTCGATGCGGGCGAGGAGCGACTCGGTGAGTTCGACGGCTGAGAGGCGGCGCGCCTCCAATTCGCCGGCGGCCTCGACGAGGGATAGTTCGAAGGGCTCGGCCACGGCGAGTTACCGGGCGCGCTTGGTGAACCCGAACCGGACGCGCTTGCCGTTGCGCGCCTCACTCTGCTTGCCGACGCGGGCGATGAACTGCTCCGTCGTCTCGGCGGGCTTCTCTTTCTTCGGCTTCTTGATGCGGGGCATAGGTCGTTACCTGCGCTGATGGGGATTACGGGAGAGTATAGCAGGGCGGGGGAGAGCGCTTCGCTACTCCAAGTGTCCGGCGTCGTTCCAGGCGGCGAGGGAAGGGCGGCCATGGCGCAGGCGGATGGTCGAGATGCTGCCGGAGGCGAGCCCGCCGAGCGCCCAGTAGAAGTCGTAGGGAATGCCGAGCAGACGCACGGCAAGCGCGCGCAAGGCCGCGCCGTGGCCCACCACAAGCACGTCGTCGCTCGCGTGATCGCGCATGAGCATTTCGGCGAACGGGCCGCAGCGGTCCAGCAGATCGCGGTACGACTCTCCCCCGGGCGGGCGGTAGTCCAGATCGCGCGCGACCTCGAAATCGAGGCCTGCGTCCCGGATTTCGCTCGACGTCATGCCCTCGAACTCCCCGAACGACATTTCCCGCAGCGTCGGGTCGACACGCAGGTCGTGCGGGCCGGACTCGCTCGCCCCGATGATCATGTCGGCGGTCTCGCGCACCCTGATGAGGTCGCTTGCGTAGATAGCCTTGAACTTCCTGCACGCGAGCCGGGCGGCGGTGCGCTCGATCTGGCGCCGGCCGCGGTCGTGCATCGGGACGTCGGTCTGGCCCTGCACGCGCCGCTCGGCGTTCCACAGCGTTTCGCCGTGGCGGACGAGGAGCCACTCGGGCATCGGCTAGCTCTCCGGCCTGGGAGTGGGATTGGCGCTGTCGATGAGCGCGGCGCGCCCCTCCCACCACGACGTGATGGCGTCGAGCTCCGCCAGGTCGTCGGCGGAGAGCCTGCAGTCGGCGGCGCGGACGTTGGCCTCGACGTGCTCCGGGCGGTCGAAGCCGGTGAGGGCGAGGGCCACCTCCGGGTGAGAGACGACCCACGCAATGGCGACCTCGGCCATGCTGTAGCCGCGCTCCCCGGCGAACGCGCGGATGAGCGGCACGAGGCGCTCCACGCGCTCGGAGCGGATGCGCGAGACGATGCCCGTGGGGACCTTGGCGGCGCGGCTTCCTTCGGGGTAGGGCTCGTTCGGCTCGTAGGCGCCGGCGAGCCATCCACCGGCCAGCGGAAAGTACGCGAGGAGCGACTTTCCGTAGGCGCGGCAGAACGGGAGCAGCTCGGGCTCCGCGTGCCGGAAGAGGAGGCTGTAGTGGTTCTGCGTCGACTCGAACTCGGCGTACCCGTTGGCGCGCGACACGACGAGTTCCTCGTGCCAGCGCCAGGAGGCCGTGTTGCAGTTGCCGATGTAGCGCACCTTTCCCTGTCGCACGAGGTCGTCCAGCGGGCCGAGCAGCTCTTCGTGCGGGACCTCGGGACTGGAGAAGTGGACCTGGAAGAGGTCGATGCGGTCCGTCTGGAGCTTGCGCAGCGCCTCTTCGCACCGGGCGAAGATGCGGTCGCGCGGGGACTGCTCGCCCAGGTCGCGGAAGTTGAACTTGGTGGACAGGTAGACCTGGTCGCGCACGCCGCGCAGGGCGTTGCCGAGCAACACCTCGCTCTGCCCCTGACCGTACACGTCGGAGGTGTCGAAGAAGTTGACGCCGAGCTCGAACGCGCGGCGCACGACCGCGGTGGTCTCGTCCTGTCCGAGCAGGGGAGGGCCGAACGGGTAGCCTCCCGCGCCGATGACGGAGACTTGCAGGTCGGTCTGGCCGAGACGCCGGTATTCCATTCGTCCTCCATTCACTCATTTCTTCCCGTGGGAAGATGCTCCCCAGGGGGCGGAGAGGGCGCCTGTCAGAACCCGGCCCAGCCGGGTATGGCGGCGGCCTGGCGGACCCAGTCCGCCATTTGCTCCTCGTCGAATTGGCCGTCCTCGTAGATGTGGCAGTAGCGGGCGTCCGGATCCTTGGAGTCCACGGGCGGCATCGGGCTCAGCGACTTGCCGTAGAGGAAAGTCACCTTGATGTACTTGTCGAAGCAGTGGAAGCCTAGGAACCAGCCCATGCCCTCGACGCCATAGAAGGGCGAGTTCCAGCGCACGGCTTTCCTGACGCCGGGAACGGTATCCACGATGAGCTGGTCGAGCCGGCGTCCGGCGTCGCTTTTCCAGCCGGGCATAGCCGCGATATAGGCCTGCACCGGGCCGTCGCCGTCGCCCTTGGCTATCTGGGGGTTGCCGCCTGAGAGGAGGATGACGCCGTCGGCGTTGGGGACGAGCGGGGGCCGCTTCGAGGCGACCGGAGACTTCTTGGGGTTCTTGCCGACCATTGCTTGCGCTTCTTCCGTCATTCAGTCGCCTGCCCGGGGAATACCAGAGATTTGATGACGACCGGCGCGGCGCCTGACGAGGGGATGATTTCGCCGATGTCGATGTAGTCGAACTCCCGCAGTTCGATGCCGTCGATGGAGACGATGGGATTGGCGAGTTCGAGCTCCTCCCGCAGGTGCAGGCCGAGCAGGCCGCCGATATCGCCGTCGCTCACGAGGACGAGGGGCTTGCCCTTGTCGAGAAGATCCTTCATGGCGGCGGTCATGCCGCGTGAGAAGGCGTCGAGCCGCCAGAAGGTGGCGGAGCCGCCCCAGTGGAAGCCGACGGCGACCGGGGAGTCGGCGTCGTGCAGGTCCAGGCGCGTGAGGCCCGCGCGGGCGGCCTGCTCGATGACGGCGGGGTCCAGTTCGTCCTGCGTCAGGTCGAACTCCGGCGCCATCACCGGAATGTTGCGGATGGGAGCGGTGTCGATGGGCGAGATGAAAATCGTGCTGCCGCTTACCTGCACGGTGTACTGGGAGGCGCCGACGACGGTTGCGCGGATGCCGGCCTGGGGCATCATGAGGATCGCCCCGAGTTCCTTGACGCGCTCGCGCATCGCCCTCGCCAGCAGCGGGCCAAAGTCTCCGAACCCGCCCCTTTCGCGGCCGTAGATGAACTCCGACACGCCGCCGGAGAAGATGACGGCGTCGACAGGCCCCCGTCGCGCCAGCTCCGGCAGGCGCATGAGGCTGTGCGTCGACTCGGAGACGCCCTTCAGCAGGACGACCTCCATGAGGCGATCGACCATGCGGTCGACGATCGCCTGCTTCTCGTGCTCGGCGAGCCGGGCCCCGACCTCCACGTGGAGGCCGGCCTCGTCGGCGTAGAAGCGTCCCGCCTCCTCGACGCGGGTGATTACGTTGTCCTCGTCGAAGGCGAGGAGCCGCGCCCCCACGTCGACGGCGGTGACCTCGAGCGTCTTGCCGGCCTGGCAGAGCGCCACCTTGCTGGTTCCGCCGCCGATGTCGATGTTCATCACGACGCCGCGCACGCGCTCGGACTCGCCGACGGCGCCGGAGCCGTGGGCGGCCATCGTGGCCTCCAGGCCGTCGCCGGCGCTGACGGCCACGAACTTGCCGGCTTCCTGCGCGAACAGGTCAGCGATGGCGCGGGCGTTGTGGCGGCGCACGGCGACGCCGGTGAGGATGAGCGCGCCGGTATCGATTTGCTCGCGGCGCAGCCTGGCGGCGGCGTATTGGGAGTCGATGAACCTGCCCAGCGCCTCGGCGTCGATCGTCGCGCCCTCGTCGGTGTAGGGCGTGAGGAGAATGTCGGACTCGTGGAGAACGATGCGGTTGACGATGACGTAGCGGGTGTTACGGCGTTCGAGTTCAAGGCGGGAGAACACGAGGTGGGAGGTGGACGAGCCGATGTCGACGCCGACGCTGGTGAGCTGGAGCTCCTCCTCGCCCATGAACGAGCGTTCGGAGCCGGTGAAGCCTTCGCGGGTTTGAGTCATGGGCCTCCGGGTTGGCGGCGCGCGGACACGCGCCGGGGACTGGGGAATGCGGGTCTTATCGTAGGCGAAACGCCCGCCTACGGCTAGTGCCCGGTGTCGCGCTTCCCCCAGAGTGGGGAGGGCAGCGCGCGATAGCGCGCGGGTGGGGTTTGAGCGCACGCCAGCGCGCATCCGGCCTCCCCCTGTGGAGAGGGGACGCTCCAAAGGGCGGAGAGGGTTAGGCGTCGTTGAGGGCGTCGCGGAGGTAGCGGAGGGCGCGGGTGGCGAACTCGACCATATTGGCTTGGCGGTCGTCGATGCCGGTCTCGATGACGTCGGTGCGGGAGACGGGACCTGCGACGCCGAGGGTAGTGCGTCCCGCAGGCGCGCCGAAGCGGCCCGGGCCGGGCCCTGCGACGCCGGACTCGGCGATGCACCACGTGGCCCCGAGGCGCTCGCGCATCGCCTCGGCGAGCGCGGCGAGCATCTCCGGCGTCGTGCCGCGGTAGTTGGCGTAGGTATCGGCGGAGACCCCGGCGAGCGCCGTGCGCGAGTTGAGGGTGTAGAGGACCCCCCCTCCGGCGTAGTAACGCGATGCGCCCGCAACCGCGAGGAGCGCCGCGGACACGAGCCCGCCCGTGGTGGACTCGGCGACGGCGACGGTCTCACCGCGAGCGATGAGGCGCTCCGCGATGTCGTTCGCAAGTTGTTGCTGGTCGTCGTTCAGGAACACGGGCGCGCCCTCTATGCCTTGAGCGCCTCGAAATGCTCTTTGCGGAGTTTGGCGACTTTGGGCGCGATGATGAACTGGCAGTACCCCGCCCACGGGTTGTTGCGGAAGTACTGCTGGTGGTAGTCCTCCGCGTCGTAGAACACGTCGAGGGGCTGGAGTTCCGTAACGATGGGCGCGGGCCAGACGCGGCGTTCCGTGAAATCGGCCAGGACCTCTTCCGCGACCCTGCGCTGCTCCTCGTCGTGGTGGAAGATGGCGGAACGGTACTGCGTGCCCGTGTCCGGCCCCTGCCGGTTGAGCGTCGTGGGGTCGTGCATCGTGAAGAAGAGGTCCAGGAGTTCGCGGTACGACACAACGTCCGGGTCGAACGTCAGTTGCACGGCCTCGGCGTGGCCGGTGTCGCCGGAACAGACCTCGCGGTAGGTGGGGTTGACGGTCGAGCCGCCGGTGTAGCCGTTGACGACTCGCTCGACGCCGCGCACCTGCTCGTACACGGCCTCGAGACACCAGAAGCATCCTCCCGCGAGCGTCGCCGTTTCGGTCGCCATGTTCGGGAACCTCCTCCCCGTCATTCCCGCGCAGGCGGGAATCCATCCGGCCAAGGCGCGATTACTGGTCCTTGCGGCGGACGACCGCCATCAGGTAGACGCTGCCTCCGCCGCCGTAGCCCTCGATCCTATCGAGCTCATAGCCATGGGAGTCCATCTCGTTCAGCCACTCGGCGAGCCTGGGCGCCTTGTCCCGCTCGATCTCGTAGCAGATGTACGCATCACCCACGACGCCGCCTTGTCCTTTGGGCGGCTTCTCTCGTCCAAACACAGCGCCTGCTCCCTTGAGTTCCTACGCGGGGGCCAGCGCACGGCTGCGGACGACGCGGCCGGGGTAGGCGCCCGTGTGCTCGCCGTCTTCCAGAAGCACCTCGCCGTTGACGATGGTGTAGTCGACGCCGGACGCGCGCTGGCGCAGCCGCGTCAGCCCGCCGGGGAGGTCGCTCACCTCGTCCGGCTCCTCGGCGCCCACGGTTTCGGGGTCGAAGATGACGGCGTCCGCGGCGAACCCGGGGCGCAGGAGCCCCCGGTCGTGCATGCCGTAGAGCGAGGCCTGCATGAAGCTGAGTTTGCGGACGGCTTCCTCCAGGGACAACGCGCCCTCCTCGCGCACCCAGCGCCCCAGCACGAGCGTGCTGTAGCCGTAGCCCGCCTCGAACACCACGTGGGCGCCGGCGTCCGACAGCCCGATGAGCGTGTACGGGCTGGCGATGAGCTTGCCCATCACGCCGCCGTCGCCGCCGGACTGGCTGTTCTGCAGCCCCGTGCCGAGGTCCTCGTCGAGCATGAGGTCGAGGAAGCCGTCGATGACCTCCTTGCCCTGGGCGCGGGCCATCTCGGCCACGCTCATGTCGACGAACGCGCGGTTGCGCTCCTTGAGGGTGCGGGTGATGAAGATGCGCTCCCAGTTGACGGGGAGGACGCCGACCGGGAGGTCTTCGCCGTCGACGGCCTCGGCGCGCAGCCGGGCGCGAACGGCGGGGTCGCGAAAAGCGGCGGTTTTCTCCTCGACGGAGCCGAGCATCACCTCGCGCCACGTCGGCATGCGGTCAAACGTCTGCGCGTTGCGCATGGTGAACCGCTGCGCCGCCGGACGCGGATTGATGACGGGGTAGACCTGCCGTCCCTCGCCGATGCGCTGCTCCACGAGTTCGAGGTGCGTCTTCCACCGCTCCGGGTCGTTGGAGTTGTAGACGATCTGGTTGTAGACGACGGGGCGCTGCGCCTGCTCGCCAAGTTTTGTGGCGAAGCCGTCGCGGATTTCGAGGGGATAGGCGGCGCCGCACTGCACGACGCCCGCCCCAACGTCGCGCAGCGCCGTCGCGAGTTCGTACAACTCGTCGACCGGCGGCACGATGCCGGGGATGGGGCGGCCCGCCAGGTCCATGTGCCCGCGGTTGCGGTTGAAGGAGAGGCCGAGCGCGCCGGCGCGGATGGCGTCGCGCACGAGGGCCTTCATCTCCTCCATCTCCGCCGGGGTCGCCTGCTCGCGCTCGTACGCCTCCTCGCCCATCGCCCATCGCCGCACGGCGGAGTGCCCGACGAGCGCCCCGGCGTTGACGCCGAGCCTCTGGTCGATGAAGTCGAGGTACTCGCCGAAGGTGGTCCACTCCCAGGGGATGCCTTCCTGGAGGCTCTCCATGGGTATGGCCTCGACGCGGGAGAGCATCATGGCGAGCGCTTCCCGGTCGTCCGGCTTGGTCGGGGCGAGGGTAAGGGAGCAGTTCCCGAAAATCACCGTCGTGACGCCGTGCTGGGGAGAGTAGGTGCAGAGCGGGTCCCAGGTCACCTGCGCGTCGAAGTGGCAGTGGTTGTCGATGAATCCCGGGGCTACGACGCGGTCGGAGGCGTCGATGACGCGCTTGGCCGGGCCGGAGAGCCGGCCCACGTCGGCGACCTTGCCGTCGACGACGCCCACGTCCGCGACGAACGAGGGCATGCCGGAGCCGTCGGCGACTCTTCCGTTCTTGATGAGCAGGTCGTACATGGCAGCCTCCTCTCGTTGTTCCCTCCGGCCTTCCTCGCTGGCTTGGCGGCAAGGCTACGCTCATGGAGGCTCCGGGGCAACCGTGGGGGCGCTTCGCGCCCTGCTCTTCGGGCATCTCCCGCGGAGGGGGAGAACAGAATGCGCGCTGTCCGCAAACTCGTGGAGACGCGAAGGGTGTAGGATGCAAGCAACCCGGAGCGGCGCGACCATGACTCCAGGATGCCGCCGCTTCCGCACCAACGCTGCATGGCGCGCGACGATCGGCATACAGATCCCCAGCCCGACGGAGAGCAGTCGGGGGAGGAATTCGACTGGTCAATACCCGGCGGCGCGCACCGGCGGCAGCGTGGGCCCCGCCGGTCGGCGTACGCGACGCGCGACCTGACGAAGGGCGGGGTGCGGCGCAACCTGTGGTTCCTCGCGTGGCCCCAGATGGTGGGCGGCGTCTTCAACGCGAGCGACCAGATTTCGGACCTGTTCTGGGCGGGGCGCGTCGTGGGGTTCGGCGCCATAGGGGGAATCGGCGTCGCCCAGGCCTACGGACAGCTCATCATGATGGCCCGCATGGGCATCGACGTGGGGATGCAGGCGCTGATATCCCGCGCAATCGGCGCCCGGCGCGTCGATCTTGCGAACCACGCCGCCCTGCAGTCCTTCACGCTCATGGTGATCCTGTCGGTCACACTGTCGGCTGCGGGCATCGCGTTTGCGCCGTTCCTGCTGCGCGTCCTCGGCATCAGCGAGCCGATCGTCCAGTCGGCCATCCTCTACATGCAGTTCCAGTTCGTCTCGTCGGCCTTTCAGAGCTTCCGCCAGACGACGGGGGCGGCGCTTCAGGCGTCAGGCGACTCCTTCACGCCGATGAAGTCGACCATCGTGTCCCGTCTGCTGCACCTCGCCATCACCCCGTTCCTCGTGCTGGGCCTGTTCGGTATGCCGGAGATGGGCATCGCGGGAGCGTCGGCGGCTAACGTGCTGGCGCAGATTGTGGGCGTGGGCTGGAACCTGATGGCGCTCTTCACGGGCGCCTCGCGGCTCCACCTTCGGCTGAGCAGGTACCGCGTCGACACCGCGGTGATGTGGCGCATCATCAAGATCGGCGCTCCCGCGACAGCGACGCAGATGGAGCGCGGGCTGTCCGAACTAGTGCTCATCCGGCTGGTGACGCCGTTCGGCGACATCGCGCTCGCGGCGTACTCGCTGACCCGCCGGCTGGAGCGCATCACGAACATCGGCAGCCAGGGCATGGGCCGGGCGTCGGGCGTGCTGGTCGGCCAGAACCTCGGCGCAGGCGAGCCGGAGCGCGCGCGAGCGACGGTAAAGTGGGCCGTCGCCTACGTCATGGTAATTCGCGGGATCGCCGGAGCGTTCCTCATCGCGTTTCCTGCCTTCTTCGTCGGGCTCTTCAGCAACGACCCGGAGTTCATCGAGACCGCCGTCGTGTGGCTGCGCATCCAGGCGGTTGCGGGAACGTTGCTGGGAGGCGGGCAGGTGTTTCAGCAGTCGTTCAACGTGGCGGGCGATACGCTGGCCCCGATGCTCGTCACCTTCATGAGCATGTGGGTTATGGAGATCCCCATCGCGTTCGTGCTGTCGCGGTGGACGCCCCTGGAGGGCATCGGCGTCGCCTTCGCCATCGCCATCGCCATGCTCGTGCGCTTCTGCCTGTACGGCGGGTACTACTTCACGGGCAGGTGGCTGCGGGTGAACGTGCTGGGGAAGATCGAGGCTCCCGCGCCGCCCAGCTGAGCGGCGCCGGCCCTGTGGTCTGCGGGCCGCTGCGGCTGTAGAATGCCGCCAATACGGGGAGGGGAAGCATGAAGGCTGCAGTGCTGCCGGGCGTGAATGAAGAGCTCGCCATCGAGGAGTTCCTGACTCCTGAAGTCGGGGACGACGACGTGCTCATCCAGGTTGCGGCCTGCGGGGTCTGCCACACAGACCTCAAGGTGCAGGACGGCGCGATACCGACTAACCTTCCCGCCGTGCTGGGCCACGAGGTGTCCGGCACGGTCGTCGGTGCGGGCAAGGCGCAGCGCGAGCACTTCCACGACGGCGACCAGGTGACCGTGGGGATGCGGTTCCGCTGCGGGCGGTGCGAGTTCTGCGTTACGGGGCTCCCGAACCTCTGCCAGCAGATGCCCTTGGGCTCTCCCTACCGGCGGTCGGATGGGACCGAGGCGACGCGGTGGAACGTCGGCGGCTTCACGCAGGTGCTGTCCGTGCCGGCTTACATGGTCTTTCACCTGCCGGACGGCGTCGACCTCGTGGAGTCGAGCATCGTCGGTTGCCGGGTGACGACCGCCTACAACGCGGTGAAGAACGGCGCCCACCTTGCGCCCGGCGAGTCGGCGATGGTCATCGGTTGCGGGGGCGTCGGCTTGAACATCATCCAGATGCTGAGTCTGTTCGGCGCCTACCCAATCGTCGCGGTCGACGTGGTCGGCAGCAAGCTGGAGGCCGCGAAGAACTACGGGGCCACGCACGTGGTCGACGCCAACGCCAACGACCCCGTCGAGGCGACGATGGATATCACGCGCGGGGGAGCGCGGAAGACGTTCGAGGCGATCGGGAATCCGGTTACCGCGGACCAGACCGTGCGGGCCACGAGGCCTACGGGCACCGCCACCATCGTGGGAGCGATGCCGCCCGGCCCCATCACCATCAACGACTCGCGCTTCGCCTTCAAGGAAATCAAGGTAACCGGCGTCGCCATGCGTCGGACGAGCGACGTGACCGAGGTACTGGACCTGATCGCCCAGGGGCGCATCGACATCGGCTCGTTCATCACGAAGCGCTACGGCTTCGAAGACATCAACACGGCTATCCAGGACGTTCACCACGGCGAAGTGCTGATGGGAGTCACAGTCTGGAACTGACCGGCGGTCATTCGGAAGGAGGAGGAGATGACACAAGCATTCAGAGCCCTCAGCGCAGAGCCCAAGGGGTTCAACGGCCACCTGGCGTTTCTGGACCCCACGTCGAAGCGCGTCCGCGTGATGTTCGGCGGCGAGACCATCGCCGACAGCACCCGCACGGTGATGATGCAGGAGACCGGCCACCAGCCCGTGTACTACTTCCCGATGGAAGACGTGCGGATGGACCTGTTCGAGGAGACCGACCATTCGACCCACTGACCGATCAGAGGAGACGCCCGGTACTGGAGCGTCAAGGTTGGAGAGCGGGTCGCTGAGAATGCCGTCTGGAACTACGCCTCGCCGCTGGAGGGGTGCATCGACGCTCGTGGCTACGTCGCGTTCTACTGGAACAAGGTCGACGCTTGGTTCGAGGAGGACACGCAGGTCTTCGTCGGCCCGAAGGACCCCTACACGCGGGTGGACTGCCTGGAGAGCTCGCGCAGCGTGAGCGTCGTCATCAACGGCGAGACCGTCGCGCAGACCGACCGTCCCGTCATGCTGGTCGAGTCGGGCCAGCCCCTCCGCTACTACCTGCCCGCGAAGGACGTCCGCATGGATCTGCTGCGCCCGAGTGACCGCGTGGTCGGCTCGCAGTACAAGGGCGAGGCGCAGTACTTCCACGCTCAGATTGGCGACGAACTGATCGAGAACGTGGCGTGGACGTACCGCTACACCACTCACGAGGCGGCCGCCGTGGCGGGGTACGTCTGCTTCCCCCAGGGGAAGGTTGACATGTACGTCGACGGGGAGTTGGAGCCGAAGCCGAGCACCCGCTGGGACAGGTAGCCGCCCTCGTCATTCCCGCGTAGGCGGGAATACATCCGGCGCCTCCCGCCCTCTCCCCAACCCTCCTCCTCAGGGGGAGGGAGGATGCCTACACCTTGGGGCAGGCGACCCAGTGGCCGGGGCGGAGTTCGCGGAGTTCGGGGACGTCCACGGCGCAGTCGGGCTCCGCTATGGGGCAGCGCGGGTGGAAGACGCAGCCCGACGGGGGATTGAGCGGGCTGGGGACCTCGCCGATGATGATCTGCCGCTTCCGGGCGGCCTCGACCTGCGGGTCGGGCACCGGCACGGCGGAGAGCAGCGCCTGGGTGTAGGGGTGCAGCGGGTTGGCGTAGATGTCGTCCCGCGGAGCAATCTCCACGATCTTGCCGAGGTACATCACCGCGATGCGGTCGGCGACGTGCCGGACGACGGCGAGGTCGTGCGCGATGAACAGGTAGGTCAGGCCAAGCTGCCGCTGCAAGTCCTTCAGCAGGTTGATGATCTGCGCCTGGATGGACACGTCGAGCGCGGAGACCGCCTCGTCGCAGACGATGAGCGACGGGTCGACGGCGAGGGCGCGTCCGATGCCGATGCGCTGCCGCTGGCCGCCGCTGAACTCGTGGGGGTAGCGGGAGGCCATGCTCGGGTCTAGGCCCACGAGTTCGAGAATCTCGGCGACGCGCCGGCGGGCCTCCGCCTGGCTCGACGCGAGCCGGTGGATGCCGAGCGGCTCGCCGATGATCTGCCCGGCGGTCATGCGCGGGTTCAGCGAGCTGTACGGGTCCTGGAACACCATCTGCATCTCTTTGCGGAGTTCACGCATGCGCGTGCCGCGCACGGTGGTGAGCTCCTCGCCGCGGAACCGCACGGAGCCGGAGGTGGGCTTGTAGAACCGCAGGACGCACCGGCCCAGCGTCGTCTTGCCGCAGCCGGACTCCCCGACGAGGCCGAGCGTCTCCCCCTCGCGGACGCCGAAGGCGACGCCGTCGACCGCCTTCACGTGGCCGATGGTCTTCCGCAGAACGACGCCGGTCGTAACGGGGAAGTGCATCCGCAGGTCGGAGACTTCGAGGATGGGCTCCGCTGCGCCGTCGGGTGCGGAGGGAGCCGTTTCGCGGGCGCCGGAGGTCATGCCTCTGCCGCCTTGGCGACGGCGCCGAGCTCGTCCGCGACGAAGCAGGCCGCGAGATGGCCGTCCACGGGCTCGATGAGCTCGGGGATTTCGGTCTCGCACCGTTCCAGCGCATACGGGCACCTGGGACGGAAAGCGCAGCCCTCGGGAAGGTTAGCGAGGTTCGGCGGCTGGCCGTCGACCTGCACGAGCCGCTCCGTAACCGGCAGGTCGAGGCGCGGCACGGACGACATCAGCCCCAGTGTGTAGGGGTGCCGGGGATCACCGTACACCTCCCGCGCGGACGAACGCTCGACGATCTTGCCGGCGTACATCACGTTCACGCGGTCGGCGTAGCGCGCCACGACGCCAAGGTTGTGCGTGATGATGACGAGGGCGACGCCCCGCTGCTCGGTGAGGCGCTTCATCAGTTCGAGGATCTGCGCCTGCACGGTTACGTCGAGCGCCGTAGTGGGCTCGTCGGCGATGAGCACGGAGGGGTTGCAGCTGAGGGCCATGGCGATCATGACGCGCTGGCGCATGCCGCCGCTGAAATGGTGAGGGTACTGCGCAAGCCGCCGCTCGGGGTCGGGGATCTCGACCGAGGCGAGGAGTTCGCGCGCCCGCGCATCGGCGTCGTACTTGCTCATGCCCAGTTCCGAGATGAGCGGTTCGGTGAGTTGCTTGCCGATGGAGAGCACGGGGTTGAGCGAGGTCATGGGCTCCTGGAAGATCATGCCGATCTCGCGGCCCCGGACGCGGCGCATCTCATCGACGCTGAGCGTCAGCAGGTCGCGCTCCTTGAAGAGCACGCGCCCGGTGACGATGCGGCCGGGCGGAGTCGGAATGAGCCGCATGACCGACAGCGCCGTTACGCTCTTGCCGCACCCGCTCTCGCCGACCAGGCCGAGCGTCTCGCCCGCCTCGACGGTGTAGGAGACGCCGTCGACAGCCTTAACGACGCCGCCTTCGACATCGAAGTACGTGCGCAGGTCCTCGATTTCAAGAACGACGCTCATTTGCGCTCCGTTCTACTCCCTGCCCTGGGCCGGAAGCGACGCGCGCGCCTCCTCCAGTACCCAGGCGTATTCGTCCGACCCCAAGCGCACCTCGGCGTCCGCCTCCGCGCGCCGGGAATCGAGCCACTCGTCCAGCGCTTCGACGCCGCCCAGCTCGTCGCCGAACCGCTTGCGCAGCACGCTCGGCTCGAGCAGCGCCCGGTGTTCTTCCTCGGAGACGCCGCGCTCGGAGAGGAAGAGAATGTACGACTCTCGCGAGACTCTGTCTAATTCCCCATCAGCGCCGACCGCCGCGTCCGGAGGCCCGAACCGCGCCAGCACTTCCGCGTCGACCAACGCGGCGGGGTCGATGCCCATTGCGGGCGCGGCCATACGCATCAGTTCCAGTTCGACCCGCTCGTCGGCGAGCACGTAGGGCGCCCGGCCGCGCTCCCGCTCGACGCCGGGGCTGACGGCTGCGAGTTCGCGGACGACGATGGCCCGCGCCAGTTCTCCGGTTGTCAGCACCGTTTCGCCTTCCATCCTCACGACCCACGCACTCGACGGCGCCGCGACCTCGCGGTAGTAGGCCGCCGCCAGCGCGAGCGCGATAAGACCTATGCCGAGGACGACCGCTGCGAGCGCGATGCGGCCGCGTCGCGCGCCTGTCCCCGCTCCCGCCAACCGGCTACGTTCCCCGCAGACGCGGGTCGAGCGCGTCGCGCAGCGCGTCGCCCAGGAACGAGAAGCTGAACACGACCAGGGCGAGCGCGAGGCCGGGGAACATCGACAGCCAAGGCGCCGCTTCGAGGTTGCCCCGCGAGCCGGCGAATATCATGTTGCCCCACGAGGGGTGGGGCGGTGGAACGCCCAGCCCCAGATAGCTCAGGCTCGCCTCCACCACGATCGCCGTTCCAAGGTAGCCCGTCGCCAGCACGAACACCGGCGCAAGCGCGTTCGGCAGGATGTGCCGCAGGATGATCCGCAGGTGGCTCGCGCCTATCGACTGCGCGGCGAGCACGTACGGCTCCTCCTTGATGGAGAGCGCCGACGACCGCGCCAGACGCACGACTCGCGGCGAGAACACCACGGCGATGGCGAGCACTACGTTGTTGAGCGACGCCCCCATCGCGACCACCATCACCATCGCCAGGATCAGCCCCGGAAAGCCGAGCAGCATGTCGACGACGCGCTGCAGCGCCAGGTCGACGACTCCTCCGAGATAGCCCGACGCTACGCCCAGCAGCATCCCGACAACCGTCGCGAGCCCCACGGAGGCAAAGCCGACGTAGAGCGAGATGCGGGCTCCGTAGAGCACGCGCGAGAGCACGTCCCGTCCGAAGTTGTCGGCGCCGAGCCAGTAGAGGCTCGAGGGCGCCGCGAGCTTGTTGGGGATGTCTTGCACGAGGGGGTCGTGGGGCGCAATGAGCGGAGCCAGCGCGGCGGCGGCGCCCATCAGGGTGAGCAGCACGCCGCCGGCGAAGCCGAGCGGGTAACGCCGGGCGAACAGTCCGAGCTGCCGCCGCGCGCGGCGCAGGAACCCGGGACGCGCGCCCGCGGTGACGCCCGTCGTCCGTTCTGCAACTCCTGCTTGCGCCATTGCAGCGTTCCTTTCGCCGTTCGTGCGCCCTAGCCGTAGCTGATGCGCGGGTCGATCTTGGCGTAGATGATGTCGATCACCACGTTCAGCGTGAGCATGAGCGCGACGAGCAGCATGACGAGGCTCTGGATTACGGGGTAGTCCCGCTCGGTCGCCGCCTGCACGATGCCCTGCCCCATGCCGGGCAGCGAGAAGACGGTTTCGAGAATGACGGTGCCGGAGAGCAGGGTGGCGAGCTGGAGTCCGCCGAGCGTGAGCACGGGGATCATGGCGTTGGGGAGAGCGTGGCGGACCACGACGGCCACCTCGCGCAGGCCTCGGCTGCGGGCGGTGCGGACGTAGTCCTGCCGCAGCACTTCGAGCATGGTGGAGCGGGTGACGCGGGTCATGTAGGAGCTGTAGCCCCAGGCGAGGATGAGCGCGGGCCAGATCATCTTCAGCATGTGCTCCCTGGGGTCTTCCCACAGGTCGCGGTAGAAGATGGGCGGCGTCCATTCGAAGTAGATGAGCATCACGAGGATGAGCATGAGCGCTATCCAGAAGTTGGGGAGGGCGGTGCCCATCAGCGTGATGAACCGGAGGACGTAGTCCGGCCCCCGGTTCTGGTACACCGCCGCGATGACGCCCGCCGGGATCGACACCATCCACGCGATGAGGGTCGTCCACGCCGCGAGTTCGAGAGTGATGGGGAGCCTTCGGGCGATGATGGACGAGATATCTTCGCGGCTCACGATGGAGGCCCCGCCGAACTCCCCGTTCACCATGCTCCACGCCCAGCGGACGTACTGCACGACGATGGGGTCGTGCAGGCCGAGGCGGATGCGGAGGTCCTCGGCTTGAGCGAGCGCGCGGGGGGTTGTTTGGTCGCCGCCGAGGATGACGAGGGCGACGTCGCCGGGGAGGACGCGCATGATGGCGAAGATGACCACCGACGCCAGGAGCAGCGTCGGGAAGTAGAGCAGCAGCCGTCGGCCGATGTAGCGCGTCATGAGCTAAGGCGGCAGTCCTCCCCGCGCCCCTCCGGGCCTCCCGAAGAAGGCCGGAGGGGCGCAGGGTGTCGGTTACTTGTCGAGCCAGACGGTGGCGAAGTCCAGGTAGGACATGATCTGCTCGGGCGGGTGGAGGCGGCCCTTCACCCACGAGCGGTAGGGGATGTGGGCTAGGTTGCCGGCGATGGGCACGCCGTAGAACTGCTCCTGCAGCCAGTACCGCTCGAACTCCTGCCAGATTGCGGCCCGCTCGTCGAAGTCGTTGGTCGCCTTCAGCCTGTCGAAGTAGCCCTGCACGTTCGGGTCTTCGTGCTTGGCGATGGCCGACTGGCTGACGCTGTAGGGCTGGAAGGCGGGCTCGTTCGGCTCCGGCAGGTGGCTGGAGATTCCGGCGGCGCTCTGCACGGCGCCGTAGTCAAGCGTGCGACCGGCGGCGGTCCACGCCGGAGCGTCCATCAGCTCCAGTTCGAGGGTGATGTTCAGCCCGGCGAGCTGCGCCGCGAGGAACTCACACCGGTTGGGCCACGAACCCGTCGAGAGACAGTTGTAGTTGACGGTGAAGCCGTCGGCGTAGCCCGCTTCCTCCATCAGCGCCAGCGCCTCCGCGCGGTCCGCCTCCTTGGTGTCCGGGTTCCAGCCGGGCCACGTCATGACGTCCGGGTTCGAGAACGGGTTCGCGGGATTGAGCAGCCCGCCGACGAGTCCGAAGCCGCCGGAGACTGCGTCGATCGACTCCTGGCGGTCGATCCAGAGGGATGCGGCCTTGCGGACGCGGACGTCCTGCCACGGGCCTTCCTTCAAGACGTTCCAGGCGAGGCCGCCGCCGCTGCCCGTACCGAAGCCGGACGGCACGCGGACGACGTAGAAGCCGTCGCCGATGTCCTCGACGTACTGCTCGTAGCGGGGCTTGGTCAGAATGTAGCCGAACCCCGGCGAACCGCCGTCGAGTTGCCCGGTGCGGATCGCCGCGTCCATCACGTCGGGGCTGGTCATGATGGCGAAGTCCATGCCTTCCATGTAGGGGAGGGCGTCGCCGTTCGCGTCGACTTCCCAGTAATCGGGGTTGGCGCGGACGCGCATCATGCTGCCCTTCTCGTAGCCCTGGTAGGTGAAGGGCCCGAGGCCCATCATGCCCACGTCGAGCGGCGCCACTTCCATGTTGCCCCCCTCGAGTTCGGGCTCGGTCAGATGGCGCGGGTGGCCGATGGTGAAGTACGGCGTGAAGAGCACGTCGAGGAAGAGCGGGTTGCCTTCCTTCAGCTTGATCATGAGCTGCGGGGGCGACCCGCCGAGGATGGTTGTGCTGTCGTACTCGCCCATGCGGTTGCCGTACCAGGCGGGCGCGCGCTCGCCGGCGGCGCTCTGGTAGCCGAGGAAGACGAGGTCGAGCCAGAACACGAGGTCCTCGGGCGTCAGCGGCGTGCCGTCGTGCCAGCTCACGCCCTCGCGCAGGGTGAACGTCCACTCCGTGAAGTCGTCGCTGTTTTCCCAGCTGGTGGCGAGGGCCGGGCAGACCGCGTACACGTCGTCGAAGCAGGGCCGCACGAGGTTGCCGCTGCCCCACACGGGCGCGCCCATCTGGTTCAGGTCGTACCAGATGGTGGTGGCCATCATGTCGAAGTTGGCGGGCGGGTCGCGCCGGACGGCGAACTTGCCGATGCCGCCGCGCTTGACCGCCTCATCGGGCGTGAAGAGGTCATCCATCATCCCCATCATGGAGTCGTCCGGGATAATCCCGCACGCCGCCATTATGGCCGCAGTCGGCCCCTCCGGCGCTCCAGACATTCCGATGCTCTCGAGCAGCTCCATCCCCAACGGAACGCCCATGGCGGTCAGTTCGTCGGCGATGCAGACGGCGGTCTCCTCCCCCAGCCCTGTCGCCGTGAGCCCGGCGATAAAGGCTGCACGCGCTTCGGCGTCCCCGGTCATGGAGTCGTCCGGGACAGGCGTGGGGGTGGCTGTCGGAGCTGGAGTCGGAGTCGGGGTCGGAGTCGGGGTTGGCGTTGGGTCGGCGCTGCACGCGGCGGCGAACGCCGCGACGAGGAGCACGAGCAGGGCCGCCGCAATCCGGCTGAGCCGCAGGGTGGGTCTTGTGAGTCTTGCAGTCGTCATGGGAACTCCTTGGGGAAAGGCTCAGCCGTCTAGAGGGCGTACAGCCTCCGCGCGTTCGCTTCGAGGATCTTGTCCACGGACGACGCGGGGGCCTTGCCGCTCTCCTTCAGGATCTTCAGCGCCTCCAGCTCCGACGACGTGTCGTTGTGGCCGTAGTCGGAGCCGATGACGATATTGTCGTCCCCGACCGTGTCCAGCACCCAGTCGAGGTCGTCGGCGGTCTGGCAGGCGACGTACATGTTGTTCTCGCGAAGGATGTCCTGCGCCGGCCACCGCTTCCCGGCCTTCGTGAAGCGCAGCATCATATCGTTCAGCGCGTAGGGCACCCACTCCGCCGACACTTCCACGAACGCCCAGCGCAGGTCGGGGAAGCGTGACGGAGTCCCCTTCATCAGCAGGTCATGGAACGCCCCCACCACCGGCAGTTTGAACGTCGAAAAGCCCGCGTCCGTCTGATAGAGGTCGAGCTGCGAGAAGTTCCCGGACGTGGCGTGGACGCACATTGGCAGGCCGATGTCCGACGCCTCGGTGTAGATGGGGTCGAAGTACGGGTCGGAGAGCCGCCGGTCGCCCTCGACGCTGTGCATGAAGAACCCGCAGGCGCCGTGCTCCTTGGCCCAGTGCATCTCCTCGATGCAGGCGTCGCGCGTCATGTAAGGGAGCATTGCGGCCCAGCGGAGCCGCCCCTCGCCCTTCGTGTGAATCTCGTCCATCCAGCGGTTGTAGCTGCGGTAGAGCGCGACCTCCACCTCGGGCCGGCGCGTCAGCGGACGCAGAAACACCGTGGGGTACAGCACGTGCACGTCCACGCCCAACTCGTCCATGTGCGCGAGGCGGCCCTCGATGTCCGCCGCCTCGGCGGCCTCTTCGGAAACATCGGCCGAGCGGAAGTTCGAGCGCTTCTGCACTGCGCGCCCTTCGATGACCCAGTACTCCCTGACGATGGAGCGGCGGCCCGAGAACCCGCCAGCGAGGTTCGCCTCGCCGGACTTCGGGACGACGACGAATGGGCGGAAGTCTTGCTCCTCGTCGCGCATGAACTCCCACGTGCGTTCGCTCTCAATCACGTGAGCGTCGGCGTCGACAATGGCCATCGCGCCCTCCCGGGGCTCGTCCATCAACGGATACGCACACTAACGGACGTGCAATGCAGGCGTTATACGCTTGCTTACGCTCGTAGTCAACAAGCAGCCGAACCGGGTAGTGTCTCAGTTTGCGAGGGGGACTAAGGCGGTCTGATAGCCACGTTGACAACCGCCGAACAAGTATGCACTATGAGGGTGGTTGTCGGAGGAGGACAGTATGAGAGGCCCTAATGGAGAGCGTCGGAAGGGCGACGCCGTGCAGGTGGCGGTGCAGGTCTGCCGCATCGCCACGGGCGAGGAGGAGGAGCGTCTGCCCTCCAAGACCCGCAACGGCGGGTTGAAGGGGGGGAAGCAGCGCGCGGCCAACCTCTCGCCTGAGCGCCGGTCGGAGATCGCCCGCAACGCCGCCCGCGCCCGCTGGAACAAGACCGCGGCATGAGGGATGAGTTCGAGAGGGTGATAGGCCGATTCATAGCCCTTGTGGTTATCGTCGGGCTACTCGCTCTCATCGGATGCATCGTGCTGTATGGCGTGTTCCGGGCCGTATTCTGAGGTTGCGGTTGGCGGGGGGCGGCGGAGTCGAACCGCAACGCGTGATCGCGCCACGCGCTCAGAGGATTGGCAGTCCTCGTCCCGTACCCACAGGCAACGCCCCCCGCTATCACTGAGCCCGGTCAGTAGGACTTCCCCCCTGCTGGTCGGGTTCTTGTGTTGCCATAGACAAGCATCAGTAGTACCTTACCCCATGCCGTGAGTCAGTCGGATGCCGCCCGCACGAGGGAGGGGCCGACAGGCCCCCTTGCTGCCAGCATCCGAGGACTCACGGCAAGAGGCTCTTGACTCGTGCGGGCAAGGGGGTTCCTCATGCCTCGCATGGTCCCCGTCCTTATCGCCCTCGTGCTCTGCGCTGTAGGCGCGCTCACGTTGGCTGCTGCGGAACAAGAACCAGTCCCATCCCGTTACGATGCCGACGCCGACGGGCGCATCGAGTTCCGCGAGTTCGAGCAGGCGGTTCACGACTACTACGACGGGGACAATGGGCTGACACAGGCCGACATCGTTGACCTGGACTTCCGGTTCCTGTTCGACATCCCCGTGGAGACGCCGACGCCGGCCACGCCGACGCCCGTTCCTCTGCCCACCGAAACCCCGCCCCCGAACTTGACACTGACGCCCATCCCTCCCCCATCGGATGCGCTGTTGGAGTGCCCGACGTACAAGAGCGGGGTGGCAGGGCCGAACCCGTGGGACGACCACGAGGAGCAGCAACTTGCGCGCTACGGCCGGGGCCATGACGTGGACGTGGTGTTCATCAACCCTGACGCCGACCAGTGGGAGTACGGCATCGTGGTGCGTTCCCAGCGTTACCAGTTCGTGAACGAGCTGGGGGACTGGATTCTCGTGAGCAACTACTTGTTCAACGATGGAGTCCCGCATCCGTTGGACACTGTTGAGGCTGGGAGCCTCGGCGAGTCCTTCAATGCAGGCGCCGGAGCGCGCAACCGCTTCACGCAGAAGTTGGAGGAGAGGAGCGACGGCAAGCTCGTGCCGGTGTGGAGAGTGAACGGCGTCAAGGTGCCTGCGCCGGATGATGGGATCGAGGGCATCCACCACTTCGGATGGAGGGGGGCGAACTGGGGCTACTCGCAGATGCTATGGGCATCAGAGGAGACGGAGTACGAAGGGCTGTGCACTGTCCGCAGGCCCGGGAAAGAGGACGACGATGCCTAGTCCAGAGAAAGAGATCGTGCTGTTCGCTGTGTGGTTGGTTAGCGGCGTGGCGATAGGCGTTCTGTGGGGGAGAGATCAGGACGTGGACAGAGAAGCGGATCGGGCCTTGACCCGGTGGCGGGCTGAACAGGATGGCAGTCCGTCAATGCGGGAAGAACGCCAGTTCCTAGAGGACTGGCGCAGCGTGGCGCCGTGGGGCAGGACGCTCAGAGGCGGGCTGATAGGAGCGGCGGTCGCCATTGGCGTCTATGCGGTAACGTTGTGGAACGCCTAGGATGAAGTGCGCCCCCAGCCCGGCGGACGCCAATCAGACGGGCTAGGGGCGGAAGGAGGGAACGATGTTGGACAAGCAGTATCCGGAGCGTGTAACGCTGGAGGTCGGTTCTATAGCGTCGTCGGTGCTCCTTGTGTTGATTCACGAGGACGGAATCCCAAAGCAGCGGGTTCTTGATCTGATTGACCACGCACTGCTTCTGGGGAAGATGGAACCTGGCGTTCTGACTGATGCAGACTTAGGTGCAGTGCAACACTTCGTGAGCGTAGTTCGGAGTAGTATTGTCGTGTTGCCTCCGCCACCTTCCCCGTGGTTATCTGAGTCATAGTTATCACCCCTAATCGGACAGTTTGTGCTTGACTTTTACACCTAACACGCGTAGGATTTTAGCATGAACCGGCTACCGAAGGCCAAGCGTGAAGCGATCCTGAATTTGCTGGTTGAGGGGTCGTCGATGCGGGCCGCATCGCGCATCGCGGGGGTCTCCATCAACACAGTTACCAAGCTCCTGATTGACACGGGGGAAGCCTGCGCCGCATGGCACGACGAGGCCGTGGTGGACGTTCCGACGCAGCGCGTCCAGTGCGACGAGATCTGGGCCTTCTGCTACGCCAAGCGGAAGAACGTGCCGAGCGCGACGGCTGCGCCGCCGAGGGCGGGGGACGTGTGGACGTGGACGGCCATCGACCGCGACTCCAAACTCATCCTCTCATGGCTCGTCGGGGACCGGGACGCGGCTGCGGCGCATCAGTTCATGGACGACCTGCGCGACCGACTGCTGCACCGCGTCCAGCTCACCACGGACGGGAACCACACCTACCTTGAAGCCGTCGAGGGGGCGTTCGGCGCCGGGGTGGACTACGCCATGCTGGTGAAGATGTACGGGCAGCCGGTGGGGGAAGAAGCGCGGCGGTACTCTCCGGCGGTCTGCATCGGGGCGCGGAAGGAGATCGTCCAGGGGAACCCGCCCATGTCGGACGTGAGCACGTCGCACGTCGAGCGTCAGAACCTCACGATGCGGATGAGCATGAGGCGGTTCACGCGGTTGACCAACGGGTTCTCCAAGAAGTTCGAGAATCACGCCCACATGGTGGCCCTGTACTTCGTCCACTACAACTGGTGCAGGGTTCACAAGACGCTGGGGACGACGCCGGCGGTTGCGGCGGGTCTGGCGATGGAGCCGTTCGACATTTCGTGGCTGGCCTCGCTGTCAAACTGAGACACTACCCCGAACCGCTCCCGAACCGGGCGCGTTCCGCCCGCCGCTAGGGCGCCTCGGCGGGCAGCCGGGGCGGCTCCGTTGCGAGGCGGGTCAGCACGTCGCCCCACACGGCGTTCACGAGGAACACCGAGGCGTCGTTCGCTTGCTTCACGTAATGCGCGCTTTCGTCGGGCGTCGCGCGCCCGATGAGCACGACGAACTCGGCGCCGGAATCGAGCCCGACCGTCACCGTGGCGCGCGGAGGCGTCAGTCCCAGGGCGGCGAGGTCGAGGCCCTCCGGCAGCGTGCGCTCGATGCGCGGCCCGGCGACCAGTACGGGCATGCCCCCGAAACGCTCCTCGTCGACGCGTTCGCCGCTTGGATCGTCGAACCGCCAGTAACCGCCCTCCTCATCCCACGCGAAGGCCTCCGCCAGGTCCGCGTGGCGCACTTCGATGCGGGCGACGTCGACCGGGTCGATCTCGTAGAAGAAGGGCGGCGCCTCGTTCGGCGGCGGTTCCTCCCGCGTCTGGCGGTAGGCGACCACGCCGAGCAGCGCGAGCAGCAGCGCGCCGCCGAGCAGCACGGACTCCCTGCGCATCATCGCGCTCCCTACCGCGTCCGGCGCCACACGAACGCCGCCAGCATGAGCGCAAGCGCCGGCAGCGCCGCCCATCCAAGCAGTTGCGTCAGCGTGAGTTGCTGCTCGGTGAGCACGAGCCCGCGGAACTCCAGCGGTTTAGCGCGGACGGGCGCGAGCGGAACATCGCCGGCAAGCTCGTTCACCATGTTCAGGAACAGGTCTCCGTTCGACAGCGCGGGGAAGAACCGGTTCGACGCGAACTCGCCGTCGCCGAACACGCTCAGAGTCCCCACATTCGCGTCCGCCGCGTCGGGCGGAGGCTCCGTGAGCGGCCCGACGCTCCGCACGATGACGCCCACGAGGAACGGCCCTACAGGGTCGTCGTCCGCCGGCGCGGTCGTCGCAATTTCGGCGGAGGCGAACGACGCCGGCGTGGTGACCGCCACGAAGTCCAGGTCCACCAGCGTGGGCATCAGTTGCGGGTCGGTCGTCAGGCCGACCGGCGCCAGGCCGGGGAAGAGGGTCGCGTCGAGCGGTCCCGTAACGTAGGGCGCGGCGTACTGCAACGGCCCCACCAGCGGCACGCCCGGCGCGCCGGCGACGTGGCTTTGCAGGTCGATGACGTAGAGGCCGGAGACGTTGACGCCCCACTCGCGCGCCCAGGCCCGCCACGTCTCGTCGCTGTCCGGCTCCAGCAGCGCCAGCACGCCCCCACCGCCCTTTACGTATGCGGAGAGCGCCCGCCGCTCGTCCGGCGAAACGGCGGTCTTGGGCGACGGAATGACGATCGCCGCGGCGTCCTCCGGCGTCTCGCCGGCCGCCTGCAGGTTGAGCGGAGCAACCCGGTAGCTGTCGTTCCGCAGCCCTTCGGCGGCGGCGGCGAACCCCCGGTTGCTCGTCGCGGCGCCGTCGCCCAAGTCGAGCTCTCCGTGTCCGGTCAGCACGTACACGGTCTTCCGGTCGGTCCCGCCGGCGACGAGAATGCCCGTGAGAAACGCCTGCTCGACGTTGCTGGCGGCGGCGGCGAAGTAGCGCCTCCCGGCGCTCGGCGCCTCGAACAGCACCCCCGGATAGCGGTTGATTCCCTTCTCGCTCGCGAGCGTCGGGTTGGTCTCAGGGTCGACGAACTGGAAGGAGAAGCGCCCGGGCGCCGTGCGCGCGAACTCCCGCAGCAGGTCTTCCGTCCGCGTCCGCAACGCGCTCTGCACCGGGTCGGCGTCCTCGAAACGGTCGACGAAGAAGGCTGTCGCCTGGACGTCGTGCTCTAGGCCGTCGAGCGCGGCGCGCGTCTGCTCGGCGAGCGTGAACTGCCGTGAGAACGTCGTATCCGCCCGCAAGCCAGCCTCCAACGCCAGGTAGTTGGCGAGCCCAAGGGCGGCGACGAGCGTGGCCAGCATCAGCGCCGCGCTCAGTCCGTAGCGCCGCCGCCGGCGCGCGGACGGCGAGGTCGACCGCCGCAATGCGTCGAGCAGCGCCAGCAGGAGCAGCCCGGCGCCCGCCCACGCGAGCCAGGCGCCGGTGGACGCCAGTTCCGGGGCCGCGAGCGCGCCTGCCGCCCCGGCGGCGAGCGCGACTGCGCCGACGGCGCCCGCCGCAGTGGTGAACGGCGCGGCGTCGAACAGCCGCGTGAGCGCGCCGAGCAGCGATGCGGCGCGCCTCACCGGGCGCCTCCGACGGTTGACAGCGCTGTCATACCCACCGCCTGCTCTCGATCGACCGCACGGCGAGGAAGAGGAAGAGCGCGACCAGACTGAGGTAGTAGACGACGTCCGCGACGTCGAGCACGCCGCGCCGCAGGTCGGCGAACCGAGCGGCCATCGACGCTTCCGCCAGCGCCGCCGAAACCCACCCGCTCGTCGTCTCCGCCGCCAGTTGCGTCGCCGACAGCAGCACGAGCGCCCCGACGCCCACGACTGCTGCAACCGCCTGGTTCGCCGTCAGCGACGACGCCCAGAGTCCGACCGCGAGCGCGGCTGACCCGTACAGGAACATGCCCAGGTACGCCGTCGCCACCGGGCCCGTGTCCGGCGTCCCCAGCCAGTACAGGAGCCCTGCGTACGGCAGTGTCGCGGCGAGCATCAGCGTGTAGAGGGTCAGCGCTCCCAGATGCTTGCCCGCGGCGACCTGCCAGTCGCTCACCGGCGACGACAACAACAGGTCTAGGGTCCCGAGCCGGCGCTCCTCGGCGAAGAGGCGCATCGTGAGCGCCGGCCCGAGGAACACCATGCTGAAGATGACCGCCCCCGCATACCGGTCGACCGTCGCCTCCGGGAACGGCGCGGAGACGCCGTCGACGAACAGGAAGCCCGTAATCGCCGTGAAAACCGCGATGATGACGTAGGCGCCGGGCGACGCGAGGTAAGCGGTCGCCTCCCGGCGCGCGATGAGCAGCGTCTTCCTCACGGCTCTGCGCTCTCTCCCGCGCCGGTCAGCGCCAGGAACACCCGCTCCGGCGTCGAACCCGGCGGCAGCCCCGCCGCCTCCGTGATGGCCGACAGGCTTCCGTCCGCCGCGATCCGCCCCCGGTCGATGACGACCAGCCGGTCGCAGACGAGCGCCACCTCCGACAGGATATGGCTGCTCAACAGCACGGCGCGCTCCTTGCCCAGCCCGGCGATGAGCGACCGCATCTCGCTTCGCTGGGCGGGGTCGAGGCCGCTGGTCGGCTCGTCCAGCACGACCGCCGCGGGCTCATGGAGCACCGCCTGCGCGATGCCCACTCGCTGCCGGTAGCCTTTCGAAAGCGCGCCGATGCGCTTGTCGGCGTATTCTTGCGTCCCCACAGCCTCGATGGCCTCGGCGACGCGGGCGGCGCGGCTGCGCTTCGACACGTCGCGCAATGCGGCCATGTACGTCAGGTACCCGCGGACGGTCATGTCGGCGTACAGCGGGACAGTCTCCGGCAGGTAGCCCAGCCGCCTGCGCGCGTCGCCGGAGCGCTCGACGGTGTCGAAGCCGTCCACCCGCGCGGCGCCTGAGGTCGGCGGGGTCAGGCAGGCGATGATCTTCATCGTCGTGGTCTTGCCGGCGCCGTTCGGCCCCACGAACCCCACGACCTCGCCCGCGTCCACGCGAAAGGCGACGTCGCGCACCGCCTCCACTTCGCCATAGCGTTTGGATACGTGGTCGACCTCGATCATCAAGCAGTTCCGCGCATAGTGTCGCCTCCCGCCGAGGCGCAGGCGACACTATCGAAACCCCCGCCGGTAGGCAAGCGTTCTACGCCGCCCCTTGACGTCGCTGGCGCGTTTTGCGAATATTCGCAATAGCATGGCATCGCAAGAGAGCATAGGCCCTGCCGGCGCCATCAAGGCCGCCGGGCGGCGCCTCACCGTGCAGCGCGCCGCCGTGATGGACGCCATCCGCGAACTGGGCGGCCACGTAACCGTCGACCGGATCGCCGCCCGCCTGCGCGAGACGCACCCTCAGATTGATATCGCGACCGTCTACCGCGCCGTCGACCTCCTGGGGCGCCTGCACCTCATCAACGAGGTGAACGTCGGCGGCGTGAGTCACTATGAGTACGCCGCTCCAGGCCAGCGGTACGCCCACATGGTGTGCGAGCACTGCGGCGCCACTTTTCACATCGAGCCGGAGACGCTCGCGGAATTGCGGGAGAAACTGTGGCGGGAGACAGGGTTCGACCTCCACACCGAGCACTTCACCATGAGCGGGCTGTGCGCGGACTGCGGCAGGGACACTGCGCACTCCCACAGCGGCCACGGGCACGCTCCGGCGGGGAGGAGACCTTAGCATGATAGACATCAGTTCCGGCGCGTGGGCCGCGCTCGCCCTCGGCTTCCTGCTCGGTCTCAAGCACGCCACCGACGCAGACCACGTGGTCGCCGTAACGACCATCGCGGTGGAGCACCGCAACCCCCTCCGCGGCCTGTGGGTTGGCGCGTCGTGGGGGCTCGGCCACACGACGCCGTTGCTCGTTCTTGGCGTCGTCATCCTCATCCTCAAGGAGGCAGTCCTCGACCGCTACGAGTCGGTGGCGCCCGTTTTCGAGTTCGGCGTCGGCATCATGCTCGTCCTGCTCGGCGCGCAGGTGTTCTGGAATCTGAAACGGGGACGCCTCCACGTGCACAGTCACCTCGAGGAGAGCCATCCGCACGTTCACATCCACGCGACGCACCGCAGCGGGCAGGAGCAGGACATGGAGACGCAACACGGCCCGCGCTTGGCCGGGCCGCCCGCGCTCCGCCTGAAGTCGTACTGGATCGGCATCGTGCACGGTCTGGCGGGCAGCGCGGCGGTGATGCTCGTGCTGCTGCCGCAGGTCGAGGCGCTCTGGATCGGCGTCGGCTACCTCGTGCTGTTCGGCGTCGGCACGGTCATCTCGATGGGAGCGCTCACGATCGTGCTGGGCGTGCCGTTTGCGCTGACGAGCCGGGCGCCGGTGTTCAACTCCGCGATTGCGGGCGTCGCCGGCGCGGCCAGCGTCGCCTTCGGGATCGCCCTCATGCTCGAGATCGCGCTTGGCGCGACGATCATCCCGATCTAGACTGAGCTTTCCCGTTCCGGAGGAGGGCTGCAGCATGGCGAACATAGACCTCACCGACCGCGTCGCAGTCGTCACCGGCGCGAGCCAGGGCATCGGACGCGCCATCGCCGTGACGCTCGCCGAACACGGCGCGGACGTGGTCGCCGTCGCGCGCGAACCGGAGCCGGTGTCAGGGGGCACGGAGCGCATCCACCGCCCCCTCGCCCCCGTAGTCGAGGACATCGAAGCGCTGGGCCGCAGGGCTGTCGGCGTGCTCGCCGACGTGCGGGACCCCGCCCAGGTCGATGAGATGGCGGCGACCGCCCTGCGGGAGTTCGGGCGAGTCGACATCCTCGTGAACAATGCGGGCGCGACCTGGGGCGAGACGTTCAAGATGGGCCCCTTGCTCGAACTGTCGCCCCGCGACTTCCAGGAGTCGCTTCGCCTCAATCTCCAGAGCGTGTTCCTGTGCAGTTGCGCGCTGGCGCCATCGATGATCGAGCGCGGCGCGGGCGCCATCGTCAATCTGGCGTCCATCTCCGGGCAGGGCCCGAGCGCGAACAACGGCGCCTACGGGGCCGCCAAGGCGGGCGTCATCTCCCTCACCCGAACGATGGCGATGGAGTGGGCGCCCGTGCGCGTCAACGCCGTCGCCCCCGGCTCGGTCGACCACGCCGACCGTGCGCCCGTTCACCCCTACGCGCGGGGACGCGCTCCCATCGCCCAGACGGCGGCGCTGGGCCGCGCGGCGACTCCCGGCGAAATCGCCTCCGCCGCGCTCTTCCTTGCGTCCGACGCCGCGTCGTACATCACCGGCGCGGTGCTCGACGTCAACGGCGGGCGTCTCGTGTAGGGCCGCCGTCGGGGGGTATACTGCGCCGAGGTTCCCCCTGAAAGGAGCACCCCGTGACCACCGAGATAGGCCTGCGAACCATCGACGCCGATGCCCACGTCGTCGAGTCCCCCCGAACGTGGGACTACCTCGAAGACGACGAGCAGCGCTTCCGCCCGGCGCTCTACACGTCCCCCGACCGCCCGCAGCAGGAGTTCTGGGTGATCGACGGGAAGGTGCGCGGCACCAAGCTCCCGACGCTCTCCGAGAAGCAGCTCGAGGAGTTCTCGCGGAAGTCAGGCTACAACGTCGTCACTCCCGTTTCGGCCCGCGAACTCGACGACGTTCAACTGCGGCTCGACCACATGGACGCCCTCGGCGTCGACGTGCAGGTGCTCCACAACACGCTCTGGATCACCCAGATCGCCGATCGTCCGGAGACGGAAGCGGCGCTCTGCCGCGCCTGGAACCGCTGGATGGCCGACGTTCACCGCCAGGGCGGAGGCCGGCTGAAGTGGACGTGCGTGGTGCCGACGATGACGCTGTCGGAGTCGATCCGGGAGATGCGGACCGCGCGCGACAACGGCGGCGTCGGCGTCTGCCTGCGCGCCCACGAGGCGGGCAGGCACCTCATCGACCCCTACTTCTACCCCATCTACGAGGAGGCCGAGCGCCTCGATATGGCGGTCGTCGTGCACGTCTCCAACGGCGACCCGTGGCTCGCGGAGCGGCTGAAGTCGCCGTACGACTTCGGTTCGAGCCTGTCGCCGCTCCGCGCCCCGACGGTGCTCAGCTGCCATGAGTACATCATGAGCGAGGTCCCGCTCCTCTTCCCCAGGCTGCGATGGGGCTTCGTCGAAGTCAGCGCCCAGTGGGTGCCCTGGATCGTGAAGGAGGCGCGCCGGCGCGGACGGAAGTCGGGGCGCAAGCTGCCCGACGACATCTGCGCGGAGTACCGCATCTACGCCGCGTGCGAGACCGACGACGATCTGCCGTTCATCCTCAAGTACGCCGGCGAGGACAACATCGTCATCGGCACCGACTACGGTCACACCGACATATCGAGCGAGACCGACGCCATCGGCGTATTCCGCGACACGGTGAACGACATCAGCGAGGCGGCGAAAGAGAAGATCCTCTCGACGAACCCCGCGCGCCTGTACGGGCTGTAGGGCGCCCTCTGCCCTTCGGGCATCTCCCTCAGGAGGGGATTGTCCGTCGTTCCTGCGGAAGCAGGAACCTCGTTCCCTCCCCAAAGGCCGCGAGATTCCCGCCTTCGCGGGAATGACGGGAGGGCGTCCTTTGGGTGCTGCCCTCTCCCCAGCCCTCCCCCGTCTCCGGGGGAGGGGGCCAGTCGAGGCTACGCGGAAGGGTAGAACCCCCGGTTGTTCCAGGCGGAGAGGTCGCTGCCGAACCACTCGGTGGGTATCTCGTGGCCGACGCCGGCCTCGACGGCCTTGCGGTAGATGAGCGCCCCCGCCGCCGACATCTGGATTCCCATGCCGGTGCTGTTCTTGTAGTACACGATGTCGCCCGGCTTCGCCTCCAGCGTGCTGGTCCCGGCCACGACCTCGCCGAGCGTGCAGATGCGGTTCCACGACACGATCCCCGCCTCGATGGGGTCGAGCAGTTCGCGCTGTCCGTTCGAGTACACACTATCCCGGTCGTTGATGCAGATGAAGCTGCTGCGCGCGAACGTCGTCTCGTCCACCTCGCTCTTCTTGAAGTTGGCGTCGCTGTTCTGCAGCGAGATGACGAACTGCCCCGGCTCCAGCCATTCGCCGTCGAACACCGGTTTGCCGCTTACGTACCCGGCGTTCGTGGCGCAGCAGACGATGTCTGTCCCCGCCATCGCCTCGCGCGGGTTGTCGACGGGCGTAACCTCGACCTCGAGTTGCTGCTCCATCTCGCGGGCGAACTCCTCGCGGTGCTCCTTCGTGGGGCTGTAGACCTTCACGCTGCGGATGGGCCGCACCTGCACGAGCGCTTCGAGGTCCGTGCGGGCCAGCTTGCCACTGCCGAACATGCCCACCGTGCTCGCGCCCGCCGGCGCCAGGTATTTCGCGGCGACGCCGGACGTCGCTCCGACGCGGATGCCGGACAGCCAGAACTCTTGGATGAACGCCAGCGGCTGCCCGGTCTGCATGTCGATGATGATGATGAAGCCCCAGTTGCGCCTTGCGTAGCGCGGGGACTGCTCGCCCTGCGAGCCCGGGGCGTCGCCGCGGGCGCTCCCGCCGACGCGGATGGCCGCCGTGTCGTACGACGGCGTCGTGCCGATGTGGATGTTCGAGCCGTAGACGCGGCCCGGCGTCGAGGTGGGGCTGATGTACCGGATGCGCGGGATGTTCACCGCCCCTGCCGCATAGTCGCGGTAGGCCGTCTCCATCGCCTCGATGCAGAGAGACATGGGCATCACGCGGGCGGCATCGTCGTCGGCAAGCACGAGCGTCATGGGGCGCCTCCTCGTTCCTGGTTCGCTGCCGCATCCTAGGCGCGCCCCGCGTCCGCCGCAAGCGGGGCAGCCCTCCCCCAGCTCTCCCCCACGGAGGGAGGGGGCGAGACCGCGCTCATAGACTGCGACTGCTAGGATGCCGCCATGGACGCCCTTACGGAGCACCTGAGCGGCTACGTCGCCGGGCTGACTTACGACGCCATTCCCCGGGAGGCGCGGCGCGGCATGAAGACGCGTCTGGTCGACACCGTTGGCTGCGCGCTCGGCGGGCGCGACGGCCAGCCCGTGGCGATCGCCCGCGAACTCGCGCGCGAGGCGTCCGCGCCGAACCCGGCGCGGGTGTGGCTCACCGGCGAGCGCACGACGCCGGAACTCGCGGTGTTCGCCAACGAGCTCATGGTCCGGTACCTCGACTTCAACGACACCTACTTCGCGCTGGAGGGCGGACACCCGAGCGACACCATCGCCGCCGTGCTGACGCTAGCCGACGCCCAAGGGCTGAGCGGACGCGACGCGCTCACGGCGATGGTCGCCGCCTACGAGGTGTTCTGCGGGCTGAACGAACGCCACAAACCTTCGGCCAAGCTCATCGACCACTCGCTGCACGTGGCCCTTGGGTCGGCGGCGGGGGCCGCTAAGGCGCTTGGGCTCGACGCCGAGCGGACGGGACATGCTATCGCCATTGCCCTCACCGCAAACCTCGGTCTGCGGATCGCCCGCGACGGCGCGCTGTCGATGTGGAAGGCGGGATCAGCGGCCAACGCCGCGCAGGCCGGCGTCTTCGCCGCGCGGCTCGCCGCACGCGGCATGACCGGCCCTGCTGAGGCGTTCTATGGCGACAGCGGCCTCGCGGGAATCCTCGGCGAGCGCACTCCCTTGCCGTCGCTCGGCGGCGTTGATGGGCCGTTCCACACCGGCCTCTCCAGCATCAAGGCGTTTCCCGCCCAGTTCAACGCGCAGGCCGCCATCTGGGCCGCGCTCGGCCTCCGCGAGCAGCTCGACGGCGCCGTCCCCGCGAGCATCCATGTGACGAGCTACCGGCAGGCGGTTACGAGTTCCGCCGACCCCGACAAGTGGCGCGTGCACGACCGCGAGACCGCCGACCACTCGATCCCCTACCTCGTCGCGGTCGCGCTGCTCGACGGCGAGGCGACGGCTCGCCAGTTCACCGACGAGCGCATCGGCGACCCCGCGGTCCAGGAGCTGATGGCGCGCGTCCGCGTGAGCGAGGACCCCGCGATGACCGCCCGGTTTCCGGGAGCGCAGTCTGCGCGCATCGAGGCCGAGGCCGGCGGTAGGCGGTACGCCGTCGACATCGACAACGCGCGCGGCAACGCCGCGAACCCCCTGTCGGACGCCGAAATCGAGGTGAAGTTCCGTGGGCTCGCCGACGGTGTCCTGCCGGCGGAGCGCGTCGACGCGCTGCTGGCGAGCCTCTGGGCGTTCGACGAACACGCGTGCGTTACGGGAGTGATTCCGTAACTGTAAGGCCCCAGGCACCGAGGGATGAGGCTCGAACCCACATGTCCGGGAAATGGCGCCGAAGGGTAAGTGGTGCCGAGGGTGGGGCTCGAACCCACATGTCCCTGGGGGACGGCGGATTTTAAGTCCGCTGCGTCTGCCATTCCGCCACCTCGGCGCCGGGGCGATTATATGCCCCGCGCCATGCCCGCTCGCGCTAATATGGGGCGCATGACCACCCCGCCTTTCCGCGACATCCCCAGCGTCGACCGCGTGCTCGCCGAGCCTGCGCTCGCCAGCCTGATGGCGGAGAGCCGCCGCGACATCGTCGTCGACGCCGTGCGCGAGCGCATCGCGCGGGCGCGCGAGGCCGTCGCCCGGGGCGCGCCGCCTCCGACCGCGGCGGACGTGGCGCTGGCCGTCGCCGCGAGCCTGCGGGCCGAGCGGGCGCAGTGGCCGTCGCCCGTCATCAACGCAACCGGAGTCATCCTCCACACCAACCTGGGCCGGGCGCCGCTCTCCGAAGAGAGCCTGCAGGCCGCGGCCGCCGCGGCCCGCGACTACTCCGACCTGGAACTCGACCTCGCCGACGGCAGGCGCGGGTCGCGGCACACGGCGATAGCGCGCCTCCTGCGGCAGTTGATCGGCGCGGAGGACGCCCTGGCGGTCAACAACAACGCGGGCGCCATGCTGCTCGGGCTCGCGGCGCTGGCTGCGGGCAGGGAGGTGATCGTCTCACGCGGCGAGGCGAGCGAGATCGGCGGCGGCTTCCGCATCCCCGACGTGCTGGCGCAGAGCGGCGCGGCCCTCGTTGAGGTCGGCACGGTCAACCGCACGTACGCCCGCGACTACGAGCGCGCCATAACCGAGCGCACAGCCGCCATCCTCCTCGTGCACCGCTCGAACTTCCAGGTCGTCGGCTTCACGCACGAACCCACACCGGCCGACGTCGCAGCCGTCGGCGCCGCGCGCGGCGTCCCCGTACTGCACGACCTCGGCTCCGGTGCGCTGCTCGACACGGGGCAGTTCGGCATCGGCCGCGAACCGATGCCGCAGGAGAGCCTCGCCGTTGGCGCGGGACTCGTCTTCTTCTCGGGGGACAAGCTCCTCGGAGGACCGCAGGCCGGGATCGTCGCCGGGAAGGCGGATCTCGTCGCCAAACTCGCCGCGCATCCCCTCGCGCGGGCGCTGCGCGCCGACAAGCTCACGCTCGCCGCCCTCCACGAGACGCTGCTCCACTACGTGCGCGGAGAGGCGATGGAGCGCGTGCCCGTCTGGCGGATGATCGCCGCCTCCCGCGAGGAGCTCGACCTGCGCGCGACTGCGCTCGCGCAGCGGATCGGCCCTGCCGCAGCCGTCGCCGACGCCTTCTCCGCGCTCGGCGGGGGCAGCCGCCCAACCGACGGGCTGCCGTCCCGCGTCGTGCTGATCGATCCCGCGTCGGCGGGCGGCCCGGACGAAGCAGCGCGGCGGCTGCGCGCCGGCGAACCGCCGGTCGTCGGACGCATTGAGGGCGATCGTCTGCTGCTCGACCTGCGCACGGTCCCCCCCGAGCGGGACGCCGACCTCGCGGCTGCGGTGGCCGCGGCGGTTCCCCCTCCCTAGCCCTCCCCCGCGGACGGGAGAGGGGACCAGGCAGCTAGACGGTGAGGCGGCGGAAGGAGGGCGCGAGCACTGCGACGGCGATGACCGCAACCAAGCCCGCAGCTCCGCCGCACAGCCACGAGAACGAGACGCCGTAGTACGTCGCCAGCACGCCGGCCACGACGCCACCCACCGGCTGCATGCCGACGTCGAGCATGTAGATGCCCATCACGCGCCCGCGCATGTAGTCGGGCGTCACGCTCTGCAGGATGGAGTTGTTCGTCGTCATCACCATGATGAAGAACATCTGCTGCACGACGAGCACGAGCCATGCGACCCACCACAACTGCGCCTGCGAGAGCGCGATGAGCGCCACCGCCCCGCCGACGACAGCGGCGATCGACAACCGCCCCTTGTGCTTGATGGCGTAAAACCGCGCCACAAACACCGCCCCGATGAACCCGCCGACGCCCATGCCCACTCCCATCAGACCGAGCAGGTCGCCGTTCGGGTCGCCGAGTTCGACGGCCACGAACACGGGCAGTTGCGTCTGGATGAACGCCATCAGCGTCATCGTGGGGATGAAGCTCATGAGCACGGCGTAGCGGGCGCCCGGATTGCGGAGCACGTAGACCAACCCCTCCCGAAGGTCGGCTGCCGGAGACTGCTGCTTCCGGCCCTCGCGGCTCTCCGCGAACTCCGCCTTGTAAGGCAGCACCAGGAAGATGACGACGCTGTACACGACCGCCTGGAGCACGAAGTTCAGTTCCGCGCCGAAGAGGGCGATCATGCCTCCGGCGATGCCGGGCCCGATCATGCGCATCGAGTTGAACGCCATGGAGTTGAGGGCTATGGCGTTCATCAGCCTTTCGCGGGGCACGGAGTTGGCCACCAGCGTCTGGCGCAGCGGGTTCATCAGTCCCCACCCCGCGCCGGAGAAGAACGAGAACGCATACAGGTGCCACAACTCCGCAACGTCGAAGATGAGCAACAGCGCGAACCCCAGCGCCAGCGCCGAGAGGTACGTCTGGTCGATCAGGAGCACCCGGCGCCGGTCGAACATGTCCGCAACGACGCCGGCCAGGGGCGCGGCGAGCATCGGCGTCGCGCGCAGTCCGAGGACGATCGACACCTGCAGGGGCGAGCCGGTCATCTCGAACGCCAGCCATCCGATGGTGATCTGCTGGATCCAAGTCCCAGCGCTCATGAACACGGTGCCGAACCAGAGCAGCCGGAAGTTGCGGTAGGAGAGCGAGTAGAACGTGTCTCTCCACCCGGAGCGTCCTCCGGCGCGCGTGCGCTGTTCGGGCCCTGGGCTTTGGCGCATGGGGAATTTCTAGGTTACTACACCCCCCAACCCCCTCCCCCGGGGGAGAGGGACCCGCCCTACAACTGGAGCCGGCGGTAGCGTGGGAAGACGACCGAGGCTGCCGCGATGATGACCAGCCCGGCGCCGCCGGCGATGAGGAATGCGTTGTCGACGCCGTAGGCCGTCGCCACGGCGCCGGCGATGAAGCCGCCGAACGGCATCATCCCGATCTCCATCTGGTACACCCCCATCACCCGTCCCCGTAGCGAGTCCGGCGTCACCGTGTGGATGGCGGTCATGTGGGTCGTCATCACCACCTGACCGAACAACTGCTGAACGACGAGCGCCGCCATCGCCACCCAGAGCAGGGTGTTCTGCGAGAGGATGACGACGCACAGCGCCGACCCCGCGAACGCCGCCGACGCCACGAGCCCCTTCCGGCGGGTGCGCGTGAACACGGCGATGACGCCCGTGCCGAGCAGGCCGCCGATGCCCATCGCCATCAGGAGCAGCCCCAACTGCGTGCCGTCGTCGTTGCCGAGCGCCTCGGCCACGTACACCGGCAGCTGGTTGAAGACGACCGCCATCGTGGTGAACGAGAGGCCGAACGACATGGCGGCGACGATGCGCGTTACCGGGTCGCGGAGGACGTGCCGGAAGCCCTCGGCGAGATTGCGCAGCGGCGAGCTCGCCCGCGCCGCTCGATCGGCCGTGTAGTACGGCGTCCGCAACCGCGCGACGATGAGCAGCGCGGCGAGGAACAGCAGACCCTGGATGAGGAAGTTGATGTCGGGCCCAAAGTAGGCGATGACGAACCCGCCGATGGCCGGCCCCAGCGCGCGCATGGCGTTGAAGGCCATCGAACTCATCGCCACCGCCTGCATGAGCGCCTCGCGCGGCACGGTGTTGGCGACCAGCACCTGGCGCACCGGGTTGTTGGCCGCCCACAGGACGCCGAACAGCACCGCGAACACGTACAGATGCCATACCTGCACGAGATCGAGGAACAGCAGGGCGGTGAAGCAGAACACCAGCACGGTGACCAGCGCCTGGTCGACCATCAGGAGCCGCTTGCGGTCGACGCGGTCGGCGATGACGCCGGTGATGGGCGAGAGAAGCAGCGGAAGGGTGCGAATCCCGACGACGCCGGCGACGTGCAGGGGGCTGCGGGTCAGGTCGTAGGCCAGCCAGCCGAGCGTAACCTGCTGAAACCAGACGCCCCCCGCGACCAGTCCCGTCGTGCCCCACAGAATGCGGAAGTCCCTGTACCGCAGCGGATTGAGCGACACCCGAGGGCTTTCGCCGCCCGGCGGAGCGGTTGGGGATGCTTCGGGCGGGTTCGCGTTCATAAGGGGTGGCGCCACTATACACCCCAGCCCCTTGCCCTCCCCATGTGGAGCAGGCCCTCTCCGCAGAAGGCGAATCGGATATCCTCCCGGCATGAGAGTTCTCGTTACCGGAGGGGCGGGGTTCATCGGCTCCCACGTCGTCGATGCGCTGGTGGAAGCCGGCCACGACGTCGCCGTCGTCGACGACCTTTCGACCGGCAAAGCGGCGAACGCCAACCCAGCCGCAGCCCTCCACCAGGTCGACATCAGCGGGCCGGAGCTAGCCGCGGCGTTCGCCGCGGCCGCGCCCGAAACCGTCTTCCACGTCGCCGCGCAATCCAGCGTCAGCGTGTCCGTCCGAGACCCGCAGCTCGACGCCGAGGTGAACGTGCTTGGCACGCTGAACGTGCTGCGTGAGTGCGCGGCCCACGGCGTCGGAAGGATCGTCTTCACTTCGACGGGCGGCGCGCTCTACGGCGAGCCCGAACGGCTGCCCGCCGACGAAGCCCACCCCGTGCGCCCGCTGTCGCCGTACGGCGCGTCGAAGGCCGCCGGCGAGGCGTACGTGCTGGCGATGAGCCAGCTATCCGGGATGCGCTACGTCATTCTCCGCGGCGCCAACGTGTACGGTCCGAGGCAGGACCCCCACGGCGAGGCCGGCGTCGTCTCCATCTTCATCGGCGCGATGCTCGCCGGCGAGCAGCCGACCATCAACGGCGACGGGCTCCACGAGCGAGACTACGTGTACGTCGACGACTTCGTGCGCGCCCATCTGCTGGCGATGGCGATGGATGGCGACGGAGCATTCAACATCGGTTCCGGCGTTGGCGTGACGGTGCGGGAAGTGTTCGACGCGTGCGCCGCCGCGACGGGCTACGAGGGCGAGCCGCGCTACGGCCCGGAGCGCCCCGGCGACGTCCGGCGCATTTGCCTCGACGCGACGCTCGCCGAGCGCGAATTGGGCTGGCGTCCCACCGTCCAATTCGCCGAGGGCGTCGCGCGGGTCGCGCGCTCGATGCGGTGATTCGCCTCCCTTGCCCCAGCCCTTCCCCGAAGACAGGGGAGGGGGCCAGTCCACCCTCTCATCGGCCCTCCCACGTCTTCGGGGAAGAGGGTCTATAGGCGCTTGCGCTTGTTTGACAACCGCGCGAGACGCGGGGTACTGTCCGAGCGCAGCAGCGGGCCGGAGGCGCGGCCCGCGTCCGGCTCAGCGCAGTCTCCTCCGTCGGCGCCGGAGCCTCGTTCCTTCCGCCGGCGCGACGCCCCTGCTACGTTGAGCATCGTTTCCCGACGTCCGACAACACCGCGGACGCCGGCAGGAGGACTTATGACTACAGAGGCGGCTCTTCCCGAAGTAATCGACTTTTGGCGCAACCACGCCTACGACGGCTGGCTGGCGAAGCAGGATGTGCCCGTCCACCGGGGCTACTACATCGAGGACGCCCGCACGCTGGAGCGCGGCTGGTGGGAGTTGCGCGGCTGCCCCGGCGCCGTCATCAGCCTCGAGGGCCATCGCGGCATCGAGCACGTCCACGTGCTGGAGATTCCCCCCGGCGCGACGATTCCGCCCTTCCGCATGGCGCTCGAAGAAGTCATCTACGTCTTCGAGGGCAACGGCATCGCCAGCGTGTGGGCCGAGGGGCAGCCGAAGGTCACGTTCGAGTGGCAGAAGCACAGCCTGTTCCGCATCCCGGTGAACTACAACTACGAGTTGAGTAACGCCCGGGGCGATCAGCCGGCAATAACGCTCCACGTGAACCTGCTGCCTATGGCGATGGGGACGAACCCCAGTGAGGACTACTTCTTCAACAACCCCTACGTCGACCTGAGCCAGTTGTACGGCAACGAGGCGAAGTTCTACTCGGCGGCTGCGCGCCCGGTGCAGCTGACGGGCCAGGCGAGCTTCTCGTCGGGAGCGCGGTCGATGGGCGTCGGCACGGCAGCGGAGACCGCACAGGCCGCCGGAACGCCGCCGCCTGCGCAGCGGCCCGGCCGCCTGCGGTGGTACGGCAACTTCTTCCCGGACCTGTCGGTGTGGGACAAGTTGGAGACGTACGGGGGCGGCGGGCGCCTGGCGCTGGGAGGGGGCATCTTCTTCCCCGGTTCGGCGTTCAGCACCAGCCTCATGGTGCTGCCGTCGCGCAGGTATCGAGCGGGCCACCGCCACGCGGCGGGAGTCACCATCGTCGGCGTTCAGGAGGCCGACGGGTTCGTGCTCATGTGGGCTGAGAACAGCAAGGAATACCTGGTGGCGCCGTGGAAGGAAGGGTCGGTGTTCGTTCCGCCGTACCACTGGTACCACATGCACTTCAACTCCGGAACAGTCGAGAACAGGCAACTGCGCATCCGGGCGCCGAGGCCCGGAGCGAACCCCGCGGCGGACGCCCACCGCATCATACCGTTCGCTGAGCAAGACCCGTGGATCCGGCAGAAGTTCGAGGAGGAGTTGGCCAAGCGCGGGCTCACCTCGCTCATGCCGGAGGAGGCGTACACCAATCCCGACTTCGAGTGGGACGAGGAGTGGTTGAGGGAGGACTGAGGAAGAGTCCTCTACGCCTTCGGGGCAAGCCCTCTCCGCCCACTGCGCGGCGTCTCCCCCAGAGGGGGAGAATTGGAGTAAGGAGGACGCGATGCTGAGCGTTGAGCAGACCGAGATGCTGTGCAGGGTGGGCCCCGGCACGCCGATGGGCGAACTGCTCCGGCGGTACTGGACGCCCATCCTGCTGCAGGAGGAACTGCCGGAGCCCGATTGCCCGCCGGTGCGCGTCCGCATCTTCGGCGAGGACCTCGGCGCGTTCAGGGACACCGATGAACGGGTCGGCC